>JANXXL010000274.1 GCA_025350625.1 Bryobacterales bacterium | reverse complement strand
TACCTATTCGGCAATCCGATATTGAGCGGAGATCAACAGCTGACTTTGACTCTCAACGGCCGGAATCAGCGGCTCTATTTCGCGGGCGATTTCGACCCGCGGCTGGCGTCAAACGTCGATCAAACGAAGCTGCAGGCGCTGATCCCGGTGGACCGGAACGCCCGCAAGCTCCGTCCGCTGGGCGCAGCGTTCGACAATCGCTTGCCAGTCACGTTAACGAACGGCACCGTGCGCTTGACGCCAATTACCGACACCGTGAACTGGAACTCGCGCGCGTTTATTCTCGGGCCCGCCAACTGGAACGTGGATGGATCGGTGTTCAAGAATTTCAGCATCACCGAAGCGGTGAAGCTGAGAATCACAGCCGATTTCTTCAACGTCTTCAATCACCCGAACGACGTGAATCCTAATGGGGGGACCGGGTTGCAGGATTTGAGTCAGCAGGCGAACGATCCGCGCATCATTCAGTTTTCCATGCGTTTATCGTTTTGATCTACTGTACGGGATCCACGTAGCCATGTTTTGCTAGAAACCGGAAAAGCCGTGGTCCGAGTGAGTTCATCGCAAACGGGCAGTTCGGGCGATTTGCGGTTGACTCTGGGTTTGGTCTACAGCCTATAGTTTAGTTCCATTTGCCGGGCCTACCCCCCCTGCCTTTCAGGCGGGCCGCTTTCACCCACGGTGCTGGCGAATAAAGGGATGTTGGAGTACCGGCGGAGTGCGCCCGCGGAGCTTAAAGTGGATCTCAGCCGGGATAATCTTCACGCGGCTTTAGCCGAGCCTTGCGACTTTCAGTCGCAACCCAACCCCACCGCCTTTAGGCGGTAGTTGTTTAGTTCAATGTGCCGGGTCTAATCCCCCCGCCTTTTAGGCGGGCCGCTTTCAGCCACAGTGCTGCAGAATAGGAGGATGGCAGATTACCGGCGGAGTGCGCACGCGGTTTTTGACATCAAGTATCACGAAGCGTGGATTACGAAGTATCGGTACAAAATATAGAAGGGGCGCGTAGCGGAGCGAGCGCGAGATCTGATACGCCAGATCTGCGAAGCACGCGATGTGGTTATCGTGCGAGGTGCCGTGTCACCGGATCATGTTCACATGCTGTTGTCAGCGCCAGCGGATCTGGCCCCAGAGAAGCTGGTGCAGTACATCAAGGGGAGATCGTCGAGAAGGCTGCAAGATGAATTTCCGGAATTGAGAAAGCGCTACTGGGGGCAACACCTGTGGGCACGAGGATACTTTTGCGCGAGCGTGGGCGCGGTGGACGAAGCGACAATCCGCGAGTACATCGAAAACCAGAAGTGGGATCAAGATAATCAGGGGTTCAAGATCACCGCGCCCGCGGAGCCTTAAGCCGGCTCTCAGCCGGGACAGGCTTCAGGCGGCTTTAGCCGCGCCCTGCGACTTTCAGTCGCCAGCCAACCCCACCGCCTTTAGGCGGTGGTTGTTTAGATGCAAAGAGCGGGCTTCATTCCGCTTCCCTTTCAGTGGTAGAATCAACCGCTAGTCAGGGTTCTGTAACATGGTCCCGGCTGCTTTACATTTCAATGACTGATAAACAAAATTGCATCAACGCGACCCGGGTACTCGCATCGTCTTCAGGCGATCTTTTCAACGGCTTCTTCCAGCCGGGAAAGAAGTGGAATTTCCAGAAACATAATCTGATTGACGCCCGCGGCCGCCGCTTGTTTGAGATGACCGCCACAGCTTGTGCCGCCGGCGTCTATCCGTACCAGGCACCATTGCAAGGCAAGTCCGGCCCGTGGGTCCAAACCGAGGGACATCAAATGCTGATGCTCTCGTCTTATGACTACCTGGCCCTCATCGGCGACCCTCGCGTGGACGAAGCCGCCATCGCAGCCATCCGTAAGTACGGCACCGGAACGGGCGGAGTCCGTTTGCTCACCGGCACCATCGACTTGCACCTCCAGATGGAAAAGGATCTGGCGGAATTCAAGGGAACCGACGCCGCTATCACCTTTGGATCGGGATACCTGGCGAATCTCGCCGTCGTCTCAGCCCTGCTGGCCCCGCAAGACAGGGTGATTCTGGATTCGTTCTCGCACCGCAGTCTGGTTGACGCCTGCCGGCTCTCCGGTGTCCAGGTGCAGCGTTTTCAGCACAATAATGCAGAATCGCTTCGTCACGAACTGCAATCCGGACCACCCGCCCAGCGCACCCTGATCATTTCCGATGGTGTGTTTTCCATGGACGGCGACATCGGCTGCCTGCCGGAATTAATTGCGCTGAAAAAAGAGTTCGATTGCTACTTGATGATTGATGAATCCCATGCCTCGGGCGTTCTAGGACGAAACGGACGCGGCACCGACGAGCATTTTGGCGTCGCCGCGACGGACGTCGATATCTGGACCGGCTCACTGGCGAAAGCGATCCCCTCTAATGGAGGCTTCGCCGCGGTCTCGCAGGAACTGGCAATTTTCCTGCAGCACGCCGCGGCGCCGTTTATTTTTTCCGCTGCGCTGTGCCCATCGGCAGTTGCCGCTGTGCGCGCATCTCTTGCCATCCTGAAAGAGGAACCGGAGCGGGTAGCGCGGCTGAACTCGAATGCGAACTTCCTGCGGGACGGACTCCGCAATTTGGGCTATGACACGGGCTTGTCGGAAACGCCGATTGTCCCCGTGGTCCTGCGCGATGAAACTTCAACCGCGATGCTCGCCCGGGGATTGCGCGACCTGGGTGTTCTGGTTACTCCGGTAATGTTCCCTGCCGTACCACAGGGCTCAGCTCGCCTCCGCCTTTGTGTTACCGCCGCGCATAGCAGGCAGGATCTGGAATTCGCGCTGGATGCTTTTAAACAGCTTCGGAGTTAACGGCACTTGGCCGGCTGCTTCGCCAATGCGGCGCCAGAACCGCCAGCGCCATTAGCGGGAAGTACTGCCGGTAAAGGTGGTAGGTCAAATAGAAAACATTCGGGAACCCTGTACCTGTGGTGAACTTCTCATCCCAGGTTCCATCGGCTGCTTGCGTGTCCAACAGGTATCGCACCCCGCGCGCCAGCGAACTGGAATGCGTGTCGCCCGCCGCCGCCAATCCCAGCAAAGCCCATGCCGTTTGCGATGCCGTACTCGGGCCCGGCATGTATCGATGCATTTCGTAACTGGCGCAACTCTCGCCCCAACCGCCATCCGTGTTTTGGATAGATCGCAGCCACAACGCCGCTTTTTCAGCAATCGCGTCCACCCCGGAATGCCGGCTCGCCCGCAAACCGCGCAACGCCAGAAACGTTCCGTAAACATAGTTCACGCCCCACCGCCCATACCAGCTTCCATCCGGTTTCTGCGTGGTGAGCAGGTATTGCACCGCCCTCTCGATAGCAGGGTCCTTGCAGGTGAATCCGCGGCTGCATAGTGCTTCCAGTACACGCCCGGTAATGTCAGGGCAGGTTGGATCCAGCATGGCATTGTGGTCGGCAAACGGCACCTTATTCAGCATTTGCCAGTTGTTGTCTACGTCGAACGCCGCCCAGCCGCCGTCGGTCGATTGCATGCCTAGCAGCCAGTTGATGGCCCGCCGCTCGGCGCGCGCCTGCTTCTCCGGATCGGACGCTTTGGCGTGCAGGAATGCCAGCAGCACCATCGCTGTATCATCAATGTCCGGGTAGTACTCGTTGGCGAATTCGAAGGCCCATCCACCGGGACTCAGGTCCGGCCGCTTCACTGACCAATCGCCTTTACGCCGCACTTCCTTTGTCAGCAGCCAATCCGCCGCGCGCGTCATCGCCGCTGGTTCGGCCTGTGCCATTTCCCCAAGCGCGAACATCGCGATGGCGGTGTCCCAAACCGGGGATACGCACGGCTGGAACCGCAGTTGATCCTCAGTCTCCAGAATCAGCTTATGAAATTGATGCACCGCTTCCAGAAAATCGGGATGATCTTTCTCGTAGCCCAGCGCATCCATCGCCATGATGCTATACATGATGCCCGGATAGATCGCGCCTAACCCGTCGGACAGGCGCATGCGGTCCAGCATCCAATGCTCGGCATCGCGGATCGCGCTCTTGCGAATGTCTTTGATGCCGCGCCGCTCCCACACTTTCACCAGCCGGTCCGCCTGGTTGAAAAAGATCGACAACCCTTCCCGCTTCGGTAGTGCGATTCGCTTACCAGGTGCGAATAGCTCTTCCACGTCGAATCCCCCCGGCACGGAACGGACGCCTCCCAACGCCTGCACTATGGAGAGTGGCACAATAATCGCGCGGGTCCATGAAGACATTTCATACAGCAGGTTCCCGGGAATCAGCACCAACTCCGGCGGAATGCTCGGAACGTACTGCTTCGGATACAGTCCAAATAAACTCAGATTGATCTTCGTGTAGCTATTACAACTCTGCAGTCCGCCCAGGGC
>JANXXL010000270.1 GCA_025350625.1 Bryobacterales bacterium | reverse complement strand
GGTAGGAAAACGAAGACTTTTAAGGAATGCCACATGATCAACCTCTTTCAGCGTTTCGGTGGGAGCGGGAAGAAGGCGCTTGTTCGGCTTTTGTACTCCTCGAACTGGATGTCGCCTTTGTATTTTTTCTCCAGGAGTGGGATACCCGATACAAACAAGATCAACGCGGTAATGGTTGCCGGGCCGAAAACGGTCTCCCAGCCTCTGGGCAGCGAGCAGGCTATCAGCCAGACACCCCACCAGAGCGTCACCTCGCCGAAGTAGTTAGGGTGGCGGGTGAACTTCCAGAGCCCCGAAGTCATGACTCGCCCCCGGTTGCCAACATCCTTCTTGAAGCGAATTAGCTGAAGATCCCCGGTCGCTTCAAAAACAAAGCCGATCAGCCAGAGGACGACCCCGATAGCGTCGAACCCCGTCACAACGCCATTCCGGTGAGACAGAATATAAGTCACGGGCAGGAGGATGACGACGATCAGCAAACCCTGGAGCAGGAAGATCTGGAAATACGCCCGCACCGTAGCATGAGCTCCCCATTCTTCGCGCCATTTCCGGTAGCGTGCATCTTCCGCTTTTCCCCGATTACGTAGGCCAATGTGCAACGAGAGACGCAGACCCCAAATGATCACTAGAGCTGTGGCTATAAATCCACGGATCGAAACGGCCGTCATAGAGAACTGTCCCACCAGCGCGAGACAAATAAACCCGGTGCCCCATGCAACATCCGCTACGTCGTTTCGCCGTAAATTCAAGGCGACCACGAACCATAGGCTCGCATGAAGCGTAATTACCGCGACTTGAATGAAGATCAGAGTTAACACAGGACCCTCAAGGGAATTTGTTTACCTTACCTTTGCGATCCGGCTCCAGGGGCGCTCACCTATTTGTACCTGCCATAAGCCGCCATATTTTAAGGCCATTGGGCTTGAACAATACTTAACGTGGGCGAGGGGGCTGTTTCGGTCATAGGGAGCGTCTAACACGTCAAGCTTTGCGTCGAATCGGGCGAGATCGGGGATAAGAGTCGTTTTGGTCGCGATTGCCCATCTTACTAAGCTCACGAATGGTAAAAGCGAAACCGCCACCCACTAAAAGGAAGACCAGGAAGCCAAAAAAGAATACAGGTGCTTCGTTCACTTAGACCCCCTCCGAGCCACGTGGATGTAGATACCGGCAGAAATGATAGATGGAACCCAGATACCGACAAAGATGCCGGCATCCTTGTTTGCCGACATCCCAAATCCGAACCACAGGGCAACAGAGAATAAGAAAGACAGGAACGCCGCCAGCATGACCATCAGATCGCCTTTACCGAACATTTAAAAGCCCTCCCCCTCATGAATCACACCAATTTGACTGATCTCGCGGGTTAAAGGACTTAACTTTTGTTGGGGCTCTCATGCGGATTCGTCAGGAGCCGTGCGGGTCTGGATGCTTTTGTGAAGGCCGCCGTTATGACCCCTGCTTTGTAAGGAGTTCGATACCTGACGAGAACGCATCGTTGATATCCCCGAACCCGAATGCGCCGACTGCTTCTATGCTCGCGAAGCTGTGCAGGAAAGAGGTCAGGACACGAGCTCTGATGAAGCCAGATCGCGATCGCCCCAATTAGGATTCGAGTCTCTTCAGTGCCGGTTGCAGGGCGCGTATCTCGCGGCTCGGACGCTGGATCGTTGGAGTGCAGGGTCACGATGAGCGCGGAGTTAGCTGGAGATTCGCAGGCAAATCGCCGGTACGCGGCCAATACGCTTTCGAAATCTGCCTTGACTGTCTGCTCTAACCCTTTCAGGAGAACCGCGCGGTCGGTGAAATCTTTGTCAGGTCGAAGCTTCGATTGCAACTGCCTCTAGAGCAACACCACGAGTGCTGTAGTGCGCTTTCCCCCTATTCTGCGGTAGCCATGCGGGACGGTGGGATCGAAGTAGATGGCGTCGCCTTCCCCTAATTCGTGTTTGTCTTCGCCGGCGCGCAGTTCCAGCTTGCCGGACAGAATGTAAATGAATTCGATGCCCGAGTGTTCGTGCACCGAACTCTGCTCCGGCGCGATCGCATGGAACTCGGCCAGATAACAATTCAGGACGCGATTGGCAACTGGGAAGTCCAGGCTTTCAAAGTAGTAGCCGACTTGGGCGGCATCGGGGGAATCTGGAAAGCGCAGACGGTCCTTCTTGCGCACGATCTCGAGTATCGGCTTCGGTTCCGAATTGAAAAAGTGTTCCAGTCCGACGCTGAAGACCATCGCAATGCGCGCCAGCGTAGGTAAAGTAGGGTGCATCACATCCCGCTCCAGCTTGGAAAGCAGAGCTGGGGAAAGCCCAGTATGCTTGCTTAACTCGAGCAGTCCCATGCTCTTGCGCAGCCGGAGCCTTCGCAGCTTGTTCCCGATCCCGTATTTCTTGAGCTCTGTCGTGATGGTCTCGGATACCATGTTGCAGACTGTTTTCCTCTCAGTGCCTGTTTTCGTTGGGTTCTCTGCGCTCAGGTTGGTACGGTCCCGATCTTTGTACGTCGACGAAGCTATAAGGAGAGTGCCGCCGGCGGATCTCGGTCCTCCAGTGAATCGGTATGCCATGCAATCGTAGACGGTAACGAATCTCCGTCCCTTCCGAAATGGAACTCGAATCCATCGTGAGAATTCGGAAGCCTCTCCACGGTGGAGTGATCTCCTCTAGATTGCGGACGTCGGCAAAGAAGACAAATGCCTCGTCGATCGGACACGGGATCCACTGTTCTCGTGGCAAGGTGTGAAACTTAATGTTCATACCTACTGACCGAGCGCCTCAATGGAGAGAGCCGCCGGAATGCCAACGCGGTAAGAAGGATAAGTCAGCGTGATGCCGAGCGCCCTTCGGATCGCG
>JANXXL010000259.1 GCA_025350625.1 Bryobacterales bacterium | reverse complement strand
GCATATTCGCATGGCCGCGAAGCGGGAGGCAGTTGAAGCGTTTTCTGTTGGCCGCAACACTGTCCCCACAAAATCCCCCACAGTGGAACCGGGGGCCACTGTGCAGTGACCGCTATGTATTTGAAAGATTTGGTGAGCGCGGTAGGAATCGAACCTACAACCTACTGATTAAGAGTCAGTTGCTCTGCCAGTTGAGCTACGCGCCCTTTGGTTTTCCATCGGGATAATATTAAATGTGGCGGGGGACAGCCAACATCCGGCTCATTCATTGTATCCTCACCGGGTCCAGCAAACAAGGTGGAAAGCCTCCTCGGAAATGGTGATGTCAGACGATAGCGGGCCAATACGCTTTTGGCTGTGGCCGAATGTGCTGAGCCTGGACGCTCCGCTGGTGGCGGTCCTGTGGCAGATTCTGTTTGCGCGATGTTTCCGGGTTCCTGTCGACGCGCTGGCGGTGGTGCTGCTGCTGTTGACGGTTTGGCTGATCTACGCGGCCGATCGAATTCTGGATGCGCGCAAGGGTGAATGCCGTTCGCCACGGCATGAGTTTTATCGGCGATACTGGCCGGAGCTGCTGCCGGTGTGGATCGGAATACTGGGTCTGACCACATGGTTAGCAGTGGAGCATCTGCCCGCAGGATTGTTTTTGCGCGGGGCCGCATTGTTGGGAGCCGTCGGCATGTATTTCGCGCTGGTGCATTCGGGAATCCTGCTGCGATGGCCAAAGGAAGCTGCCGTAGGAATCTTGTTCGCACTGGGCGCCTCGCTGGTGGCGTGGGGAAAAGTCAGGACGGCCGCCGACGTGGCGACCATACTTCTTTTCTCCGGCTTGTGCTGGATGAACTGTATCGCTATTCAGCGGTGGGAAGTAGAGAAACTGGATTGGTCACCGCGCATCGCGGCGATGGTTCTGGCTTGCGCCGCGGTGACCCTGCTCTGCACGCATCGTCCGATTCTGGGCGGCGCGGAACTGGCGAGTGCTTTTGCTTTTCTGCTGCTGAGTCATCAACGGCGGCGGCTGTCGGCAGACGCCCTGCGGGTGTTGGCCGATGTGGCGCTGCTAAGCCCGCTGCTATTCCTGCCGATAGCCGCGGGATCGCGATGATGGATTGCGATTCCATCGCGCGCTGGTATCGCTGGCTGGAATATCTGGGTTTCGGCCGGGCACTGGAACGGCGGCGCGAAGCATTCCTCGGCGACGTGGCCGACGCGAGGCGCGTGCTCGCGCTCGGGGATGGAGACGGGCGGGCCTTAGTGGCGCTGCGGAAGGCAATGTCCGCGTCGGCAACGGCCGTGACGTACATCGATTACGTCGACATTAGCGGAAAAATGCTGGAGTTGGCCCGCGCCCGGGCTGGAACCGATGTAATCGCGTATCACTGCGACAACGCGCTCACTTGCCCGCTGCCGGACTCCGAATACGACCTGATTGTCACGCACTTCTTTTTGGATTGCTTCGAGGAGAAGTATCTAGAATTATTGGCGGCGCGTGTAGCACGTGCGGCGGCTCCGCGTGCACGGTGGGTTATCTCGGAGTTTCGCAGGTCCGGATGGTTGGTGCGCTGCCTATATCTTTTCTTTCGCGTCACTACGGGCCTGTGTACCGCGCGCCTGGTGGATCACCATCCGGTTTTGACGGGTTATGGCTTCCGCTTGCTGCGCAGCGAATCCACGTGGTGTGGGCTATTGGCATCGGAATTGTGGCTGCGCGAGAATCCGGACCGGGCGTCGTGTATACTGGAGTGAGTTGGCGAATAGAAGAAGTGGGCGCAAGCCCACTTTTTTATTGGCCCGCGAGTTTTGGCAGGCGGCAGGACCAGATGGCGGATCGTGAGGCTGTCATAGACAAGGTAATCGAG
Source organism: Bryobacterales bacterium (assembly GCA_025350625.1). Lineage (GTDB taxonomy): Bacteria > Acidobacteriota > Terriglobia > Bryobacterales > Bryobacteraceae > Palsa-187. Next base: position 14,542 of record JANXXL010000259.1, on the reverse strand, counting down.
ATCGCGGAAAGAGTTGGCGCGAGCGAGGGCATCGAAATCGTCGATGTGGACCTCGTAGGCGGCGGCCGCAATCGAGTTCTGCGCATTTTTATCGATCGCCCGCCCGCACCCGGACAAACCGTGGACCTTACTGCGCCGCAAGGCGTTACCCTCGCCGACTGCGAATTTATCTCGCAGCACGTCGGAACTATTCTAGACGTAGAGGATGTGATTCCCGGAGCGAGCTACCGCCTGGAAGTGAGTTCGCCCGGAGTAGAGCGGAAACTTCGCAAACCGTGCGAATTCGAGCGCTTCGTCGGGCAGAAGGTTAAGGTGGTTCTCCGCGAGCCGGTAGAGAATCAGCGCCATTTGACCGGGACGCTAAAGAGTTTCGCCGCGGGGGTCATTACGCTGGAACCGGGACCCGGCAAAAGCGTGCAGTTTCCTCTCGAACAAGTAGAAAAAGCCAACCTCAAGTTTGAGTGGTAATTCACTCATCGCAAAAATGGAAATCATATGAGTCTGGGACCGATTGTTCAATCTATCGAAATTCTTAGCAAGGAAAAGGGAATCGACCCGAAGATTATTCTGGATGCGGTGAAGGACGCCATGCTGGTGGCGGCGCGGAAGCACTTCCACACCACCGAGGATCTGGCGGCGGAGCTGGATGAAAGTACGGGAGCGATCCTGATCTTCGGCGTGAAACGGGTAGTCGCAGAAGTAATCGACCCGGAGAAAGAAATTTCACTCGAAGACGCGCGTGCGCTGCGCGCCGACGCCGAGATCGATTCGGAAATCCGTTTCCCTAAACGCACGGAGGCTCTGGGCCGGATCTCGGCGCAGACCGCCAAGCAAGTGATTTTGCAAAAGGTACGGGAAGCGGAGCGCGATAACGTATTTTCAGAATACGCCGGTCGCGTGGGGGAATTGGTGCGCAGCGAGGTGAAACGGATTGAAGGCCCGGATCTGATCGTCAGCATGGGAAAGACCGAGGCGCGGCTGCTCAAGAAGGAACAGTCCAAACTCGAAAGCTTCAGCGTGGGCGACCGCATCGCCTGCGTCATCAAGAGCGTGGATAAAACCGGCAAGAATGCCGGGGTGATTATTTCGCGGGCCGCGCCGGAGTTGGTGATGCGCCTGTTCGAACAGGAAGTCCCGGAAATTTACGACAACACGGTAGTGATTAAAGGGTGCGCGCGCGAAGCCGGCGAACGCACCAAAATTGCTGTTTCGAGCCGCGATCGCGATGTCGATAGCGTAGGCGCCTGCGTCGGCATGAAGGGCATGAGGGTACAATCGATCATCCGTGAACTGCGCGGGGAAAAGATCGACATTATCGAATATAACGACGACCCGGTGGTATTTGCGACTCATGCGCTAAGCCCCGCGAAGATTGCTCGCGTCACGATTGTCGATTCCCTGGGGAAACACATGGAGGTGGTGGTCGACGATACGCAGCTCTCGCTCGCCATCGGCAAAAAAGGGCAGAACGTGCGCCTGGCCGCTAAGCTCCTGGGCTGGCGAATCGACATCAAGAGCGAGGAAGAAAAGCGCCAGGAAGTAGAATCGCAAATGGCGGCGTTGGTGGTCCCCGGCGCGCCGGTATCGGTATTAATCGATCACGGGCTTACCGAAGCGATGGTGGAGAAATTGATGGAGGGCCGCGTCAGCACGGTGGAAAGTCTCGGTTCCATGACTCCGGAGGAACTGGAAGCGGTTCCCGGAATAGACCCGGCCACGGTGGAAGCTATTCAAACCGCCGTCAATAGTTACTACGGTCAATTTGAAGAGTCGTTCGAGGCGCCGGCGGCTCAGGAAGCACTCGTCGACGGCGATGGAAGCCACACGGGCGCTGCCGAAACCGCGCTCGCAGCAGAGGGCACGGCAGAAGAATCGGACACCGGCGCAAGTAAGCCCGAAAATGAATCTGTTACGATAGAAAATGCGGAGTCGTCTGGGCAGTCACAATGAGTTTATCCCTGACAGACGACGTTCTGAGGAAAGGTTTAGCGCTCAATCCCTGGAGTACCGGTGGTACGCTCCGGGGTTCTAAGTATGAGTAAAATTCGCATCAACGAGCTGGCTCGAGAGCTGGAAGTGAAGCCGAGCGTCATTCTGGAGTTGTTGCCCGAACTAGGCGTCAAAGATAAAAAGACACACTCCAGTTCGCTTGACGATGAGGTTGTGCTGAATCTTCGCCGGCGTGTGACCGGAACGGGCGCTCCCGAAGAGGACGAGAATCATGTTCCGGTAGTCGCGCACCAGGAGTCCCCTGCGCCGCACGCAACTGCGAATCCTGAAGCAGTTGCAGTCGCGAAAAGTCAGCCCGCTTCACACGAGCCGGAAATTGCGAAGGCCCCGGTTGCCTTACGGCCGGAGAACATTGATGCGCCAGCCCCGGTGCGCCCAGCGTTTCCGTTACGCCCACCCCTGGCGACCGGGCAGACTGCTGCGCCTAGTACGCCGGCCGTCCGTGGAGCAGTGATTCCATCGCGTCCCGCGCCTCCGCCACCGAAGCCAGGTCAGATTCTTTCGGGACCGCGTCAGCCTATGCCGCCACCGACAGTGGGTCCTCCCAAACCCACTCCGGGAATGAGCGCGCTTCCATTAGCGGCGGCTGGTCCGTCGGCTCCGGCCATAATTACGACGCCGGGTTCTCCACGGCCGGGCACTGTCGTGCCTACCATACCGACGCCGCCGCGTGCGCCTGCGCGGCCAACTCCGGGAGCAGCCGCGCCTCCGGCTGCGCAAAATCTCGGCGGCACGATAGCCGGTAGCGGTCCTCTGCGTCCACCCGCAAAACCGAATCTAGTGGGGCAGCCAGTGGCACGCCCTGTGGTGCCTCCGCGCGCCGATATCGTGGCCCGGCTGGCGCGGCCGGCGGCAATGCCAAGCGCACCTGTGCCCGGGGCGCCCCGCCCAGGCATGCCCACCTCTCGTCCTGCGAGCCCGGTCCCGGGGCGCCCAATATATACCGGCCCGGTGCGTCCCGGTCAGCCGCTTATGCGGGGACCTGGCGGTCCTGGGGGCCCGCGTCCGGGTGGTCCCAGCGGCCCGATGCGCGGCCGCCCGATGCATCCCACGTCTCCCTTGCGCGCTGAACCGGCAACTATGCCGGCAGATCCCGGGCGTCGCCATGCGACCAAGCCGGGAGTGCGCGGAGCGGATCGCCGCCGCGAGGACGAAGAGGGCCGCATCCGTCCGGTGATGCGCCGCCAGGAATCGTTCCAGCCGCCTCCCATCGATCGCGAGATCACTATTGCGGAGGGCATCACCGTCAAAGAACTTTCGGAAAAACTAGGCATCAAGGGCAATTTGCTGGTGAAGCGCCTGGTGGAGAAAAAGATTTTCGCCACTATCAATCAGACTTTGGATGTGAAGCTGGCCGAGGAGCTTTCGCGCGATTTCGGCGCCTCCACCAACAAGCTCAGCTACGAAGAAGAAACTACGCACGACATTCAGCAGACCGAAGTGGATCTGGATCGCGAAAAGCGTCCGCCGGTAGTGACCATCATGGGGCACGTGGATCACGGAAAAACTTCACTGCTGGATTCAATTCGCCTGGCGAATGTGGCGGGCGGAGAAGCCGGCGGCATCACGCAGCACATCGGCGCCTATCACGTGGAGAAAAACGGCAAGAATATTGTCTTCATCGATACGCCTGGCCATGAAGCCTTCACGCGCATGCGCGCCCGCGGGGCGAAGGTCACGGACATCGTGGTGCTGGTGGTGGCGGCCGACGACGGCGTGATGCCGCAGACCTTGGAGGCCATTGACCACGCCAAAGCGGCCGGCGTGCCGATCATTGTCGCCATAAACAAAATAGACAAGCCGGACGCCCAGCCTGAGCGCATCAAGCAGCAACTGGCCGACCGCGGCCTGCTGGCTGAAGACTGGGGCGGCGAGACGGTGATGGTCCCGGTTTCAGCGCGCGCTAAGACCAATCTGGATCTGCTCCTTGAGATGATTCTGCTGGTGGCCGAAATTCAGGACCTGAAAGCGAACCCGGCGCGTCCCGCGATGGGTACGGTGCTCGAAGCCAAGCTCGATCGCGGCCGCGGTCCGGTGGCGACCGTGCTGGTGCGGAACGGCACGCTCAAGGTGGGAGATTACTTTATCTGCGGCTCGGTGTTCGGCAAAGTGCGGGCCATGTTCGGCGATCAAGGCGAGCCGATCCGCGAAGCCGGCCCGTCGATGCCTGCCGAGGTGCTGGGGTTGGAGTCCCTGCCCGACGTGGGCGATACCCTGCAGGTAGTCACCGACACCGCCAAGGCCAAGCAGATTGTCATCTATCGCGAGGCCAAAGCCCGCGAGGTGGCGATGTCGAAGACCAACCGCATCACTCTCGATCAGCTCCACGATCAATTAAAAGAAGGCGAAACCAAGGAGCTGAATATCATCCTGAAGACCGACGTGGGCGGGACCGCGGAAGTCTTGACGGACACCTTGCAGAAGCTGTCGAACGATAAGGTGAAAATTCGCGTTCTGCACTCGGGCGTGGGGGCCATCACCGAGACCGATGTGCTGTTGGCTTCCGCATCCAACGCGATCATTGTGGGATTCAATGTCCGGCCCGAGCGCAACGCTCAGACCACGGCGGAGCAGGAGAAGGTTGACATCCGCCTCCACTCCATCATTTACGAGCTGGCCGACGAGATCAAAAAGGCCATGACCGGGATGCTGGAACCGGTGTTCAAGGAAGTCTATAAAGGACGGGCGCAGGTGCGCGATGTGTTCCGGATTTCGAAGGTGGGCAGCGTGGCTGGCTGCTACGTCGACGATGGGGTGATCGGCCGTAACAATGAGATACGCCTGCTGCGCGACAACGTCTTGGTTCACAGCGGCAAGATCGAATCGTTAAAACGCTTCAAGAACGACGCCAGCGAAGTGAAGTCGGGCTTCGAGTGCGGTATTTCGCTCGCCAATTACAACGACCTCAAGCCGGGCGATGTGATCGAGGCGTTCGTGACCGAGCGTGTAGCCGCCGAAGCCATCGCATAATCAGACAGTGCCCGCCATCGGCGTCATCACTTTCGAGTTGCGCCTAGAAGATGCGCACTCGCTTAAAGACAAGCGACACTACGTTAAAAGCCTGAAAGACAGGTTGCGCGCGAAGTTCAATGTCGCCGTGTCTGAAATCGATCATCAGGAGTTGTGGCAACGCGCGCTGGTTGCCTGCGTTACCGTCTCGCCCGATCAGGCCTTCGCAGAACAAGTCTTGCAGAGCGTGGAGCGCGAGGCGTCGTCGCTACTGGGCCCATTGTTGGTGGGTGTGACGACGGAATGGCTAGCTTAGACTGCGATACGACTAGGTTCGCAACGATTTTGCCCATAGCCCTTAGCGGGAGCTGATCCAAACCCTCGTGTCATATGAACTGGATTCAGAATTATTGACTATCTCCCTGTAAGTTTTGCAGTCGTACATCTGGAGGGGGTTTCGGTATCTGATTGAATTCGCACGGAGGCCCGCAAATTGGCGCAAAACTTGCAACCCCAGTGGCATGGTACGCCTCACCAAACTCGGATTACCGATTCTTACGGCTTCCTGCTTGCTGTACGGCCAGGAGCCGAACCCGGTTCAAAAGTCTGCTCCCGTTGAGCTGCAGGCCGAACCCGGCATGCCCACGCCGATCTTCCGCATTCAAGTAACCTCGCGGTCGACGTCCGCCGTGAACTATCTCCACCGTGGGGGAGCGACTAAAATCGATTTCGGCGGAACCACCCTGATGCCGGCCGGAAGCGGGAAAGCTACGGTCGAAAGCGAACGGGGCGTAATCCGCGTCTCCGCCGACTTCAAGAATTTCGCGGCACCTAGCAGCTTTGGCCCGGAATACTTGACTTATGTTCTATGGGCCATTTCACCGGATGGACGACCCGTGAATCTCGGTGAACTTACCTTGGATCATTACGGCCAGGGATCGACCAGCGCCATCAAAACCACCAGCGAAATACAAACCTTCGGCATGATCGTCACTGCGGAGCCGTATTATGCTGTCACGCAGCCGAGCGATGTGGTGGTAATGGAAAACGTGGTGCGGCCCGATACGCAGGGCGTTGTAGAAACTATTAATGCAAAATACGAGCTCTTGCCGCGCGGGTTGTATACCAGCAATGGCCGAGCCAAGGGATTTACGCCGATTTTCGTGGATAAGAAAAATCCTTTTGAACTCTACGAGGCGCAAAATGCCGTGATGCTGGCGCGCATCGCTGGAGCGGACAAATACGCCGCGGACAGTTACCAGAAGGCGCTGGATTCGCTGGCGTGGGCCCAAAGGAATCAGGCCCAGAAGCCCGGGCAGAAGCCTGTAATTACTATGGCGCGAGAAGTGGCACTCCGGGCCGAGGACGCGCGCGTGATTGCCATTCGAGCTCAGCGCGAAGAATTGCTGGCGCAAGAGCGTGCAGCTTCCCTGGCTCGCGAAACCGCATCCAAAGCCAAGGCCGATGACGAAGCGCGAGAACGAGCCCGAGCCGATAGAGAACGTGCGGAGGCAGATACTCAGAGGGTGCGTGCAGAGGCGGAGCGGGTTGCTGCCGATCAAGCGCGGGCCCAAGCGCAGGCGCGCGCCGAAGCGGACCGCGCTGCGGCGGAGCGCGCCAGAGCGGAAGCTTTAGCGGCCACGCAACAGGCGAATAGCGATCGCCAAGAAGCGCAGGTAGCCAAACTCGAAGCGGATCACGCCCGGCAGGAGGCCCTCCAACAACAGCAGCAGCTTGCCGCGCAAGCGCAGCAGGCCAAGGAAGCTGCGGAACGGGCGCAGCAAGAGCAGGCTGAACTGCGGCGGCAGTTGCTGGTTCAGTTCAATCAAATTCTGCAGACTCGTGAAACTGCACGGGGTCTGATCGTAAATATGTCGGATGTGCTTTTCGACACGGGACAGTACACCCTGCGGCCGGGAGCGCGCGAAAAACTCGCGAAAATCTCAGGCATTATCCTGGCGCATCCGGGCTTGAAGATTGCTGTCGAAGGCCACACAGACAGCGTGGGCGGGGATGCCTATAACATGAAGTTGTCGGAAAATCGCGCCAACGCGGTGCGGAGTTATCTGGTCTCGCAAGGACTGGATTCGGGCATTGTGACCGCGCAGGGTTTCGGCAAAACCAGACCGGTAGCGGATAACGGTACTGCCGCTGGGCGTCAGCAAAATCGGAGAGTAGAAATGGTGGTCGCCGGGGATGTGCTCGGCACCAGCGTATCGGTTGTTCAGTAGATCCGGGTTTCACCGGGCAGTCAGGCGAGGCAAGGTTGTTACCAACCGCCTCGCCGATTTATTTTATGCGAGATCGAACTTTTCGTGATGTAGTTGCGGGTCGCTTTTTACCAGAACCGGGCGCCGCAACATTTCTTCCAGTTCCTCGAGGAACTTATTCTGGTGAGACTTCAGCACTTTAGCGACGTCCGGGTGAACCCGTAGCATGACATCCTTGCCCTGAATGTTTTTGGCGAGCTTGCGGGCTTCGGTGAGGATCTCGCTAACCACGGTTTGCGGGCTCTTAACATAACCCGCGCCTTCGCAATGCGGACAGGGAGCGCACAGCGTTCGCTCGAGAGATTGCTTTACGCGCTTGCGGGTGATCGCTACCAACCCGAAATCGTTAAATTGAAGGATTTTATAAGGGGCCCGATCAACGCGCATCGCCTCTTCAAGCGTCTGCATTACCTTCTGGCGATTTTTTCGCTCATCCATATCAATAAAATCGATCACGATGATGCCGCCTAAATCACGCAGGCGAATCTGCCGGACGATCTCCTTGATCGCCTCGGTGTTGGTCTTGACGATAGTGTCTTCCAGGCGATTCGTCTTGCCGACGTACTTGCCGGTATTGACATCGATGGCGACCAGCGCCTCGGTCTGATTAATCACGATGAATCCGCCGGACTTCAGCCAAACTTTAGGGCGGAGGGCTTTCTCTAACTCATTCGTAACGCTAAAGGCATCGAAAATCGGGGCATCGCGGGTGTAAAGCTTGACCTTGGGCACGAGCGTAGGCTGGAAACGCTCGACGAAACGCAGGACGCTTTCATAGGTATCTTCATTGTCAATCCAGATGGCTTTGAAACTGTCGCCCAACTGGTCGCGAAGAATGCGTTGCACGATATCCAGATCGTGATGCAGCATCACCGGCGCGGGGCGTTTGTCGGCCTTGGTGCGAATATCCTGCCACAAATTGTATAGGAACAACATGTCGCCGGCGATTTCGTCATCGGTGCGGCCTTCCGCCGCAGTGCGCGTGATGAAGCCGCCGACCGGACCGGGCCGCTTCGCTTGCAGAATGCGTTTCAACCGCAAGCGCTCCTCATCGCTCGCGATCTTGCGCGAAACGCCCATGTGTTCGAGCGTGGGCATGTAAACTACGTAACGCCCAGGCAGTGCGATGTGCGAGGTAATGCGCGCGCCCTTAGGCCCTAACGGTTCCTTGGCAATCTGGACGATGATCTCCTGCCCTTCCTTAAGCAAATCGCTAATCGAGAGCTGGCCTTGATTGGGGCGTGAGACGGTGCGGTCCTGGCGGGGCTGTTGATCTTCTCTTGGTTGCTCTTGGCGCGCGGGCTCGCCGCCGTTGGATTCGTTGCGGCCTGATGAATCTGCGAGGGCGGGTTCGCGGCGTTCTCGATCCCCTCCCTCGGAAGGTCCTTGCGGGCGTCCGCGCCTGCGCCGCCGGGAAACACGGTGTGGGAAGCGGCCGCTGCGTTCCCGCACGGAAGCGGAACCGGACTCGGCCGCGCCCTCGCCGACGGCTGCGCCTTCTTCGGGCTGCTCGATTTCGATTCCTTCTACGTCGCCCAGAATCATGGCCTGTATGTCGCGATCTTCGTCGTCGTCAAGCAAGGAGGCGACTGCGGGCTGGTCTTCCGCTTCTTCGGCCAAGTGTTCGGCAACTTCGATCGATTCCTCGGACTCGACGGTGCTATCGGCGGATTCATGTTCAACTTCGACCGCGACTTCGAGTCCTTCCGGCGGCTCGGTTAGTTCGGCATCAGCCGTTCGCACATGCAGCGGCGCATCCGGCAGGGCGTTCTCGGGAGGATAGTGAATGGGCTCGTCGTATTCGTTCTCCTCGATTTCAGTAATTCCATTTTCCTCAGTTTCGATTGCCGTTTCGGCGCTGGGCTGCGCGGCATTGATGGGAGACGCGTGACGATATTTTGCCAGCGATTCGCCCGGCAGGACGACTGGCGGGAGTTCAACAGGCGCCGGCGTGAAAACCGGGGCGGCCTCAGGAACTACCGCGGCTTCAGGCCGAAGTTCGGCCTCAAGCGGAACGGGCTGGGGGGCAACTGCGCGAGTTGTGTCGGTCGCGTACTTGGAATCCGGGAACCCCTGTCCGCCACGGCGGCGACGGCGCGACCTGCGGCCTCTTCGCTCGCGCTCTTCGCGCTCTTGTGGCGGCTTTCGATCTCCGCCGATATCGCCGGCGGAGGGCTCGGGCGCTGCAACTACGGTGGCTTCAGCGATAGGAGACTCCGCTGGTGCGGCCGCTTCTGCTTCCGGAAAACTCTGGGCCGGCGGCCTGGGCGCTGGAGGCGCGGCATCTCGCTGGTCGCGTTGGTCCCGGCCGCGGTCACGATCCCGGCCCCGGTCCCGGCCGCGATCCCGATCGCGTACCGGCCGCTCATCGCCGGTAATCTTGTCGAAGTCGTCGTGTTCTTCTAGAAAGTCCGAAACGTAGAGGAAAGTATCGCGCTCCAGGCCTACATCGACGAAGGCCGATTGCATTCCGGGCAGTACCCGCGTAACCCGTCCCTTGTGAATGCTGCCCGCGAGAGAATACTCGTTGGCGCGCTGGAAGTAGACTTCCACCAATTGGTCGTCTTCGATCAGCGCCACCTTAGTCTCATGCCGGTTGGCTGAGATCACCAATTCCTTGCTCATGTGTCCATCCCTTCATTGGCCTTCGGAGGCCATTAGGGACCGGGTCCAAAAGTGAGGCGTGTGGCGCGGACTTCGATGGATCGCTCGCGGGCGGCTTACGGGATGGAGTCTTTCCTCGCACATCCCGTTTTCGACTGCTCGAACCGCCAGCAGGAGAATCCGCTCTCGGGGAGGCCAAGTGATCCGCCAGTTGCGGCGCGTCTCAATCCCCTCGAACGAATTCAAAAACTTTAGTTACCGAAATCCGTTTTACGCCTAAGCGCCTTTGGAGCGCCAGGTCCGCATCCAAATCAACTTACCAAGCGCCGGAGCCGTACACTATTCACCAACCCCAGCATCATAAATACTGAAAACATATTCGAGCCGCCCGAACTCATCAGCGGCAAAGGAATCCCTGTTACCGGCATGCGCCCGACCACCATGCCCACGTTCACCAGCACATGGAATAAAAGCAGCGCCGCCACGCCCATACAAACGTACATCCCGGCCCGGTCCGGCGCCATCTGCGCATTTTGGACGATCTGCATCAACAGCAAAAAATAAAGCGCGAGAACTACCACTACGCCCACGAACCCATGCTCTTCCGCGAACGACGAGAAAATCAGGTCCGTATGCGTGGCGGGAAGGAAGCGTAGCTGCGTCTGCGTGCCGCGCGTGACTCCGCGCCCCCAAACACCCCCGTCTCCCACCGCAATTTTGGATTGAATCACTTGATATCCGGCGCCGCGGGGGTCGCCCGACGGATCGACAAATGTCACTAGGCGTTGCCGCTGGTAATCCTTTAGAAAGTACCAGCCAATGGGCAACGTGAGTGCGCCTGCCAACGCGATGATTACCAGATATCGCCATTCCACTCCGGCTATGAGAATCCCGGCCGCCAGGATCGGCAGGTACGTTAACCCTGTACCCAGATCCGGCTGATACATCACCAGCAAGGCCGGAATTCCTACCAAACCTCCTAATTTCAATAAGTCGCGAGCTTTGATCTGATCGCCTCGCAACTCCGAAACATACCGAGCTACCACTAATATTATCACCAGTTTAACAAATTCCGAGACCTGGAGATTCACACCCAGCACCTTGATCCAGCGCCGCGAGCCGAATACCAGACGCCCGATTAAAAGGACTCCCACCAAGGAGCCGACCGAAATAGTGTAGAGCAATGGAATCTGGCCCAGCAAGGTATGGTAGTCGATAGACATCACCAGCCACATGAGACCGGCTGCTATGCCGATCCAAATGATTTGTTTCCACCATGCATCGTCCCAGTGGGTATCGCGGGTCGCGGAGTAGATCTGCAACACTCCGAGTCCCGAGATGATCAGCGCGACAGCCAGCAAAGGCCAGTCGAGATCGCGATAACTACGGTAGCGGGTCACTAGCTTGAGTTTACGCCAGTGGGAGTAGGTTCAGTTCGGGCATCGGAAAGTGGTTGCGATTGCCGGTGGCGAGGGCGAGTCCATGTTCCAGCGCCACGGCGGCTATTAGCACATCGGGCAACGCCAACGTCTGACCCTTGCGAGCCCAGTCCGCTTTCAAATGGCCGGCGCGCCGGGCTACCGCGCGCGTGCTTTCATAATACGCAAGTTGGTCCAGAAATTCGCCGGTTGCCTGCGCCTCATGCTTCCGCATTCCCGCGTAAACTTCTGCAGTCGTGATGGCGCAGCAGGCGAGCGTGTGGCCTGCATTGAGTTGCGCTTGCAGAAAACGCCGGCTCCCAGCACGAGCGTTGAGAGCGTCCACCACGACGCTAGTGTCCAGCAGGATAATCATCGCTGCTTAGCAACTACGCGAGTACGCTCCTTGTCGCGGAGCTTTTGCTCGCTGCGGCGCATTTTGGATATCCACGGCGCAGCGCCATACTTCAGTTCCGGATGGTCCTGATCTTTCCAAACCGGTTCTTTCCGGTCAAGGAGTGCCAGGAGTTTGCGCCGCCGAACTTCTTGTAGCGCTACCTCAGCCAAAAACGCGCTCCGGCCACGCTGGCCGACTAATGCATCGATCTCGCGCAAAACTTCGGACGGCAAAATTACGTGGGTGCGTATTGTGGCCATTGTAGATCCCACTATTGGTGTGACATAGCTCGGGGACTTAACAGAACGGCCTAGCGGCGGAACGGCTGCAGAAGCGCCAAGGGGGTTTGAAGTGGGCCGGTCTGGCTGATGCGGATTTTCTTATCGAAGTAGGATTTGATCACGTCGCGGGCCACCGGGGCAGCCAGGGCGCCGTGCTCGCCGCCTTCAAATAGGACAGCAACTACGATCTCCGGGTTCTGGCGCGGCGCGAATCCTACGAACCAGCCGTTGTCCTTGGCGTCGTCTTTAGCCACCAGACCCGACTTCCGCAGGTCGTTTGAGATTCGCTGTGCGCTGCCGGTTTTGCCGGAAAACTCGACTCCCGGGATTCGCGCGGCCGCTCCGGTACCGCCCTCATTCACCACTCCATACATGCCGGAGACAACGGTGGCGACGCTTTCCGGACGCAGATCGGCGCGTCTTGGCTCGAGCGCGGCTGCGGCCTTCACCAAGTGGGGCTTGAACCACACCCCCCCGCTGACGATACCGCCGATAGCCGTTGCCAGTTGCAGGGGAGTCACCGTTACCGCACCTTGCCCGATGGCGACGGAAATGGTTTCTCCCGCGTACCACTTTTGGCGCTGTGTCCGCAGCTTCCACTTGCTGGAAGGCATCAATCCTTCGGCTTCGCCTGGAAGATCAATGCCGGTCTTCTTGCCGATACCCGCCATCTCCGCGTACATCGCGATGTTGTCAATACCCAGTTTGTTGCCTAGGTTGTAAAAAAAGACATCGCAGGATTGCACGATGCCCAGGTGCACGTTTACCGTCCCGTGGCCCCGCTTCTGCCAGCACTTGAAAAAACGCCCGAAGAAAGTGGCGCCGCCGGGACAATGGAAGGTGTCGTGATCGTCAATGGTTCCGGTTTCGAGGCCGGCCAGCGCCATGATTGGCTTAAACGTCGATCCCGGCGCGAATTGGGCCTGGATCGCGCGGTTCAACATCGGGTTGTCGGTGCCGGATGTCAGTTCCTTCCAATATTCAGGAGTGATGTGCGCCGCGAAGGCGTTGGGGTCAAACGCCGGGCGGCTCACCATGGCCAGCACTTCTCCGCTGCGCGGATCGAGCGCCACTACTGCGCCACGTTGTCCTTCGAGCGCCAGTTCGGCAACCGCCTGCAGGTCCAGATCCAGTGTCAATTGCAAACTATGGCCAGGCGTCGCCTCCTTGCTTTCGAGCACTTGGCGCTCGCGGCCGGTGCTATCGACCACCACACGCCGTTGACCGTCAATGCCAATCAGCAGATCGTTGTATTGCCGTTCGAGGCCTGCCTTGCCGACAATGTCGCCCTGCGAGTACTTGGCAAACTCGGTGGTCTCGAGTTCCGGTTCGGAAACTTCACCAACGTATCCCAGCGCATGTGCCGCCAGACCGTTGCGCGGATATAACCGGCGCTGGTTCTGTATCAGTTCCATCTCCGGATAAGTATCGGAATCGCGATGCGACTCGACAAACGAAATTTCCGCAGGCGTCAGCTCTTGTTTGATCATCACCGGCACATATTTCGGCCGCGAAGAAAAGCGCTTGATGCGCGCCCGCAACTCGTCCCTATCGAGGTGAAGGCCCGCCGCGATTCCATCGATATGATCGGAATTCAAGTTCTCGCGCGTCAGCAGCAAGGTGAAAGCGGACTGGTTATCCACAATCACACGGCCATCGCGATCGAGCAACTTGCCGCGCGGGGCCAGCACCGGTACGGTCTTAACGCGATTGCGTTCCGCTAGCTGGCTGTTGCTTTCGCCATCACGCACCTGGAGCACCCAAAAGCCTGAGATCAAGAATAGAAAGACAGCAGCGATGAAATACTGGAAGGCCGCGATTCGTCCCAAAGCGAAATGGGTATCGTCCTTGGAGAATCGCTTCACAGCGTAGGGCCGAAGGTCGTGCTGGGAGTCGAGGGGCATTTTAAGCTGTAACCTTCAGTTTATCCAAGATGTGAAAGAGAGGTACCGCGACCAGCGCGTTTAGAACGGCCACCACCAGGGTGGTCGGCAGATCGAATTCCAGCGCTTCGCCCAGCAGCGCGCGCCCCAGCACCCAAGAGAAAAACTGGTGAAAGAAGAAGAAAAAGAAACTGAGCACCAGGCGCACCCAGGCGTTTTGGACGTCGAAGCGCTGGCTCATGGACGCGGCGAAATATCCCACCAGTGTTTTGACGATTCCAAACATTCCGAGAGGATTATGCGACAGCGAGTCCTGCGCAAGTCCGATGCCTGCCCCAAACAAGACTCCCACGGCAGGCGTTCGCCGCATGAGGGAGAAATATACCGTAACCAGGAGCGGGAGTTCCAGGTAAGAGAGCCTCTCGAAGAAACGCGGAACGTAAACCTGAAAAAGGATTGCAGCTAATGGAATTCCCACCATCGCCGCAATATGGAACTTCGAAACATCTCTCTTGAGAAGGGGTGTGTCGGTGAATTCCTCGCGGAAGTTAGTTCCGGTGCCCATAGGCTCGTATCAAGGATTTTTGGTGGCCGGTTTAGGCGTCGCACTCGCGGGCGGAGGGGTGGCCGATGCAGGAGAAGGTCCAACGCCTGCGGGTGGGGTTGGGGGCGCCGCGGCAGGGCTTGGATCCAGATGAATATTGAAGTTAGGCGCTCCACCGGCGCTCTG
>JANXXL010000253.1 GCA_025350625.1 Bryobacterales bacterium | reverse complement strand
CGCGTTCCACGGGCACGCCTGCATGCTCGCAGGCATCCCGCAAGCTGCGCTTGCCGCCGCAGCAATAGTCGATTCCGAGCGACTCGAAAACCCGCACGGTGGTGGGATGCTCGATCGCGATCTCTCGTACAGTCTGGTTCAGATCCGGTTTCATAGGGCTTGCCTCCAAATTCAGAATAAGCGGGCGCGATGGCGAAAGATTACCGTGAGCCGAGCCTTTACGATCGCGGCGCTCGTATCCGATCGACCCGAAGTACGGTTACTGCGCTCGTTCGGCGCTACCAGGTCTGCACTGCGACGCCGACCGTCGGTCATTCGAGGACAGCAGCGAAGCCCGGGAAGCCCGCATGCACTTAATAACAGTGCTTCCCGCCCGTCGCGGGCATCCGCCGCCTCTATTTCGTGGGCGAATTCATGCGGTAGAAATTGCCGGGCCCCGGGTTGGGGCTCTCCCAGGCCTGATACAGGCAAGCGGCCGCAAGTCCCAGTCCGATCACGGCAATGATCACGGTCATGGTCTCGCCCCAACGGTCGATTCCGGCCATTTTCTTGGCCAGCACAGCCTGCTTGCGCAACGCGCCTTCTTCGCCCGGCGCCAGCCTGACAATATTCTCTTCGTTGTGGGCCGCGAAAATCATCCGATAAACGGCCAGAACCAGCGTGGCCGCGCCGAGCACGGCCCAAGTCGCTACGAGGAACGTGTAATTCATGGATGGCCTCCTTTACTTTCCGCTATGCCACGCCATCATTCGGCGCAATTGGAAAGCCAAATACAAATCGCATAGCCCTGCCACATCACTTTGGCATCTGGCGCGAACAAGCCCCGCCGCGTGGCCTCCATTCATGTGATAACTGGTTATCTTTGGCAGCGCTGTAGCACGTTCATCCCTCTGCCTACCACGCACATTCTTGGCGATCGTCACAAATACAGCTACTACCTTTCCAAAAATGTTCGGGTGACAAGGCGCAATCGCCATGGAAGCCTGCGTCAATGTCCCCATCCCTGCACCACATCTGCACCGTTTTGAAGCTCGTGATCCGGCAGGCGAATTGCCCGGTGTTAGTACGACGAGAAGTGACGATGATTCCTGTTAAGAAAATCCTGTTCCCTGCAGATTTCTCGAACCGTTGCGGCGGGGCCGCGCACGCCGTACGAACCGTGGCACGGCGGTTTGAGGCCGAAGTAATGCCGTTGCACGTCCTCGAGTTAGCTTCGCCCAAGGGCGTTCCTGAGTATCTGCTGAACCAAGCCCACCAGGCGATGGAGGCGCTCATCGCGGATAAGTTCACTGGCTGCAAAGTGATCCCTTGTGTAACGACCGGCGACCCGGCGGTGAAAATCATCGAACACGCGCTTGCAGGACGCTTTGACCTGATCATGATGCCGACTCACGGATATGGGCCTTTCCGCCAGTTCTTGCTCGGTGCGGTGACAGCAAAGGTTCTGCACGATGCTGTCTGTCCAGTCTGGACAAGCGTTCATCTGGAAGATTGGCCTCTCATTGAGAACGTCATGCTGCGGAATATCCTTTGCGGGCTCGACTTTGGTCCTCGGAGCAGCGCGGCCCTTAAATACGCGTCGCAGATGGCGGCAGAGTTTAAGGCGAACCTAACCGTTGCGCACGCGATTCCGCGGCTCGAAACCCCGGCTTCGTCGCCACAATGGCGAGACCGGGTCGCGAAAGCCGCAGAAGAAAGAGTGCGGGGGATCGAGGAGGAAATCGGCGTTTCTGCACGCGTGGAGATCCTGGACGGCAGTCCGGCTTACGGCATGAGCGAGGTGGCGGAGCGCCTGAATGCCGACCTGATGATTATAGGCCGCACACACGTTGCGGCTGATTTCGCGAAGCTCGGATCTAATGCGTATGCGATCATTGCGCATTCACCCTGTCCCGTATTGAGCGTTTGAATCGAATCCTTGGTCCCGAAAGTGCTCTTATCGTAAACGAATTATGTTTCCTTTTGGGTAGTGGCTCATGTCTGAAAGCGCTGCGAAGGTCAAGCTCTTTTTTCGTTCGGCCGCGTTTTTCGTTCGGCCGTTGCATGAACCTCTCCGTGCGAATACACTACGAGTGACCGGGGCGGAAGATAGGGCTCTGCCGGGAGGCAACCTGAGCGCCGACTCCGGGGCCAAGACCAGGCTGGGGCCGGTGTCCGGCCGTGCCCCAGCAATAAATCATTTCAACTGGGATTGGCATCAGCGCGCTAAATCCCAGGGGTCTGGGGACAGAGTCCCCAGGCAAAGGTTCGCCCTCCTCATTCGATCGCAGCTCGTTTCGTCCGTTCCGCTCATCGGCTCATTCCGCTCTTTCGTCGGACTCATGTCTCCGCTCTCAACTTCCGCATGAGCCTGTTCCGCCTATCGGGTGTCGCAATCAGTTTTCAGCCTCAGGGGCTAGACCCACTCCGCGCTTACCCGTGCGTCGACGAAAGAGCCTGCCGCGCCATGCACGGCTCGCGATAAACTTCTTGTTTTGTCAGAACCCAGTAACAAGCCTCGGCCAAGTGTCGAGCCACAGCCACCACCGCCTTCTGATGATTCTTGGTGCGTCTGATCCGCTGATATAAACGCACGACATGACTCCCCGCTAAGCGGCGCTGGTTAATAACCACTAGATTCCCCGCTTCCACCAGTGCCCACTTCAGATTCCGGTTCACATTTCCGCACACCTGTCCCATGCGTGTGTGACCACCGCTGGAATGAACGCGTGGCACCAGGCCTGCGTAACTGGCTAGATGCGCCGCCGTCGGGAAACGCTCCACCTTGCCGATTTCCAACATGAGAACCATGCTCAGAACCTTGCCCACGCAAGGCAGCGTCTTCAGGAGATCGGCCTCCACACTCACCTTCATGATGGCTTCCAGACGGTGTTCCGCCGATTCGATTTGCACTTCCAGAAAATCCAATACTG
>JANXXL010000239.1 GCA_025350625.1 Bryobacterales bacterium | reverse complement strand
GCGATCTGCAGAGCGCCAGCCCGCAGGTAATGCTCGACATCGACCGTGATCGCGCCGCGACCATGGGAGTGACGGCCAATCAGGTGGAAAGCGCTTTATTTGAGGCCTACGGAACCAAACAAGTCTCCAGTATTTTCACGCCTACCAACGATTATCAGGTGATCATGGAATTGCTGCCGGAATTCCAGCGCGACCCCAATGCGCTGCGCCTGCTCTATGTTCGCTCAGACTCCGGCAAGCTGGTTCCGCTCAGTTCCGTCACCACTCCGCGCAACAGCGTGGGAGCGCTGACCGTGAACCATTTGGGCGAGTCTCCTTCGGTCTCCTACTCGTTTGATTTGGCTCCAGGCATCTCTTTGGGCGAGGCGACGGATCGCATTGAAGAAGCCGCCCGCCAGAACCTGCCGGCTGGTATTCGCACGGCCTTCCAGGGTACGGCAGCGGCGTTCCAATCGTCATTCTCCGGCTTGGGAATGCTGCTTATCATGGCGGTTCTGGTCATCTATATGGTCCTCGGCATACTGTATGAAAGCTTCATCCACCCCTTGACCATCCTCTCCGGTCTCCCCTCGGCGGGATTGGGAGCGTTGATTACTCTGCTGGTGTTTAAAGACGAGTTGAACATCTTTTCCTTTGTGGGAATCATTATGCTGGTGGGAATCGTGAAGAAGAACGCCATCATGATGATCGACTTCGCAGTGGAGGCTCAGCGTACCCTGGGCGCTCCTCCGGCGGAAGCGATCACGGAAGCCTGCTTGGTGCGCTTCCGCCCTATCATGATGACGACCATGGCGGCGCTGGTGGGTACCTTGCCGATCGCCCTCGGCATTGGCGCCGGCGGTGAGGCTCGGCGGCCGCTCGGCCTGGCGGTAGTGGGCGGCCTAATGATCTCGCAGCTCCTGACTCTCTATATCACCCCGGTGATTTACATTTACATGGAGCGCTTCACCGGATCGGGCCGCAAAGCTGCACGCAAGCAAAATGCGGAGATGGCGGGGAAGCATCTGATCCGTTCCTAACCAACCGGAAAGAGACCGCAGTCTGCAGAGGAAGTCAGTACCGCGGCACCGACGGGTCAACTCCAGCGCTCCAGGCATCGATGCCCCCCGCCATGCTCTGGCAGGAAGACACACCTTGCTCCCGCAGCCAATGCGCCACGTTCAAACTGCGGACTCCGTGGTGGCAGAAGACAACCAATGTGGTTTCACCGGCCGTGGCTTTGAGTTGCTGCAAGCTGGCTGGGATATCCCGCATGGGGATCAAAGTAGCGCCTTCGATGCGCGTGATGGCAAATTCCTCGGGTTCCCGAACGTCCAGCAGCGCCAGCGGCTCTCCCGCGTCGATTCGGCGTTGCACGTCTTCCGGGCTGGTTTCTATGGGGAACTCGATCATGCTTCCCTCGAAGTCGATGGACAGTTGGATTCCCGAGTTAGGGTTTCGGAGAGGTCTCTAGCGCGGCCATCAGCCCGCTTAGGGCGTCGACGCTGGCGGCAGATGTCCCCTTCGGCACGAAAATCTCCATCACGCTCGCGGGCGTGGAACCAAGATTCCGGAATCCGTGAGGAGTGCCGCCTTTGATATAAAACGCCTGGCCCACCGGCGCGTTCACGGGCTTATCGGATCCGATCGTAAGCTGCACCTTTCCCGTCAGAGGAATGAACAGGTGAAACTTGACGTCGTCATGCTGATGCACCGCGCGGTTCGCCATTGGCTTGAGCTCGACGCGCGTGGCGCGAACGTCCGGGCGCTCCCATAGCCGGACAGGAGCGTACCCCTGCGCGGCCCGAGCAGCCTCTTTATCTTTATCCGTCTGGGCCAACGCCGGCAAGCACATCAGCGCCCCGATCACGGCTATTCCTGAAGCGTATTTCCACATAAATTATTCCTCCTACGGCGTTTCATTATAGTAGACCCGCAGTCTGAGTGCTTCCGCGATCAATATCCCGTTGGCGGCATGATTGCGGGGCTTGCCTGTGGGACGAATATTGGCAATCGATCGAGCGGCAGGCGTTCTTCGGCGTCGGGATATTCGAAAACTCTGCGAATTTTATAAGTCGTGGCACGCTCCGCCGGGATGCGGCCGATGGTCCGGATCATGGCGCGGAATTCGCCCGGAGAGACGTACTCGCCGAAATTCGCCCCTGCCGCCTTGGAGATGCTCTCCTCCATCAACGTGCCGCCAAAATCGTTGGCTCCCGCCTCCAGGCACGCGAGGGACTCTTCAAACCCAAGCTTGACCCAAGAAACTTGGATGTTGGGAATGTGGCCATTCAGCAAAACGCGCGCCAGCGCGTGAACAATCAGATCCTCATGGACCGAACGACCCGCGCGAGCGCCCCCTTTCTGAAAAAGCTTGGTTTGGGAATGGATGAAACCAAGAGGAACAAACTCGGTGAATCCGTGAGTTTCCTTCTGAATCTCACGCAGCAGTAGCAGATGCTTCACCCAATGTTCCGGCAGTTCGGTATGCCCGTACATCATGGTGGATGTCGAAGGGATGCCCAGGTCATGAGCCGTGCGCACAACCTCGATCCATTGCCGCACTTTCAGCTTATTGGGACTCAAAGATTTGCGGACCTGATCGTCGAGAATCTCCGCTGCCGTTCCGGGAATACTCCCCAATCCGGCGTCCTTCAGCATCTGCATGTACTCGCGAAGCGGCAGGCGCGTTTTCTCAACGCCGTAAGTAATCTCCATGGGCGAATAGGCATGCACATGAAGGTCGGGCAAGCGTGCCTTGATGGCGCGAAGAAGTTCGACGTAATAATAGCCGTCGAGATCCTTCGGCAGGCCGCCTTGGATGCACACTTCGGTCGCGCCAAGCTCCGCCGCTTCAACGGATTTCGCCACCAGCGTATCCGTCGAGTGAAAGTAAGCGTCCGGCGAGTCCGGTCCCCGGCTGAACCCGCAAAAAGCGCAGCCAACAATGCAGACATTGGTGAAGTTCAAATTCCTGTTCACCACGTAAGTGATGCGGTCCCCCACAACGCGCCGGCGAATTTCGTCGGCAACCTTCACGAGCGCGAGGAGATCGTTGCCTTCGACCTTAGCCAAGGTCAGGCCCTCTTCCATGCTGAGATCCGTGCCGGCAAGCGCCTTCTCCAGAGGACCGGCAACGTCAGGACTCGCCGCAGAAAGGGCTCGCTCCCAGGGAATCTCCCGCCATTCGAGACCTGCCGGTTTCAGCATCCTTCACACTCCTTCACGAGCATAGCCGTTTTCCGCCTGAAGTTTCCGCAGGTGCGGCTGCAGGCGGGCATTCACGAACTGGGGCCGCGCGGAAAATTCCGGATAGATCGCCAGCCGCTCGCGCAAGACGAATCCCGCGCCCGCGGATCTTGCCGCCAGTGCCGAAATTTGCGGCCAAGCGGCTTCCGGGTTGATGAAATCCTTGGTGACCGGAGAAATGCCGCCCCAATCGTTGATACCCGCCTTCAGCAAATCGGGATAGTCCTCGGAGAGCAAATTGGGCGGAGACTGGATATTCATTTCCCCGCCGAAAAGCAAGCGGGCGAGGGCGATAGTGCGTTCCAGATCCTCCTTAGAAGGCTCCGGCGCAAGAGCCATCCGGATGTCGGGTTTGGCGCGGAATGGTTGCACGATCACCTCTTGAATATGCCCGTACTTCTCATTGGCAGAGCGAATCGCCAGCAGCGCGTCCACGCGTTCTTCCAGCGTTTCGCCGATTCCAATCAAAATCCCTGTGGTGAACGCCATCGACAACTGTCCTGCGTTCTCAATGGTTCGAATGCGCAGAGAGGGCACTTTGTCGGGGGCCTTCCAGTGGGCTCCTCCCACCCGCAGCAGCCGCGGGCTGGCGCTTTCGAGCATCAACCCCACGCTGACGTTGGTCTCCCGCAGGCGGCGAAGGTCTTCCACCCCCATCACACCCGGATTTGAATGCGGCAGCAGTCCGGTCTGGTCCAAGACCAGCTCACTCATCGCGGCCAGGTATTCGAGGGTGCGGTCAAAGCCCAACTTTTTCAGGAACTCTTTTGCCTCGGGGAACACGCGCTCGGGCTGGTCGCCCAGGCTGAACAAAGCCTCTTTGCATCCTGCATTGCGCCCCGCTTCGGCCACGGCGAGAACGTCGTCCGGCGTCATGTAAGGTTCGACACCGGCTTGTGGGTCCGCGCGGAAAGTACAATAGCCGCAATAATCGCGGCAGAGGTGGGTAAGCGGAATAAAGACTTTCTTCGAATAGCTGACCGTATGGCCTTTAGAGCGATCGCGCACCGCCGCCGCTGCCTCGATTAACGCCGGGAGCGGGCCTTCCTCTATCAGGCGAAGCGCATCTTCGCGCGACAGGCCGCATCCCTCCATACCGCGTTCAAGAGCGGCATCTACGCTATGGGAGATCACGGTTTCTGACATTGGGAACCTGCGCGGACTCTTTTGGTTTCTCCAGTGTATGCTTGGGCTTATATCGTGTCAACATTGCACTCCGATGGCTAATGCACTGACGGCTGTTCGCCTCCTTCTCGTCCTGCCGTTTGCATATTTGATGACCAAAGGAGACCAGCGCTCCGCGCTGCTGGCTCTCGCCGCGTGGGTGGTGGCCGTGATCACCGATCTTCTCGATGGCCCCATCGCACGCCGCAGAGGAACGGTCACTGCTTGGAGCGGAACCTTCGATCACGTGAGCGATTTTCTGTTCGTCACGTGTGGATTATTCGCGGGGGCGGTGCGCGGCGTGTTTCCGTGGCTACTCCCCGTGTTGATTACAGCGGCCTTTGCGCAATATGTTATCGATTCGTACTGGATTCACGGGCGCACCAAACTGCGCGGCAGCAAGCTCGGCCGCTATAACGGCATACTTTATTTCATCCCCACGTTCATGGACATCCTGATCCGAATGGGACTTCAAGTTCTGCAACCCTTGCTCACGATTCTGGTATGGTTACTGGTCCTGAGCACACTGGTATCGATGGCACAACGGGTAATGTTGAGCAGACTATCCGAACAGCTCCCGAGTAGCCCGCCGCAGAAATAGCAGCCCCACAGCGGCATTAAAGAAGATGAAAAAATTGTGCATGACGAAACCGAAGGCGGTCATCTGGCCGGGTCTATCGGGAAAGAGCAAGACCCAAAACAGAATCGCGACCGAATGCATGGGCCCGGGCGTCGCCGCGCCAAAAAATATCACCGGCAAATAGCCCAGCATCTCTCCAAATCCCACCGTGCCTCCGAACAGCCTCAAAGCCAGCGTGTAGACCACCACACCGGCAATGACCAGCGGCGCGCGCATGGCGATAACCGCCGCGTAGTGCCACACTTTGGCCAGCCGGAACGCCCGGAAAATCGGGCGGTCGCGCAGGACCGCCCGGGGGGCGATTTTTCCGCTAAAGAACGCATGCACCACCACGAAGAACACAGCCGCGCCCAAGGCGATCCACGGGATGACATGGAAAGCAGCGGGGAAACTATTCCAGCGCAAGAGCACGCCAACGGTCGCCCACAGGATCAGGCTGTAAATCTCGCAGAACATAACCAGCAGCATGCTGGATCCGACCTCCCAGCCCGGCACTCCGTCGCGGCGATTCAGATAGACCGCGATCGCTCCCTTGCTCACCTGTTCGTTGACCAGGGAAAGGATATAGGCGCTGGCGCGAATAGGCAGGATATCGGTGTATCCGATCTTGACGTTGAACCAGTTGATCACGCTCCAGACAACCAGGCTGTCGAGTATCAGATATAGGATGCAGTAGGGGATCATGAGCGCCAGCCAGTAGTACCAGTTCACGTTCTCAAAGCTTTTTGCCAAGTAGGAGAGCAGCGAAGTTCCTTCCGCCGCGGCCGCATGGTTAAGCCGGTTGTAGAGATAGGCGAAGCAGGCCGCCGTGATCAGAAACGGCAACAGCCGCTGCCAGGGCTTGGCTTTTTTTGTGCCTGCGGCGGGCGGGGTACCGGTAGATTGCCTGACCTCGTTCATGGTTTTCGCTCCTGGCCTAAACTATTCTGAATCATTTCATCGATGCCGGTGAGGCGGATTCCTAATTCACCGGCGGCGGGTTGCGGGTCGAGACGGGTATCGGCCGTGATCACTTCGAGAACGGCCACCGAAAATCCGGGGCCGGTAACGCGCCGGCGAATCCTCAGCCCAAGCGCAAGCAGTCCCTTCGGGATGGAGCTAACCCGCACCTCGTGACCCAGCAAGCGCGCTGCACGCTCGACCAGCTCCCGCTCCGGCAGCGAAACCGGGCCAACCAGGTCCAAAGTACGATTGGGGGCGACCGAGGGCTGGGTGGCCGCGAGCGCCGCGCGCGCCAAGTCGTCGACATAAAGAGGCTGTTGAAAATGGCGTCCTCCGCCGATCAGTTTCACTTTGCGCCCGCTCGCATTTCGCGCCAGGGCGGCAGAGCCTTCGGTTTCAGGACCCAGCAGCAGCGGAGCGCGCAATATCGTATAGCGCAGGCCGGAGGCGCGCACCAGAGCTTCTGCCTGCCCCTTGGTGCGGTAGTAGCCGTTCGAAGACGTCTCATCGGCTCCCGTGGCGCTGATCAAAACCAGCTTCTGCACCCCGCACCGCTTCGCGGCTTCCACAATGCCCTGAGCCGAATCCACGTTCGCTTGCGCATACGTCGAATCCGGCCGCTCGAAGAGAATCCCCGCCAGATGGATGACCGCGCCAGCTTCCTGAAACGCCGCATCCAGACTGCCGGGATCGCCGTAGGAGATTTGGGCCACGCTGCTCCCTTCGCCCAGCAGCGGGCTGATCTCATCCGCGGCGCGTTTGGAGCGGACTGCAGCGACCAGCGCGCCCGATCCAGACTGCCCGGACCCGCATCGCAGGATGGCTTGGCCGACGGCGCTATTGGCGCCGGTGATAACGATTTTCATGCCTTCCATTCCTGACGGCGTTGAATGCCGGCATCAGATACGCAGTGCGCCTGGAGATGTTCCTAATTATCCATTACATGAAAAATCATGAACTTCGCACCCGGCGGTATCACCTGCTTTGGATATTTTTTCCGTTTCGCCTGGAAGGCGGCGCCATACTCGTCTGGATCGGTCACGAAGGACAACGTGCGATCGTACAATTTATCGGCGATTTTGATACGCACGTGGGGATCGCGGGCTACATCGGTGTTCCAGCTCCTGCCTCGCGGAAACGTGAGTCCCGCACGGTAGAGGGAAGTCAGGCAGAGCTGCCCGTTCGTGGAGACGTAACAGGTAGTTACGGAGTGTGGCAGCAGATACTGGGTATTGGTCTGAAGTTTTACGGTTTCGACTGCGTCGGTAAAGGACCAGTCGGTAACCGGAGTGGTCACCAGATCCCCCTTGAGCCATAAGCCGGGCATTCCGCGAGAACCGTCGAGAACTTCTTCATGCGATCTCCAAGCTGGCGGCGTTAGCCTGCTCACTGACTGAAGATTATACAATACGGAAGTCGAATCCTCCGCAAGAACGGGGCAGGACTAATATGAAGATCTTCAAAAACGCCATCGTGGTCATCGTTGCGATCCTGGCGTTGACGCTCTTGACGCTACGCCTGACTGGTCTCGAACCGCAATACCTCGATTTGACCCAGCTCCGCGCTCACGGCAGAATCGCCCGGCCCGGCCTATGGCTCAAAGGCGAAGTCGTCACCACGCCTGTAACGGACTGGTCGTTTGTCGACAAAGTGGAGCACGCCGGACAAAGCCTCAACACCGTACTGGTCGAGACGCGAACGCCCTATTTTATCGCCCACTCGGTCCGGACAGTGCCTTTTCCCCGCAACGGCCAGCTCTACATACGCTCCCACCAGCATCGAATGGACTTGCAGTTTCCCAACGATAAATCCTGGACCTCCAACGTGGCTCGCGATCCCCGCGTACGCATAAAGATCGGCGATAAATTGTACGAGGCCACCATGGTACTGATTACGGACCGCGCCCAAGCGGCCGCCTTATTAGGCAGAAATCCTGAAGTCGTGGAGAAGGGTCCGGACGGGCAGGAGCATATCGTTGGGTATGACCATATTTATCGCGTTTTTCAAAGGAACATCCCGGAGTACAGCGGTGATCAGCCATCTTTGAGTTCAGCGGGACTTTAGTCCGGAGAGAAAGTGACCGCCAATCCCCCGCGAACGACCGCTACCCTAAGACCAATCGGTTTTCTTGACCGAATGGTATGATGATTCCCGAACACTCTGTAATTTAAGGAGCGCCTATGACTACACCCGTTCAAGATTTTCCGGTTTCGAGGAGTCGCGGCAGGGTTTGGAAAATTGTCCTGACCGGGCTCGCCGTTGTCGTCGTGGGCGCTATTCTCACGTGGTTCTTTACCTGTCCCTGCGGACCCATCCCCGGCGGCTACCTGTACGGCAAAGTGAATGAGGAACCGATGAAAGACTGGTCCTTCGCCAACCAGGTTTCGCTGTGCCAGATCCAGGTCAGCGGAATCCTGCCCCACGCGCTCAACCTCAATTGCATGGCGACCTCGCAGGGCAACCTTTACCTTAGTTGTTCCCATTGCGAACCTAAACAGTGGTCCCGCGATGTTCTGAAAAACCCACGTTCGCGCTTGCGGATGAACGGTAATGTATACCCGGTGAACCTGACTCGGGTCACCGACCCGGCGGAAATGGATCAGGCCTGGGAAGCGCGGGTTAAAAAATTGCAGACAGTAGCATCGGCGGAAAACCCGGCGGTGCCGTTGGGCACGCCGCGACCGTCGAGTTGGTGGACCTTCAGGGTCGAGTCCCGATAGCCCGCTGCTACTGCCCTGCCGTTAAAACGCCGCCCGCACCGGATCAGCGCTCGACCGGCCACTGTTTGTCGAGTGGCTTCGCGGGGTCCGCGGTAATCTGCAGAACCGCGCAGTGATGATACGTGAAATTGCCAGGATTGTTGACGCGATGCTCGGCCATGAATTGTACGATTTGGAGCGTACATTTCTTGCAGTTTATATTGGGCAGATCAACGTCCGTTTCCCAGGGGGTGTCCACTTTGGCGGTATGGACCCATAGGCCGTCGGTAAGCACCGGAGCCTGCGGCGGGTTTTGGATTTTGGCGGACACGGATCGCGGGCCACTCTCGGTGTCGGTAGTTAAGGCTTCCGGGTCGAGCGGCAGCTCATTGGGCGAGTTTACCGCGAGCGACACGCGATAGTGGCCGGGATGGAAGACGGTTTCCAGAACCTTGATGTGAATCTTCCCGCCGCCGGTAGCCTTCGCAATGGCATAGGTAGGCTTGCCCCAGTCCACATTGTTGCCGCCGCAGGGGCCTGATTTCTGCGGATCGCCGCGCGCGTCTTCGATGATCCAGGACGCAGGTTCGAGAAGCTTGAAGTGGGCCTGAACGGCCGTCGGTATGGCTATCAACAGAACCCCGAAGGGTATGAGAAATCGTGCCGAGTGTTTCACCAGGATGCTCCTTGATGCGAGTATATACATCGTTCCGAATTATCGCACTCGGCGAGCAGCGCCGCGACGGCGGGATCGAGTAAAGTTACAGAATGAGAATCGGCGCGTTGCCTTGGCGCTGCGAACCCTCTTACGCTTCGAGCAGCGAGGATCGTGATCAACCAAAACCGATAGCCGGTTGTCGCGGGCAGTGTGCTCGAAGCCGCGGCTGCCAGATCGCTTAGAATATTGGGCAGCACCCGGCTGAGGTTGAAGCCAGGCACATCGCCGAACACGCAAGCCGCAGGAGGGTTCGTGAGTGAGCAACTAGCTTTTGATATCGATTGTCCAAACAACCATGACCAGACAGTCAGATTCAGTCGGGAAGAATTCGAAGATGCGTTGAAGTCCGGAGCCCTGGTATTCCACTGCAATACTTGCGATGCTAACTGGCCTCCGTCGACTGAAGAAATCGCCAATTTCCGGAAGCAATTCTCAAAGAATTCCATCTAGCGATACCGGAAAAATCTCGAACGTGCGTGTTCTCTCGGGGCGCGGGCCGACGAGGGCTTTCGAAATGCATCCGGTGTATACTGAATCCCAGCCGGAAAACTGGACCCAGTCCCGGCAGACTTCCGAGAGGAGAAAAAGTAATGGAAAGCTTCATCGCAAAGTTGCTCCAGGATTTCGAAAAGGGAAAGATGGACCGGCGGCAGCTCATCAGAAGCCTGGCCGTGGCCGCGACCGCTGCGGCAGCCGCAGCGCCGGCAGCCAATGCGGCGGGCAAGCCGCTCGAGGCCCTCTATGTCAACCACATTTCTTATCAGGTGAACGATTACAAGAAGGTCCGCGACTTCTATGTGGATCTGCTCGGGATGAAGCCCACAGAGGACGACGGCAAGCAATGCCGTTTAGTATTCGGCAATAACATGCTGATTCCCCGGAACCGGGCAAACGGCGGTCCGGGCAAAGTCGATCACATCGCGTACACCGTAACCAACTGGGACTCGGAGAAGGAAGCGTTGGAGGCTGAACTGAAGCGCCGCAACTTGACCTACACCGGGAGCGCTAAGACCAGCTTCCAGGTGAAGGACCCCGAGGGGATGGGAGTGCAATTCGGCGGATTGCACCAATAGCAGACCAAACCGTAGCCGGTTTCCCGGAGTTAACCGATCTGCACGGTCAACATCGATACGGAACCCCCGTCGATCCCATCGACGGGGAACGTAATTATTTCACCCTCCTGCCTGGCGGCAATCACGTAGAGTAGCGGCAGGTAGTGATCGGGTGTTGGAATCGAAAGGGCTGCATCTCTTCCCAGGGTCTCGTAATCTATGAGCGGTTTAAACTCGCCCGCTAGCAGCGCCGCCTTTGCGTCATTCTCGAAGCGAACAGCCCAGTCGTAAGGATCGGGCATATGCCGTCCCCAAGCATAAGCGTGGAGATTGTGAACCAGATTTCCGCTGCCGACGATCAGAATGCCCTCATCCCGCAAGGGCGCCAATCTTTTGCCGATCTCGAAATGAAACGACGCCGGCCGGGACTCGTCGATACTGAGTTGAACGACGGGGACGTCGGCATCCGGGTACACGTGCCGGAGTACCGACCATGTCCCATGATCCAGTCCCCACGATTCGTCTAGCTTTACGGGCAGGGGCGCCAGCATCTTCTGCACGCGGCGAGCGAGCGCCTGATCGCCGGGAGCGGCGTATTGCACACGGTAGAGTTCTGGTGGAAAGCCGCCGAAATCGTGAATGGTCCTGGGAGATGTTGTGATGGTGACACCGGTTTCTGAAACATACCAATGAGCCGAGATCGACAGAATTGCTTTCGGCTTGGGCGTTTCCTGCCCAATGCGCCGCCACGCTTCGGTGTACTTGTTGGTAAGCACGGCATTCATGGGGTTGCCGTGGCCGAAAAACACGGCAGGCAGGCGCTCAGCCATCGAGTCTCTCTTCCATAATTATCCAGTGAACCACAGTAGAGATACGAGGGTAGGGAATACCGGCGACCTTCAAAAAGCAGAGGTAGCTGCGCATAATAGACTTGAGGAGCAGAATCGTTGGAGCTGGCCACAACGGAAGACCTAGTAGCGAGAATTCGTTCGCTCGAAAAGCTACTTGAGGAAGCCCGCGAATCCTCGGCGCGCGGCAACCACAAGAATGAAGCGGATTTCCAGCGCCGGACACATGTTTTCGATGTCCTACTCTCCACCCTGCCGGACCTGATTTGTACTTTCGATCTTGATGGCCGCTTCACCTTTGCGAACCCGGCGCTTCTGCGCTTGTGGCAGAAGCCACTCGAAGAAATCATTGGGAAGAACACCTTCGATCTGGGTTATCCCCCGGATCTCGCGGCACGAATACAGGGTGAAGTCCAAACTGTCATTTCGACCAAGCGGCAGGTCAGGAACCTTACGCCTTTCACCGGAGGCGACGGCCAGACAAGGGTCTACGAATACATTTTTTCGCCGGTTCTCACCGGCGACAACTCGCTGGAGCAAGTGACCTGTACCGCTAGGGATGTAACCGAACGGCGCGCGGCCGAAGAGTCGCTTCGCAAAAGCGAAGAGAGACTGACCCTTGCACTCTCTGCCGGAGGAGGCGTCGGTACCTGGGATTGGGATGTTGCGGCCGATCGCGTCTACTGCGACGCCCGCTTTGCCCGGCTTTTTTCCATTGACCCGGACGATGCCGCGGCGGGCACGCCAGTCTCAGCATTTTTCCGCGCCATTCATCCCGGCGACCGCCCTGTGGTGGAAGAACGACTCCAGCTTGCGGCTGAAACGGGAGGGGAGTTTGCGGCGGAATATCGGGTTATGCAGCAGGCCGGGGATTTCAAGTGGCTATACGCACGCGGACGCTGTCACTGCGATGAGTCGGGTAATCCGCTCCGGTTTCCCGGTGTGGTCTTCGATATTACGGAACGTAAGTTGGCGGATGAGGCTCTGCGCGAGAGGGAAGCCGACCTGCGGGTACTCGCCGAAAGCATACCGCAGATGGCCTGGACGGCTGACGAGACTGGCAACATTTTTTGGTACAACCAGCGCTGGTACGACTATACCGGAACGACATTGGAGGAGATGCGCGGTTGGGGCTGGCAAAAGGTGCACGATCCGGACGTTTTGCCACGCGTGCTTGCCGAGTGGAAAAAGGCCCTGGCCACTGGCGAGCCCTTCGAAATGGTTTTCCCCATCCGAGGGGCTGATGGGGAATTTCGATCCTTTCTCACCTTGGTAAAACCGGTCAAAGACAGTGAAGGCAAGGTCACGCGCTGGTTTGGATCTAATACCGACATCACAGATCAGAGGAAGACTGAAGAGGAGCTGCACCGGGTGAACCGCGAGCTCGAAGAGTTTGCCTACGTAGCAAGTCACGATCTGCAAGAACCGCTGCGAATGGTAAACATCTATACGCAGATGATCCTCAAGCAGGTGGGTGGACAGAATCCCGAACTCATGCAGTATGAGAGCTTTGTTCGGCAGGGTGTCAAACGGATGGAGACACTGATCCACGACCTTCTGACATTTTCGCGAGCGGTCCATACCGAGGAGCTTTCTATCGGGACTGCGGATCTTCACGCAGCCTTAACCGAGGCTGAATCGGTGCTCGGCGCGCGCATTCAGGATAGCGGCGCGGAAATCACCGCTTCGGTTTTGCCGAGGGTGCGGGGGGACACCTCTCAGCTCTCTCACGTCTTCCAAAATCTTCTGTCGAACGCGCTCAAGTACCGGAAAAAGGATGTTGCTCCGAAAATTAAAGTATCGTGCGCGCGAGCAGACGACCGATGGGTAGTGGCTGTCGAAGACAACGGCATTGGTTTTGAGCAGCGATACGCCGAACGCATTTTTGGACTCTTCAAACGTCTCCATCAGGACGCGTTTTCAGGCACGGGATTGGGGCTGGCCATCTGCCAGCGCATCATCGAACGTTATGGCGGAAAGATCTGGGCAGAGGGCCGGCCCGGCGATGGCGCGACTTTCTATTTTTCACTCTCTCCTGTGGAGGAAAGCCAGAAATGATCAAAATACTTTTGGCTGAAGACAATCAGGGGGATGTCCTGCTGGTTAAGCAAGCTCTCGAGGAACATCACATCTTGCATGAGCTCTACGTCGCGAGGGACGGTGCGGAAGCAATTGAATATCTGGCGACGATGGGAAGTCCGGGCCATCCCCCTTGTCCGGACCTGATGTTGCTCGATTTGAACCTTCCGAAAATTGACGGCGCCGACGTTCTGCGCGAATTTCGCAAGCATCGCTCGTGCTTGTTGACTCCGGTAATTGTAGTGACCTCATCCGACACGCAGAAGGACAGAAACCGCATGGCAGACCTGGGAGTAGCTCACTATTTTCGCAAGCCCTCAGATCTGGACGACTTCATGAAACTTGGAGAGATCGTGCGCCAGATCACCGGCTAAGGGCCGCTTGATCCAAAACCGCGGCTGCAGGGGGACGATTTCGTCCCCCGGGAACTCGCCCAATTATCTAGAAAGTGAGCTTCAAGCCGAATTGAATGTCGCGGGGACCTCCAGAACCGATGACTGGATTGCCCGCGGGGCCGTCGGGCGTGCCGCAGCCGCAGCCAAACAGAGTGCCGGAGCTGGGGTCATTGCCTCCCGCACCGCCGCTCACCGAGCCGTACGGATTGGCGATGGAGGGGTGATTCAGCACATTGAAGAATTCAGCCCGAAACTGGGCGCCGAACCGTTCCTTGATCTTGAAATCCTTGAATATAGAGAGATCCCAGTTTTTATAGCCCGAGTCCCGGAAGATGTTCCGGCCCATGGTGCCGAAGGTTCCATTCTTGGGGGGTGTCATAACCGATTTTTTGGATACGAAGCACCCCCCCGCAGCCAGTGTACTCGGGTCAGGGGCGACCGCCGTACACTGCGCCCACAGCGCGGCGGAGGCGGAGTGGGAAAACGGAGTCGTGATGCCAGAGACGCCGCTAGTTACGCTGCAATCGCTCGGACTAGTGCAGTAGGGAAAGGAACTCGAGCCGGACTTAAAGTCGCTCGGGTTCCCGTAGAAATTCCAGCGGTCGGCCGTATCTCCGCTCCCGCTGAAATCGTTCGTGCTGTCGTTTATCAGCCACGGCTGGGGACTCTGCAGTTGCACAATGGAGTTAATCTTCCAGCCTTCCAGCAACTGGCCGAAGCCTTTTTTCCCTGGAAGGGCGTAAGTGGTCGTTAGAGTGAGCCGGTGCCGGATGTCGAAGTCGCCGCTCGCGTACTCCGAGTCTGGATGCCGGCTGTCCTGCGGGAGGCCCCCGGCACGGTTCAAGGAACCGTTATCGAGGCCATGACCGTAAGTGTAGCCGGCGGTTAAAGAAAGCCCGTGAGAAACCCGCTTGGTCAGGGTGGTCTGCAGGCTGTTGTAGTTGGAACGGCCGTTGTTGGTTACGTAATTGATCCACTTGAGATAGGGATAGGCCGTGGCGTAGGGACGGACGCCGGTTGAGGGATCGATCTGATTGATGTCCGTAATACCCAGCAGGTTATCGCCGTGAGTGCCGACATAGCCAACCTCCAGCGAGACGTTGCCGGCGAAGGCGTGCTGGACGCCTAAGCTGTAAGTCACGACGTAGGGGGTCTTGAGATTCGAGTCCACCCCAAAGACGCTGCACTTGCTGGCCGCGGTGCAAGCGAGCGCGCCCCCGGCCGGAAATACCACGCCATTCCAGTTGAGATTAGCAGGTTTGAAACTGGCGTTGCCGAGTTGGATATTGCCGCCGAATGTCTGCGGACAAGGGACTCCGGGAGCGACAACCGTTGTGCAAGCGCCTGTCGGAACTGCGGCGACGTTGTTTGATGTGGTGTTCTGGAGCCCTTGCTGCTGCATGAATTCCGCCGCAATGAGCGTTGAGTAAATGAGACTGCCCCCGCCCCGAAGCACGGTGGTACCTTTACCGCTGACATCCCAAGCAAAACCCGCGCGGGGCGAGAAGTTTTTGCGATCGGGCTTCCACAGACTATCGCCAACGCCTGGCTGGCCCTGCTGAACCAGTCCCTTGGCCGGGTCGAAGTTACCCCAGAGGTTGTTGACCTCTCTGATCGGCGATTTGTATTCGTAGCGCATGCCCAGGTTCAGCATTAATCTCCGAGTGATGCGCCAGTCATCCTGAAAGAACCCCGACGTAGACGCCCAGTTCATCTGGCGGGCCGCTTTGCCGATGAGGATAGATCCTTGTGTTGGATTTCCGGCCAGGAAGTCCTCTAAGGGGAAGGAACCAGGGATTTGGGAGGTCTGCTTGCCCTTGAAATCGATCTGGCCACGGCCCGCGCCGCTGATATTTTGAAGGACTCGGATGTGCGTGAACTCGCCGCCGACCTTGAGGTTGTGCTTGCCCAGCAAATACGAAACATTGTCCAAATAATGATAATCCTGGCTGAGCCAGTAAGAGGGACGATTCCGCCAACCGCCCAGTTGGCCGAAGCCCGAAACGGTGATAATCGGCAACCCCCCCGGGGCGGTCACGCCCGTGTTGATGGGATAGCCCTTGCCATCGGCGAGGACGTTGCCGTCGTCGACGCCAAACAGGAACCAGGCGCGGTTTAAGCCAAAGCGGGCTTCGTTCACTAGGCGGGAACTGGGGGTCCAAACCCAGTTGCCGACGTTGGTCCACGTGCGAATGTTAATGGGGCTCGTGAAAGCCGAATTCACCAGGGGATGATCTTCTCCGTCGGCTTTGTAGTCGCCGGTCCACAGCATGCCGTTGATCATGTTCTTGGCGTTCACGCGGTAATCGATTTTTCCAATTCCGTTGTCGCTGATATTGGTGTTAGGGAAAGTACTGTTGAAGCTAGTGGTGTTCGGCTTCGCCCCCTGGTAGAGGCCGCCGGTACAAGCGATGGGCGCGAGCGTGCAACCCGCTAATTTCAGGCTGACGGGACTTGGCGTCACGCCGGCCTTCTGCAGCGCGGCGATGGCATCCACCAGGCTGTGCTTCGGATCAGGGGTTGATTGCCCCGCCGTTTCGGGAACGGCAGTACCCAGGTTGTTGCCGACGGTGGAACGCAAAGCCTCATACCCGGCGAAGAAGAAGATTTTATCTTTTTTGATACGCCCGCCCACCACGCCGCCGAACTGCTCCAACTCGGTTGGCACCTTCTCGGCGGGAGGAGGGTTGAAAAGGTTGCGGGCGTCGAAGGTGGCCTCGCGTCCAAACGCGTAAGCCGAACCATGAAGGGTGTTGGTTCCCGACCGGATTCCCACGTTCACCACGGCGCCGGGTTTCCAGCCGAACTCCGCTTTGGGGTTTTCCTCGACGTTGAATTCCTGGATGGCGTCGATGGGCACGATAGTCGCCGCATCGGTGAACGGACTCGGCTGGTTCGCTACGGGACGGGCGTCGTAGAAATTGGCATTGATAACGCCGTCGAGCAGCCAGCCGGTTTCATCGGGGCGGACGTTGTTGGTGCTCTGCGTCCAGGGCCCGCCTCCCGCCTGGATCGC
>JANXXL010000213.1 GCA_025350625.1 Bryobacterales bacterium | reverse complement strand
GAGAGGACTCGAGTGGCGCGGGAAATCCACGATGAACTCGGCCAGGCATTGACGGCCATCAAGATTGACTTGAGCTCCTTCATTTTCGAGCACCAGCATGACTCGAAGGCGCCCCCGAAGAAAGCCGACGCAATTCTGAAGTTAGTGGACCAGACGATCCAGTCAGTGCGCAGAATCTCGACGGAACTGCGGCCAGGCATCCTGGACGACCTGGGCCTTTTCGCGGCCATTGAATGGGCGACGGAAGACTTTGAAGGCCGCACGGGCGCAAAATGCCATTTGGTTTTGCCACCGGATGAACTGCTGATCGACCAGGAGCGCGCCACCGCGCTCTTTCGCATTTTCCAGGAAACATTAACGAATGTCGCGCGGCACGCGAATGCGACTCAACTGGACATCCAATTGATGGGCGACAATGGCTATCTGTCATTGGAAGTTCGTGACAATGGTAAAGGGTTGAGTGAAGATCAACTTTTAGCGAGTAAGTCGCTTGGGATTTTGGGCATGCGGGAACGCGCTCTGCTGCTGGGTGGTGAACTCACGATTAGCGGTTCACCGGGGAAAGGTACATCGGTAAAAGCCCGAATTCCGCTGAATGGGCGCCGTCAGGTGACTTAAAAATGATCAGAATTCTGATTGTCGACGATCATCCCGTGGTGCGCAATGGACTGAAAGAGATCCTCGTCCGCGAACTTGAGGGCGTAACCTGCGGCGAAGCTGGCGACGGATCACAAGCTCTCGACGAAGTGCAGAGCCAAAGATGGGAACTTGTGATTCTCGACATTACCATGCCGGGACAAAGCGGCCTTAGCACCCTGGTGGAGCTGAAACGGATACAACCTAGGCTTCCAGTGCTGGTCTTGAGCGTACATTCAGAGGACCAGTACGGCAAGAGAGTGCTGAAGGCTGGCGCGTCTGGTTACATGAACAAGGAGAGCGCGCCTGAAGAATTGATTAAGGCCGTTCGTAAGCTTCTTGCTGGCGGGCGATATGTGAGCTCGGCCTTGGCGGAAAAACTGGCGTTGGCGCTTGGTGAAGATTCCGGCGCACCCCACCATGAGGCGCTGTCCGATCGCGAATTCGAGGTGCTGCGAAGGATCGCCTCGGGCAGAACGGTGAGCCAAATTGCCGAAGAACTCCACTTAAGTGGAACAACCGTCAGTACGTATCGCACGCGAATCCTGGAAAAGCTAAACATGACCACTACTGCTGAACTGATGCGCTATGCCATGCTCAATCAGCTGGTGGACTGAAATGGCCGCACTTGCCCGCAACTAGCGCTGATACATCCATGAAATCGATTGTCTTATTCGTCGTCTTCCCGATTTTCGGCTTGCTGCAATCAGGATGCAGCCCCAATCCGCGGGCGTCCCCGACAGATCGCAATCAAGCAATGCCCTCGGCAACCGAGCCAATATCGAACACAGCGCAGCTGAGCAGAAACAGCTACTCACCTACTGCCGCAAGCGACGTAAACCTAACGGACGAAGAACTGCTACGGATACGCGGCATGCATGCGAGAGCCGCCATTGCCCTTCATTACAGCGGAAACGATTGGTCGAATGCTCAAGTTGAGGGCTTGAAGACACAGTTCCAAGAGATGGGGATTGCAGTGATCGCGGTCACCGACTCCGGATTCAAACCCGAGCAGCAGGTTTCCGACCTTGAAACCGTTCTGGCCAAGAAACCCAACATCATCGTATCGATCCCGACTGATCCCGTGGCGACCGCAGGAATCTACAAGAAGATTGCTGAGAGCGGGGTCAAGCTGGTGTTTATGGACAATGTTCCACAGGGACTGATTCCCAGGAAGGACTACGTAAGCGTGGTTTCGGCTGACAACTTTGGAAACGGAGCCGCCGCCGCTGCCTTGATGGCTGGGGCACTCGGCGGCAGGGGCAACATCGGCATCATCTATAACATCGGCATCATCGCTGCTGACTTCCCTGTCACCCGCGAACGTTACGACGGATTTAAGAAAACCATCACTAATCGCTTTCCGCAGATCCATATCATCGCCGAACAGGGGATCGGCGGCCCCGACTTCTCCGCGGATGCGGAAAGGGTGGCTTCATCAATGATCACCTCGCATCGCGATATCAATGGAATCTGGGCGGTTTGGGACGTGCCTGCCGAAGGAGTTATCGCAGCAGCGCGCACAATGGGTCGCGAGAAGCTGGTGATCACGACGTGCGATCTTGGCGAGAACGTCGCGCTCGATATGGTGCGCGGCGGCTTCATCAAGGGGATAGGCGCGCAACGCCCGTTCGATCAGGGCGTCACCGAAGCTTTGCTGGCGGGCTACGCGCTTCTGGGCAAGGTGGCTCCTGTCTATGTTGTACTCCCGGCATTGCCGGTAACCAGCGACAACGTGCTGGAGGCATGGAGGCTGGTTTATCACAAGGACGCCCCGGCAAACCTCAGAAATATTTTGCGCGTCGCGGCCCGTACCCGTATAGGTGAAAGCCAATGACGAATGCAAATCCGGCCGCGATTTCACTAGTATCGTCCTACCGCCAATTCGTTGCCTCATGGCGGCAGAAGATCATCTATCTAGGGTTCATCGGAATCTTTGCGGTTTTCTCGTTTGTACTCCACGGCGAGGGATTCCTCGACCCCGACAATTTGCTGAATATCGTCCGGCAGACCGCGATTATTTCAATTATGGCGGTTGCCATGACCTTCGTTCTATCCGTGGGTGAAATCGATCTCTCCGTTGGCGCTGTGGCCGGGCTTGTGTCAGTGATAACCGCACTGACCATGGGCGCATTTGGTGTGATTCCGGGGTGCCTCGCAGGTGTTGCGAGCGGCGTGCTGGTAGGAACCATTAATGGATTCTTTACCACTAGGATCGGAATCCCATCCTTTCTCACCACGCTTGCCATGATGGGCATCGCGAGGGGCGTTGCGATGTGGGTTAGTGTGACCGCCCCGATTCCCGTCCTCAGCCAAAGCTACGTTTACATTTTCGGTGGAGGCAATCTCGGACGGGTGCCAATTCTCCTTTTGTGGACGCTCTTGTTTGGTTTCGTCGGACATCTTGCACTTTGGAGAACCGGTTTCGGACGGCACGTGCTTGCCACCGGGGGTAACGAAGCGGCTGCTCGCCATAGCGGCGTCAATACCAGAGCGGTCAAGACCACTGTCCTGATCGTGTCCAGTACCACCGCCGCGATCGCTGGAATGCTTTACGCTGGTCGTCTGCAATCGGGTCGCTTCCAGTTTGGCGAAGGTGACGAGCTTTCCGTGATCGCGGCAGCGGTCCTCGGGGGAACCAGTCTGTTTGGCGGCGTGGGCACGGTGGTTGGATCGATTCTGGGAACTCTAATGATCGGACTAATAAACAATGGACTGATCCTGATGGGATTGGAGTACAGCCAGCAACTCATCGCGCGCGGCGCCATCATCATCCTGGCCGTTTCCCTCGGCCAGCAGAAGCGGAACTAGAGGTTCGCCCGCCCGCGCATCAGGCACTCGTGTTGAGGGTTCTCCTTGCGAGGGATTACCGCTGCACCCTTCCCGATCCGCCACTCCGGAGGAGTGAGCTTACCTCCTCTGGTGACACGCGGTTGAAATCGCCGGGAACGGAATGCTTGAGGCAGCTCGCGGCGACGGCAAATTCGAGAGCCTCCTTATGACTAGAGATCTCTTGGAGGCCGTAAATCAGACCACCGGCGAAGCTATCGCCGCCGCCTACGCGATCCACAATGTGAGTGATTTCATAGCGCCTGCTCACCAAGAATTCTTTGCGATTGTTCAGACATGCCGACCAGCCGTTATGCGATGCACTTATGGGATTCCGAAGGGTAATCGCCACAGCCTGAAGGTTCTGGTATTTTGCCAGCACCGTACCGGTCAATGCCTGATACGGTGTGTGATCGAGCTTGCCGGAGTCCACATCGACTTCCGTTTGGATACCCAGCATCATTTGCACGTCTTCCTCGTTAGCGATCGCAATATCGATATGCTGCATCATCTCGCCCATCACTTCCGAATCGCGTGTGCCGACGATCCGATTCGCGACCTCGGAGCCGCGATACCACTCGATGG
>JANXXL010000166.1 GCA_025350625.1 Bryobacterales bacterium | reverse complement strand
GCCCGGGCAGGTCAAAGGGGCAAGCAGCCAGTATCAAACCCGGAAAGCGCAGTATGTTAGAGATTGTAAAGCGCCTCTTCATTCCGAAATGATCAAGGTAGAGAGACGCAACTGAGCATAGGTTAAATCACAAGGCTCAGGATACAATAAATTGAGTTAGCCACAGTAATCCTACACTCGTAAAAATAAAGGGGGACCTTCTGCCTTTTTCGGATGCGCCTAACTCGCATGCGCTGATCTCTAGGCGAGGAGTATGCTGAGCCACTGACTTAAGTCCAACCCGCTGTGCTAAATTTGTGCTAAAAATCTGCACAATGGATCGTATTCTACAGAATCAATGGACTGTATAGAATCATCTCAAGCCCTTGTTAGCAAAGAAAAAACGGGGAAACCTTCGCAAAATCAAGCCATTGAGATTTTGGTCTTTTCACCCTTTTAAGGCGAGGCCCTTCAGTCCGATATCTATATCGCGAAATCTATTCGAAGGCAGCTCCGTGCTTTAGTCGTGTCGATTGTTCATCACTCAAAATCTCATAAGAATATGGTGATTAAGACGAAAACAGGACCGTGGTTTAAACACGGGTTCATGGGCTCACCTGCAGAGGAGTTCGACCAATCTGAACCATCCGGTTGAATGATAGAGGTCTTGTTATAAAGACAAGGAATGTCCGTCCGATTTCCATTTTCCCGAAAAGATTCCCACTACATTCCCGAATCAGGTTGTGAAATGAAACAATCAGAAACGTACTGACTGTTGAAGCTGCATGTTCAGAGCGAGGGGGAGGGGAGCGCGGATTGGAGAATTGCGTTGCGAGACTACACGGTCAGAACTCTCGCGACGGCCCGTCATTAGGCGTATCCCAATCTGGGAGAGGAAGTTCTCGCTGGTACTGTTCCTCTTGGTTCGCAAAGTCTTGTGCTGGTGCGCAGAATTGTTCAAGAGTGGTAGCGCTCCGGCATTGGGCGCACTTCGCCACATGATCGTCAATGTTGAAGCCCATGAGACGTCTCAGCTTCCGCTTTTTCGGCAGCGGCTGTTCGTAGATCAGTTGACTGGCCCGGTCCAAACTCCGACGGACCACCATCAGTTCCTTTTTCCATGTCTTCGTTTGTCGTGAGAATTTGGACGGAAATTCTCGTCGAGCAATCTCCATGGGACTGTGGCCCGCTTTAAATTGATCCCATATTTGGAATGTGCGGTGGGTTTTCTTTCGTATCCGCTTCGAAACCCCACACCGTCGATGACCATGGATGACCCGTCTGGGGCTGCACTGGACTGGTGGAGCCTCGGGGAACCACACAGGATACACTTCGGTATAAAACTCCCGCCATAAACGGATCCGTCCTGCATGGCCTGTCTCGGGGAAGAAACACCAGACGGCATTCGGCCACTTATCCAGCAACGCTTCCAACCGATCTATTAAGTCTTTCACGAGCCCCACTGCTGCACGGACTTTTTCCAACCTGAGCTGAGGATCTTGGGGTCCGTCGTGTGTCATGGGGTCGAGCGCACACGCCTTGAACAGACCATAGGTGATCCACAGATGAAGAATTGGCTGCAGTTCACGGGCAAATTCTTCATGACGGACGTGCGACTTGACGATAAGTTGGCGCTTTTTCATGGAAGTTACACTAACCGTGACTTTCCTAGAATAGACAGATCAGTGATCATCAGCACAGACCGACGTCTGGCTAAACCGTTTTTGAACATAGCACTGAGCATCAGGGGACACAAGGGCTATCCGCCGCGAATCTTGGCCTCGTGAAAGGGATCGACGATGCGCACACACCGATTACAAGACCTTGATTGCACCATACTCCGCTACGGTGAGCATGATTTTCTGCCTCTGCACGACCTGCTGAAGCATGTGGCATGCGGAACTTTATATCGACACACTGGGCACCTTGTAAGTGCAGGGTTGATCGAGAAACGCGGGCACACCTACCGCACGACGGAACACGGAAAGCGCAGACTTGCTGAACTGGCTAGTCACAGGAACTGGAACATCTGGGAGCAGATTTATCCACCAATGCGGGACGTTCCAACGCCTCAGCATCGCGCCGGCATTGAATTGACTACGGCGGCGGTGGCAGCACGACAGGCCGATAACAGCAAGGACGACCATCACCCGGGCTTCCTGACAGCCGGTCCAACCTTGGCCTGGAAAACCAGCGAGGCAATATTTCAATGCCATCTGCTGGGAGTCGTGCCAGCGGAGACGATCGTTGATCTCGCCACAGAAACGGGACGCTCGCTGTTAGTCCGACGGGATGGGAAGGGCACCCTGACCTTCAAGCGTGATCTCCTCGACGGGCCGTTGATCGTGTTCGATGACTTGTTGGAGGCGGAGGCCTCACTCCGTCCTACGATTCATCACTTCATCAGTGGACGTAAAGTCATTTCAATAGACAACACCCTTCTCCGAATCGCGCCGGTGTCCCTGATTACTTTAAACCCCAAACTCAACAAGACGACACTCGAAGAGCAGACAAGTTTTAGCACGGCGCAACTCCGTCGGCTTGTGGTGAAGAACGTGGCGAACGTGGCGTTACCGGACCTCGCGAATCTTGGCCATTTGGCGCTGGAAGCGGCTATGAAGCACGGCCCGCTTCCCCTCCCGCCGCTCACAGGCAATGCGGAGACCTGGCGAGCGCAGATCGTCGATCTCGTGCGCGAGGTTCTCCTACCGCAGGTGTGGTTCCGTGTGGATACGGAAATGATCCTCACCATGGTAACCGGAATGATGGCATTCATTCCGGATCCGGAGGCCGCGATCCGGCAGACCATCTATGACTTTGCGCTCACGGCTGAAACGTTGGGCTGGACCGGCCTGGGATGGCTTGACGTGGTGAGCCGTTTCTCCCTGCATGTTCCCCTTCGGACGCGCCGTCACAAGGACCCCGAGATTCTCGATTCGTCATCTGCAGATGACCTCATCATTTTACGGAGGAGCGCCATGGACGGCTATAAAGAATCCGCCCTACCGCCATTCACGATCAGTGACGAAAACAAAGCCCGCATGATTGCGATTGGGGTGATGGAGAGCGTTCCTGTCGATCATGGCCTGGGAATCGTCCTCGAGTACTACCTGAGCCGTGAACGGGAAGGCTTGGACCTCAATGCTCTGCATAGCATCCTGGAGTTGGCCAAGGATCTGAAACGTCGCAGCATCACGGCCAAGGAGTTCAAAGTCGTGATGGGGGTGCTGAAAGGGTTGGAAGCCGACGAGATGAGTCTCGACGAATTCTCGACGGCGTGTACCGTGGTTTGCCTATTGAAAGAGGCAGGCCTGTCCCCCGACTTGGAACACTGCGAATCCGCCGTCAGCTTGGCGGCTCGACTGTTGGCGAGCAATGTTCCGGTGAAAGAGATGGAACAGTGGCTGATGACCCGAACCGGATCATTGCCACATCGAGCGGCTGGGCCGAAGTCAGCGTTGTCTGATGGACCAGTGGAGCGTACTGAATAAGAGGACTGGCATGGCAGACCACGAGTTCGTCACCAGATTGGAACAGCTGGAACAGGAACTTCCTCTGTGGGATCGTGCGGCCTGTCTGCCGCTGCTCGGTCTGCTGGAGCGACTCAAAGCTCTGGCGTGGGTGCAGATCTTGGGCGACCCACTCGACACGGTTGACAAACAGGAGCCGGATTGCCTCCTTACCATTCCTGAAGTGGCCAAGCGCTTGGCCATTCCGACGGGGCACGCTTATGAGTTGGCGCGGCGCGACGTATTGCCCGTGGTGCGGTTCGGCAAATATGTCCGCGTGTCTCAAACCAGCTTGACCCGATGGGTTGCGCAGCAGACCACCCCCCAACGACGAATTGACACGGGTCATGTGGGCTTGCATAGTGGCACCGTGACGGCTCATGGCCGGACACACATGACGGCCAAGGCTCGACTAGAGCCAGTCACCATGAAGCGAGTGAGCACACGACCGGTTCGTGGACAGGCACAGTCTGAAGAAAATCGGTTGTCTCAAGTGAAACCCGCAGTAGAGGGCGTGACAGCGAACGATCTCATCTCTGAATGTTCTGAGTAGGAGCACACAATGTCTTGTATTCGAAGGCGACGTGGACAGTGGGTGGCCGATTTTCGTGACGGGGGCGGCGTCCGTCGCTGGCGCACCTTTGCCACGAAAAGGGACGCGGAAGATTTTCTGGCCAAGACGATTCCCGAAATCCGCCAAGGGAAGCGCGCGCTGGTGCCGGTGACCATCACCGTGGCCGCTTATGCGGATCGCTGGCTCCGCTTGATCGCCAGTACCGTCAAACCTCGAACGTTGATGAGCTATGCCAGTACGTTGCGCCTGCATTTGCTGCCGGCATTCGGCGCCTGGCGGCTACAGCACCTTGAGAAAGGGGGCATCAAAGGCATGCTCGCCGACAAACTGGCGAGCGGGCTTTCTCGTAATACCGTCCGCATCATGCACGCGACCCTGCGGGCCATGTTGCGCGCGGCGGTGGATGACGGCGTCATGCCGGTTAATCCGGCCGAAAAGCTTGGGCGCCAGCTGCATCTGGTCACACCCAAAGCGGTGCGCCAGGAAATAATAAAGGCCATGACGCGCGAACAACGGCAGCGGTTTCTCATCACCGCGGCCCGAGAAACGCCGCGGTATTTTCCACTATTTTTCACTCTGGCGGGCACCGGCCTCCGGTTGGGGGAAGCCTTGGCACTCCAGTGGGAGGATGTCGATGGTCTGGCGCGCGAGATCCGTGTCACGCGATCGTTGTCTCGTGGTCAAATGGGCACGCCCAAAGCGGGACATGGGCGTACGGTGGATCTCTCGCAGGTGCTTGCGGAGACCTTGGGACAGCTCGAGCACGCCCGCACACGCGAGGCGCGCCTCCTGGGCTGGCCAATGCTCTCGCCCTGGGTGTTTTGTACACGGGCGGGCACGCCGATGGATGAAAGCAAAGTGCGACGCGCCATGCGGCACGTGCTCAAGCAAGCCACACTGCC
>JANXXL010000121.1 GCA_025350625.1 Bryobacterales bacterium | reverse complement strand
CAATCCCATTCACTTTAATGGCATCATCGAAGCGGCCGCCGAAGAGGCGCTTTACTTCCGCGACGGAGGTGATCTCGTGCATCCAGACGCCGGAGAGGTCCGGCCTCCCGTCGGCGGCGCGCGGCGCAGGGGCGTTCAGGTTAGGTTTGCCATCGCGCGTGCGGGGCGTACCTGGAGTGGGATAGTTCAACCATTGCGCATGTGCGCCGGCGCTGAGTAGCGCAAACAGCAGGAACGGCCGTAGATGTAACATCCTCACACCTCCAGTAGATAATGCTATCTTGGCCACCGACAGCAGGCAAGGAATCAATGGGCAGGTCACCGAAACATGGGACAGTTTCCGTATGGTCGGCCACTCGTACAAAGCTCAGATTGATCCCGCGGCCGCGGCGACCTCGCTCTTGGCACGGCGTTGGAGGAAGTCACGATCGCGGCCGAAGTACACAAAAACATCCGCATGCCCTACAACGAACATCACCAGCTTCAGTTCCGCGTGGAAGCGTTCAATCTGCTCAATCACCCGAACTGGGGGCAACCCCAACCGAACATCCTGGCGGGAGCTGCCATTCCCGGCCAACCGGCGAACGCGCCCCACGCAGGTTTCGGCACCATCAGCGGCTTGGTTGGTCAGTTGAATGGGTTCCCTGCTTCGATCCCTATGCGCCAGTTGCAACTGGGTTTGAAGTATACGTTTTAGGTTAACGGAAAGGAAAAGAAATCAAGAAAGGGTAAGTATCATGAATCCAAATTGGAAGATGACGATGGCTGGCTTGGCCGCATGCGCGGGCCTGTTTATCTATATCAGTTCCGGTGTTGCCCAAACCCCCAAACCGAAACGTATCAATCGCGCGATCGAGCTTCTGGAACAGGGCCAGCCCATTTATTACACCGGATCGCACTCCGGTACCGTCGGCAGTTTTGAGCAGGGGAAAGCTGACGCTCAGACCTGGGCTGACTACATCAGCTACGACATGGAAGCCGCGCCGTACGATGTGGCAGGGCTAGCGGCATACATGCAGGGACTGGCGGCCGGCGGGCCCACGCGCACCGGGCACAAGACTCCGGCCGTGATCGTGAACGTCGCCGTGAGAGGAACCGACGAGGCCACGGTACGGGCCAACTCGTGGATGTTTGAACAGGTGCTGGCTACGGGCGTGCATGGAATTCTTCTCTGTCATGCAACCACCGCGGGCGCGGTGCGGGCGTTCGTAGAAGCGGTGCGCTATCCCAACCGCGAACAGGGGGTCGGCCGCGAAGGACTGCAAGAGGGCCATCGCGGCGCCCACGGCGCCCCCACCGCATCCAAGATTTGGGGTGTGTCCAACGAGGAGTACATGAATAAGGCCGACGTGTGGCCCTTGAACCCGAACGGCGAGATTTTGCTGGGTGTGAAAATCGAGGACAAGTTTGGCTTTGCTAACG
Source organism: Bryobacterales bacterium (assembly GCA_025350625.1). GTDB lineage: Bacteria > Acidobacteriota > Terriglobia > Bryobacterales > Bryobacteraceae > Palsa-187. Next base: position 5,644 of record JANXXL010000121.1, on the reverse strand, counting down.
TGAATGAGATCGTGAAAGTGCCCGGCATTGGATTTGGCGAAGGCGGCCCCGGGGACATGGCACTCTCCTTTGGCTTTAAGCCGGGAGATCCCAAAGCGAAGGAAGTTCAAGAAAGGATTTTTGCCGCAGCTAAGGCCCAGCACCTTTACTGGCTCGGAATTAGCGATGGACCTTTCAACGAAGCTTCCATTGAACAGGCGATCAAGTCTGGTCGGATGATCGGCTCCGGCGAAAAAACCGCGGCGGTCGGTCGCCGTATCACAAAGAGACCGCTCCCGTATTGAGCTTCGATCAGCCTAATTCCTTAAGTAAAGCATTCGGTGAGCTAATCTGGCAATTTCAAAGCCAGCAGCTCCCCCGGGTAACCAGGTCCGCCGATGGCGATCACAATGTATTGCTTGCCATTCACCATGTAAGTCATGGGCGAGCCGGTCTGGCCGGTGGGCATAAATACCGCGCCTGCCTCTTTTCCGGTCGCCTTATCGTAGGCGCGCAGCCTGGCGCCGTTCCGGCCCTGGGGGTCCGTAAAGGTTCCCCGTTCCCCGGCAATAACCAGAGAGCCCGTGGTCAGAACTCCCACCAGCCCTCCCCGGCCCGTACGCGGAATGGTGAGTCCCTTCAGCGCGGGACTATTTCGGATGTTGTCGGGAGTCTCGCCGTGCGGAACTTTCCAGGCAACCTCGCCCTTATCCAGATTAATGGCGCTGATGGACCCGTAGGGTGGTTTGAATAGCGGCAGCCCTTGAACCGTAAGACCAGGGCCGCCTCCCTCGCCTCCGCCACCACCGGCGGCAGGACCAGCCGACGCAGGCCTGGCGACACCGGATATGTAATTCATGTCCGAGCGGCTGGGATCGGGAGGCACGAGCCCCAACGGACTGACTGCTCCCCACGTGAATGCGTAAAGCATGTGCGTCTGTGGATCGTAGGAGCCACCCGGCCAGCCGGTGCCCCCCTGGCAGCACCCGGCCACCAGCGTGCCGAGCGGGCCCTCCAGTTTGCTGACCACCGGCGGGGTAAAGATGGGGCCGAGCTTATATCGGGACGCCACTTTGATTGCTTCCGCTCTTAGCTCGGGTGTGAAATCGATCAGCTCATCAATGGATGTGTCCGTCCGCCCGTATGCCGGAGGTTTCGTCGGCATCGGTTGGGTAGGCGAATACTTCTCACCGGGCACGTCGCCTTTGGGCACCGGCTGTTCCTCGATCGGCCAGATCGGTTGCCCGGTAGCACGATCAAAAACGTACAGAATGGATTGTTTGGTCGGTTGAGCCAGCGCCTTCACCACGCGCCCATTAATATTCAAGTCCACCAGCATGGGGGCGCACGGGATGTCCCAATCCCAAATGCCATGGTGTACCAGTTGGTAATGCCACTTTCGTTGGCCGGTTTTCAGGTCTAGAGCGACAATACTTTCGCCGAATAAACCGTTACCCGGGCGGTGGCCTCCATAATAGTCGCCGGTCGGCAATTCTACCGGCAAGTACACCATTCCAAGCTCTTCGTCAATGCTGATCTGACCCCATACTCCGGTGTTGCCGGTGTAATCGGCTGAATCGCTTTCCCAGGTGTCGTATCCGAATTCCCCGGGTTTAGGAATGGTATGGAAGATCCACAGGCGTTTGCCGGACTTCACATCAAAACCCCGGATATACCCCTTTACATGAGTCTTACTTTTCGGGGTGCCGCCGGGCAGGTGAGCGGCGCCGATAATAATAGTGTCGCCAGCGATGGTCGGCGCCGCGTGCAGCCCGACTTCGCCATTGATTAAGTCAATTTCCTGATCATCGTCCATCTTCAAATCGACAACGCCGGATTTACCGAAGCCAGGCACGATCAGACCGGTCTTGGCATTCAAAGCAACCAGACGGTAACCGGGCGTGACGTAGAGGATACGCTCTTCCCGGCCGTCGGTCCAGTATGCCAGTCCGCGTCCGGAAAGCCTGCGGGGCGCCGCCTCTCCGCGGGGGCCTTCCTTTTCGGTATGCAGCCACAGAATCTCGCCGTTTGTGGCGTCGAGGGCCACCACATCTCGCCGCGAACCAGCCACCGTGTACACCACACCTCCGACCATCAGCGGTGTGGCCTCAAAATTAAACTCCGGCCTGGGACCCAGATTCGCCGTGTTAAAGCGCCACGCGACTTGTAACTTATCGAAGTTCGATGCATTGATTTGATCGAGCGGCGAGTATCTCGTATTGCCGAGATCGCCTCCGTAGGTTCGCCACTCCCCGTTTTTCGCACCCGATTGGGCATTTACATTGGATGGGTAAAACAAAACCCCACAAAACATAAATGTGACGAAACCGTTCTTAGCGATTCCCGGGGATAACATGGGCATGAGCTTCCTCCATTCACTTGCTTATAAAGATTATCCTGCAGACGGCGACTTAAAATTTAACGAGCCCAGCTGCACACCGGTTAAGCGCAAAATCAGCACGTAGTAACAGAGAGCCATTAACGCTTCAATTCCCTTTGTGTCTTTTGCACAATCTGCTGGAGCGGCTCCTATACGCCCGCATCGGCTGCGCTCAGCTTGCTCTTTACCGTATCGCGGAATGTTGACAAACCATTGAGGCTGCTGCGCAAACCATCGTCCTTCGCGTCATTGGCGACTTCCCTCACACGGCTTTGCGTACCTGGTGGCAGGCAACGCACTACTGCTTTGGACTCCGAAAGGCTATGCAAAGCGTGATGAGAGGCCGAATGATTCGATGGTGACGGTGCTGACGCCCGAATCCATGGTGGGTGTTTTCGACAAGGGTACATGCCGGAGATCCATGAATCTGGTCGTGCTTTATGAATCAGGACTGCTGTAACGTGAGCCTAATCGCCACGTTTATGAAACACGAGACGGCGTGGCGCGGTGGCGGACGATAATAGTTCATAACGGGATGTGAATGTTCCGCCTATTGGTCCGAGGGTTTCAGTTTTTCTTTTGGCTGCTAGGCGGACGGCCACGCCTTTTGGGCACACTCTTCTGAACCGACATCCAGGCCGGCGGACGTCCGCGCGGCGCTTGCCATCGCGAGGCGCTTCAGCGCGATGATTTCTTCGCCAATCGATTCCCGCTCTTGGCGAAGATCGGAAAGCATCTTCAAAATGTCCAACATTGTAAAGGATAGCGCTAGGAAACTATTTTGCGCGAGGCGGAGGTGCCCGGATTCGGCTTGATTGCCGTTGTCCATAGAAAGGTGGTAGATTCAAGCTGATTTTGCTTCTTACTCACAGGGCCGACTGCCGCACTCTGGCATACATGACGATCACCACCGCATTGCTCATCGTGCAGTGGAATCTCGGCGCCCTCCAGCCGATTATTTACGTGTGGTCCCTGTTTATGGCAGTCTCCGTGGCCATCATTGCACATAACCACAATCACGTCCCGATCTGGAGATCGCGATTTCTAAACATTGCAACGGACTACTGGCTGACGCTGTTCTATGGCTTTCCAGCTTTTGGTTGGATTCCCACGCACAACAAAAATCATCATTTTCTCAATAACAAAAATGGCGATTATACGATCACCTACCGCGTTAGCGAGAAGAACAATATTTTTACTCTGCTCAGTTACCCCTCAATCAGCAGTTATTTCCAGCAAAAGCCGATTGCCGCTTATCTGCGAACCCTGTTGCGCAGCAACAGGCAAAAGTTCTATCTTGCCGCTTCACAGTACCTGGTGCTGGGACTCTACTACGCGGTTACGATCTTTGTTTTGAACTGGAAAAAAGCCGTTCTGTTCATCCTGATCCCGCATCAGGTTTCGCTCTTCAGCATCTTGATTTTCAACTACGTTCAGCATGTCCATACGGATGAAGAATCGAGGTACAACCATTCCCGCAATTTTGTGGGTCTGATCAACCTGGCGCTGTTCAACAATGGCTACCATACGATTCACCACGAAGCGCCGGGTATTCACTGGAGTAAAACTCCGGCGGCTCAGAAAAAAATCCAGAACCTGATCGATTCATCGTTGAATGAGCGGAGTTTCTGGTGGTTCTTAGTGCGCGTATATCTGCTTTCGCCCTTTCATTCCCGTTTCGGCACCGTCTCAAAGCGTTTGGAAAGAATAAATGCGCCCGTCAGCGACAGGGCAATAACTGGGGCTCGCTAAGCTGCCCGCTAGTAATCGAGGCTCAATCATGACCTTGGGCCACACCTTAGGCTTAGCCCCCAACTTCGGCGGCGAGCATACGACGTGGCAAATGTGAGCGCCGAAACTACTTCCGATAATGTTCGATAACGGGCTAGTCTAGACTCTTCTACCAGTCCAAGACCTTTCAAATGATGGCGACCGCGCGCCAAGCCCTCTAACGCCTTGAGCCTTGATGTAGAGGACTTAGCGTGACGGCTATAATAAGGCTTCCTGAAAACCGTTTTTACACTACACGCCAACAATCCTTCGCTGGCATCGGGCGATTTGATCTGCTTTTCACAGATCAATACAAGACTAATGTTCTGGTGGAATTCGAGGCCGTGATGACCTGCCTCGATTATTTCAGCCAGTCATAACTGAGGATTTCAGGACCGCCACGAACTCGTTCGGCGTCCGGTAACCCAGAGTGCTGTGGGGGACATTAGGTGTCGTTAACAAGTCAAGATGTCCGGTTTTATTAACACGTGATGTGTCCGGTTTCATGCAGCCCTCTTTCTGGTTTTGGATTTAGGAAGAGGAGTCGTCGGCGCGGTGGAAAAGTGGGAATCTCGCGGGGTAGGCGAGATTTCCAAGGGACGGTGGGAGCCGTGGGAAACCTGGGTTCGGTTTCCCACGGCTCCCACGGGCCCGCCTTTCCCACGGCGCTTTTTCGGAGTGGCCTCCTGCAGCGACCGTCCGCTGGCGTCGAACCGGCCGACCACGTGCGGGCCATAGCGGATCGATACGGTTCCGTCCAGGTGTTCGTGAATGGTGACGGTGCATCCGGCCAGCGTGCTGCGGAAGCGGCACTTGTCGATCTGCCAGGAGCGTTCGGCAATCGCAATGGTGTTGTCTTTGGCCACCATGCGTTCGGTCTGCACCGTAAAGATCCAGTTCAGATCGGTCCGCGACGTCCGGTGGAACGCCGTCTGTGGGTTGGCCGCCGGGAGCGTGAACTTCTCATTAAACTCAGTCACGTAGCGCTCGCGTAAAAATGCATTGGCGCCTTCGAGTGTGGTGATGCCGGCCAACCGCAACTCCTGCGGCAGGCGCCCCTGCCAGGTTCCAAAGTTGCGCTCGCTGCGCCCGCGCGCTTGCGGAGAGTAAGCCGGGATCATCCGCACTCCCAGTTCCTTCAGCGCTCGCCCCACCTGCGTCAGCCGGTGCTTATCCACTTTCTCACCAGCCTTGGCCGTCACAAAAAAGTGACTGCCCCGGTCGCTATATAGCGCGCAAAACAGACCCCGGGTCTCAATCACTTCCCGCAGTCCAGCCATCACGGTTCGCGTGGATTCTTCCTCCACCAACTGCGCATAATAGATCTCGCTGGTGGCGTCATCCAGAATCACGATCAAGTCATACCAGCGCTCATCCCCGAACCACTGATGCTTGCTGCCATCAATGTGTAGCAGCATGCCCACCATCGGCCGCCGCAGGGGCACTCGCTTCTCACTCGGCTTGCCTTTTCGCCGATCCGCCAAGCCCGCGTAGCCGCCTTCTTGTAGCCGTTCA
>JANXXL010000102.1 GCA_025350625.1 Bryobacterales bacterium | reverse complement strand
ATTGCCTCCTGGTCACTGGGAGCGTGAAGTAGATCCGGCTGCCTTTGCCGGGCTCGCTTTCCAGCCATATCCTGCCGCCGTGATGCTCCACCAGGCGCTTGGTGATCGCGAGGCCCAGCCCGGTACCCTCACGCACGCCGTTGGTGGTGGCGCTGGCCTGCCGGAAGCTTTCGAAAATTGCCTGCTGATCCTCGGGGGTAATCCCGACTCCCGTGTCGCCCACTAGAATGTTGACCAATTCATTCTCGACCATTGACTCGATCCAAATCCGGCCGCGGGCCGGCGTGAATTTAATGGCATTGCTGAGCAGGTTGTAAAGGATCTCCTTGAAGCGCAGGCGGTCCGCTTGCAAGATCAGCGTGGTATCCAAGTCGCTGTCGATGGTCATGCCCTTCGCGGCCGCTAGCGGCCGGATGCTGGTTAGTACCTCGGCCACCGCCACCGCCATTGCGAACGGTTCGAGACGAAGTTCCAGCCGTCCCGCCTCGATCTTGGACAGGTCCAGAATGTCGTTGATCAGTTCCAGCAGATGATGCGCGTCGTGCTGGATGTGCGTGACGAAGCGCTTCTGCTTATCGTTCAGGACGCCGGCGCGTTCCTCAGAGAGCAGCTCGGAGAACCCGAGGATAGTGTTCAGCGGAGTCCTCAACTCGTGGCTCATGCTGGCCAGGAACTCGCTCTTCAGTCGGTTGGCGCGTTCCACTTCCCGGTTTTGGAAGGAAAGCTCTTCGTTGGCCGCAACCAATTCGGACGAACGCCGCTCCAAGCTTTGGTTTAACATCTTGATCTTCTCTTCGGCCGCCCGCCGCGGGCTAACGTCGCGGATCACGCACAGCACGTGGCCGGTTGCCGTACGCTCCAGCGGGCTTAGATTAATATCCACTGCAAATTCAGTGCCGTCCTTGCGCATGGCGTACAGGTCGAGGCCTGCGCCCATCGGCCGCCTCACCGGGTTTGCACCGTATTGGCTGCGGTGCGCGATATGGTTGCTCAGGAAGCGCTCCGGAATCAGCGCTTCGACCTGCAACCCTAGCAATTCCTCGCGCGACCGCTCGAACATGCGCTCGGCTGCCGTGTTGGCGAGCACGATGTGGCCGCTCGAGTCGACCTCAAAAATCGCATCGGGTAACGATTCGAGAAGCAGGGACAGACGCTGCGCGGTGGCGGCGCCCTCCGGCTCCCCGCCGGAATGGTTTACCATTTTGTGTTCTAACTTTACTGCACTTTCTTGGCCGTCGCCGCCCGACGGTACGCGCACTTTTTCGGATCTCGTGTACTATGGTGGTTCAAAATCATTCCTATGGGCCTGAATGTAAAACTGGTTGCCGTTGACGACACTCCTTCGAGCCTTGAGCTCCTGGCCGAATCCCTGCGCCAGGAGGGGCTGGCGATCTTCACGTCCATCGATCCGGAAGAAGGCCTGGAACTCGTCTTTCGTGAGCATCCCCAGATTGTCCTGCTGGATCTCGTGATGCCTAAGATGAGCGGGCTCGAAATGCTCGCGAGGATCATCGCCTTCGATCCCGCCATCGACGTGATCCTGATGACGGCCCACTACACTACCGAGACCGCGGTCGAAGCCATACAGAAAGGCGCCTGCGATTATCTGAATAAGCCGATTTCAATTTCCGCCCTGCGTAGCCGCGTGGAGCGTCTGCTGGCGGATGCGCGCCAGCGCCAGCGCGCTTTGGATCTCGATTGCGAACTGCTCGAAACCTCTCGCTTTGAGGGTATGATCGGCCATAGCCCTCTCATGTGGGATTTATTCGCGCGCATTCGCCGCGTGGCTCGCCATTACCGCTCCGCTTTGATCAGCGGACCGACCGGCACCGGCAAGGACCTGGTCGCCCGGGCGCTGCATAATTTGAGCCCCGCCAGCAGCGGCCGTTTCGTTACTTGTAACTGCTCGGCCGTGGTCGAAACGCTCTTTGAAAGTGAACTCTTCGGCTACGTCAAAGGTGCCTTTACCGGCGCTACCGCGGATAAGATGGGCTTGTTCGAATTCGCCCACGGCGGTACGCTGTTCCTAGACGAAATCGGGGATATGCCACTCAGTACGCAGGCGAAACTCCTGCGGGTGCTGCAGAATCAGGAGGTGACGCGCGTCGGTTCCGTGACCACGCGCAAAGTGGATGTGCGGGTGGTGGCCGCGACCAATCGCGAGGTGCAGGAGATGATCGCCAATAAGCAGTTTCGCGAGGATCTGTACTACCGCCTAGCGATGGTCGAATTGAAGACACCCGCGTTGGCGGAGCGGAAGGAAGACCTGCCGCTGCTCGAAAAGTTCTTTCTGGACCATTTCTCCACGCAGTTCGGCAAGGAAATTCGCGGCCTCACGCGGCGCGCCCAGATTGTTCTTTTGCGCCATTCCTGGCCGGGCAATGTCCGGGAAC
>JANXXL010000099.1 GCA_025350625.1 Bryobacterales bacterium | reverse complement strand
ATGTAAAAGCCGGAAGATGATCGGCAGAAGCATGCGTCACACGCAGGCGGCCCGGGGTTCGAGTCCCTGCGCGGCCACCATCCCCGCATGGCGGCGAGAAGAGATTTTGCCGCCGGCTCATAGCAAAGGCCGACGAAAGATTTGACGAGCACCTGTCACGAATAAAGAAGAAGGGGACATAGCCATGCGAATCACGTTGAAGGACAAGATGAAGGAACTGAGCCCCGCCCACCGCAAGAAGGTCGAGGCCCGCGCCGCTGAGTTGATTGCCGAGGAAATGACCTTGCGCGAACTGCGGCAAGCGCGCAAGCTCACGCAGGTAAAGATGGCCAAGACGCTCGGGGTCACCCAGGACAGTGTTTCGCGCCTCGAAAAACGGAGCGATCTCTTGCTGTCCACGCTCCGAAAAACGGTCGGGGCCATGGGCGGGAATCTTTCGCTGGTCGCCGAGTTTCCCGATCGTGCGCCGGTGGTTCTGTCCGGCATTGCCGAAGATGATCCGCCAAAGCCGACAAGCCGGAGACGTATCGCCTAAAATTTGGCTGCCGAGTAAGGACAGAGGAGAGCCCAACGGACCTGACGCCGGAAGAATGACAGCGCATCTTCGAGGAAGAGAAGGCCCGGTTAGAGGCACAACAAGAATTGGCCAAGGCAAAGGCGGATGCGGATGCAAAGGCAAAGGCCGCGCAGACAAACCGAGGGTGTGGTGGGTGTTTGACCGTCGTCGGTGTATTGCTCTTACTGATTTTTGGTACCACCAGCCCACTCATGCCGGCACTGACGATTGTGGTGGGTTTGATCGGGCTCGTGCTCACCGCTTCCGGTAATTTTTGCTGTCGTTGCATGGAATGTTGGTGCGAGCCGGCACAGTGGGTAGACAACAGATAGTGACGATCACAAGGTAGACCCAACGCCGGGCTGGGTTTGAGCTGAAACAGTCCTATTCTGCGCTTTTGATCCTCCATCTCCAGTGTCCCTGTGGTGTCGAACCGGATTCTGTTATATGCGTTTTTGCCATTGGTACTTCTGACACAGCCTCAACATCAGGTCGCAGTTCGTCGAGCAAAACGGCGAAGGCTTGGTCTTGCGAACAATGGGGGCGGTTCATGATGGTGACTATCGCTAAACTTGTTGGGTCCACACTCGGTTCGTGGGCCGTAAGATCAGAGGCCGGGGTTCGAGTCCCTGCGCGCCCACCATTCCTTTTCAACAGATTAGAGTATTGAATTTCGGTGGTTCTTAGCCTGTCGTTTTGAATTCTGGCTCCGCCCTAAAATCATTGATTCCACGAGATTTAGATTGCGGTGATTTGATGAGGTTGAACTCACGGGCTTGCCACCGGATCAAAACCGTATCAAACCACTCCACATCCTCCCGTGCGACGGAATCGGGAAGGGCGGGGGCAATCGATGGGTTGCAATTTCGATCCTTGTTTCGCTTGTCTGGAATCGTAAGCGTTCGCCGGTCGAGTTTCTCCGGCTTCCAGCCGAACCGCATGCGCTTCCGCTTGAGGATGGGCAGTTTAGGTGCTCGTTTTCGCTGCGCCGGGACTGCAACTGCGCGTGGACCGAGAGCGCCAGATCCTGCAGCGCAGCCATGTCGAGAGTGCTCAGATCCGGTGGCGGAGTATCCTCGAGAACCATGCTTCAACCCAGCCACATTCTTGTTTTACGGCGGTGTTGCCCCGTGAACCTTTGCATCCTAAACGCGTTTTTCTGCATCACAATTGGAGATACTGATAGTACAGGTCCCGACCGGATGAGGGACGAGCGTTGCCGGAAACGGTGGGCGCAGTGAGGACGGTAGCCGGTTGGAGTGTCCGCGGGAATATCGGGGGCGTCGTGCCGTGGGTCACAATTTGGGCCGCCACAAGGGATTTTAAATGCGAGATCCTTGGGAGAAGGAATCGCGACGCGAGTACGCTCTGGGATGGCAGGGTGCGACCGATCAGGGGTCGTCGAATAGGAAATAGCGGCTTAGATGAGCAAGATTGCGATGCCGCCCATTAGAGTTAAAGCTGAACGGATGTTCCGTTCGATCAAGGAGAAGTCAATGAAGAAGAACCTGACGACGCTGGTCGTCGCTTTCGCGGTCGCCGCGCTACCGTTGGTGTTAACGGATGTAGCCAGTGCTCAGCAGCCGAAGCCAAACCAGTTCTGGTGGCCTGACCGACTCGACCTCTCGCCACTTCGGCAGCACTCGGCCGGGTCCAACCCGCTGGGAGAAGATTTCGACTACGCCAAGGCGTTTGCAAGCCTCGACCTCAAGGCCGTCAAGCAGGACCTCCGGAAGGTCCTAACGAAGTCGCAGGATTGGTGGCCGGCCGATTACGGAAACTACGGACCGTTCTTCATCCGGATGGCCTGGCACAGCGCCGGTACGTACCGTGTGAGTGACGGGCGCGGCGGCGCCGGCGGTGGTCAACAGCGATTCGATCCGCTCAACAGCTGGCCGGACAACGCCAACCTCGACAAGGCGCGGCGACTGCTGTGGCCGGTCAAGCAGAAATACGGTCAGAAGATCTCCTGGGGCGATCTGATGGTCTTGGCCGGAAATGTCTCGCTGGAGTCCATGGGCTTCCAGACCTTCGGCTTTGCCGGTGGGCGCAAGGACGACTGGGAGCCGGACCTGGTTTACTGGGGGCCCGAGAAGAAGTTTCTTGCCGATGAGCGGTACAGCGGCGACCGAAAACTGGCGCAGCCGCTTGCGGCTGTTCAGATGGGCCTGATTTACGTGAATCCCGAGGGTCCGAACGGCAAGCCGGATCCGCTGGCGGCCGCAAAGGATATCCGCGAAACCTTTGGTCGCATGGCGATGAACGATGAGGAGACTCTGGCGCTCATCGCCGGAGGCCACACCTTCGGTAAGGCGCATGGCGCCCACGCTCCGTCCAAGTGCGTCGGACCCGAGCCGGCAGCCGCCGGTATCGAGCGGCAAGGACTCGGCTGGGAAAACAAGTGCGGCAGCGGCAATGCCGGCGACACGGTCACCAGCGGTTTGGAAGGCTCGTGGACGGCCAATCCGGCAAAGTGGACCACGGAGTACCTCGACAACCTGTTTGCCTATGACTGGGTGCAAACCAAGAGTCCCGCCGGTGCGATCGAGTGGATTCCCGCGAAGGGTCAGGCATCGAACCTCGTTCCGGACGCTCACGACCCGTCAAAGCGGCATGCGCCGATGATGTTCACGACAGACCTGGCGCTGAAGTTCGACCCGAGCTACCGGAAAATTGCGAAGCGCTTCCAAGAGAACCCGGAGGAATTCAAGCTCGCGTTTGCCAAGGCATGGTTCAAGCTGACACACCGCGACATGGGCCCTCGTTCCCGTTATATCGGTCAGGAGGTTCCGAGCGAAGACCTGATTTGGCAGGATCCGCTCCCCCGAGTCGATCATGCGCTGGTCGACGCGAAGGACGTTGCGGAGCTGAAATCCAAGATCCTGGCATCTGGCTTGACTGTCCCCGAACTGGTTGGGACGGCCTGGGCGTCGGCCGCTTCGTTCCGCGGCACGGACAAGCGCGGCGGCGCGAATGGGGCGCGCATTCGCCTGGCGCCGCAAAAGGATTGGGAGGTCAACAATCCGCGTGAACTGGCAAAAGTGTTGCAGCGTCTGGAGGGCATCCAGCAGGACTTCAACCGCGCGCAGTCCGGTGGGAAGAGGGTATCGCTTGCCGACCTGATCGTTCTGAGTGGCAGCGCCGCTATCGAGCGGGCCGCGAAGAATGCTGGATTCGACGTATTGGTTTCCTTCACGCCCGGGCGCACGGACGCGTCGGAAGCGCAGACCGACGTGGCGTCCTTCGCTTTGCTTGAACCGGCCGCGGACGGTTTCCGGAACTACTTTCGCATCGATCAGCGCTTATCGCCGGCGGAGATGCTGGTTGGCCGGGCGAAGCTGCTGAATTTAACCGTTCCTGAAATGACCGTTTTGGTTGGCGGTATGCGGGCCCTGAATGCCAACGCCGGACAAGCTGGACACGGAGTCTTCACTGACCGGCCCGGGACCTTGAGTAGTGACTTCTTCGTGAATCTGCTCGACATGTCCACAAAGTGGAGCAAGTCCTCCACGTCGGAGGGCATTTACGAGGGACGCGATCGCGGGACCGGCAAGCTCAAGTGGACGG
>JANXXL010000094.1 GCA_025350625.1 Bryobacterales bacterium | reverse complement strand
CAGATAACCCGCCGTCAGCGCCTTCGACAGACACAGGATATCGGGAGTAATCTGCGCGTGCTCGCACGCAAACATACGGCCGGTGCGGCCGAAACCGGTTAGGACTTCATCGGCGATCATCAGCACGCCGTAGCGGTCGCACAGCCGCCGCACGCCGGTCAGGAACTCAGCAGGCCACACGATCATGCCACCCGCCCCCTGCAACATGGGCTCCACCAGTACCGCGGCAATGCGCTGGCCTTGCTCTTCGAGACGCCGTTCGAGATCGCCCAGGCACTCAATCCGGCACGTCGCCCGTTCGAGCCCCAGCGGACAGCGGTAACAATACGGCGAATGTGCGCGCTCGACTGGAAACAGCAGCGGCCCAAAAGCGCGCGTGAAAACCGAGTCCTCGCTCGCCGACATCGCCCCCACCGTGTCGCCGTGGTATGCATGGTGCAGCGTGATCAGTCCCGTCCGCTGCGCTTCGCCGCGATTCCGCCAATACTGAACCGCCATCTTGATGGCCGCTTCCACCGCCGTCGACCCGTTGTCCGAATAGAACACGCGATCGAGACCCGCGGGCATCACCTCCACCAGCCGCTCCGCCAATTCAACCGCTGGCCGATGCGTGCATCCGGCGAAGATCACATGCTCGATTTCCCCAGCCTGCGCCGCCAGCGCCGCATTCAACTTAGGATGCGAGTGCCCATGAATATTCACCCACCACGACGAAATCCCGTCAAGAATCTTGCGGCCGTCCTCGGTATACAGGTACACACCTTCGCCGCGCACGACGGGCAAGAGCGGCGGTTGCGTCAACATCTGCGTGTAGGGATGCCACACGTGCGCCCGGTCGCGATCATTGAGGTTCACCGCAGGAACTCCAGCAGCAGCGCCTGCGGGTCGAGATGAGTTACGCTCCACGATGCCAGCAAACCCGCATCGAGGGGAGCGAGCACCGGCATCTCTCCCACCACCGGCACACGCCCATATTCCTCGATAGCCGCGCGATTCTCCGGATTCAGCTCCCCGATCATCACCACGCCCGCCACCCGCAACCGGCGCATTCGCAGTGCCTCGAGCGTCAGCAGCGTGTGGTTAATAGTGCCGAGTCCGCTTCGCGCCACGATCAGCACCGGTAGTGCCAGCGACGCCATCCAATCCGCCATCGTCTGCGTTTCGTTAATCGGCGCCAGCACTCCACCCGCGCCTTCGATGATCCAACTGGTGTCGCTGCGCGGAAGTGTTCCGCGCAATTCCGCCAGGTCGATTCGCCGTCCCGCCCAGCGCGCGGCCAAATGCGGCGAAACAGGTTTCGGCAGGCGAACCCCTACCCCAAGAACTTCTTCGTCAGCGCAAGCCCCCAACCGGCGCACCGTGGCAGTGTCATCGTCAATTTCGATGCCGGTCTGAATCGGTTTCCAGTAACACAGGGGTACGCTCGCGCGATAACGATGCATCAACGCCGCCGCCGCGACGGTCTTACCAACGCCCGTATCCGTGCCCGTGACGAAAAGCCCTTTCATGTTGCATTTTCTAGTGCTGTGACGAACTGGTCCAAAATCTCTTCGCTTAATCCCTGGTTTACGGCAATGCGCAAACGCGCAGTCCCGGGAGGCACCGTCGGCGGACGAATCGCGCGCACATCGAACCCCGCAGCCTGCAACTCACGCGCCACCGCAACGGCGCGTTCATTTCCCCCAATAATTATGGGAACGATCGGTGAATCTCCCTCGAGTCCCAATTTCCGCCGCAAGTAGCGAGCCCGTGACCGCAAGCGCTCGCGCCGCTCCGGTTCGCCGGCGATCACTTCGAGACTAGCCTCCAGCGCCGCGGCAACAGCCGGCGGAGGCGCTGTCGAGAAGATAAACGTTCGCGCCCGCTGCATCAAATATTCGATCGCGTCGCTTGAACCCGCTACAAAGGCTCCGGCTACCCCCATCGCTTTACCCGCGGTATTGATCGACACAAACGCTTCGCTCGCCAAGCCCTGGCCGTCGTCCCCATAGACTCCCACCGCGTGGGCCTCGTCGACGATCAGTTCCGCTCCGGCTTCCCGGCACAGCGCCTCGTATTCGGCCAGCGGCGCTCTATCCCCATCCATGCTGAATAGCGATTCCACCACCACAAACTTCTGCCCCGCGCCCCCCTCCTCACCGAGCAGTCGTTTCAGGGCCGCCACATCGTTGTGCGGAGAAACCACGCACCGCGCGCGCGATAACCGTGCTCCATCGATGAGACTCGCGTGATTGTGCGCGTCCGAGAAAATCATATCGCCAGCTTCTGGAAACGTAGTCAGCACCGCCAGGTTCGCGAGATACCCGCTCGAGAAATACAGACTCCGCTCCGCTCCTTTGAAGTGTGCGAACTGCTTTTCCACGCCCGCGAAACTGGCGCGCTCCCCGCGCAACAGACGCGAACCGGTGCTGCCGGCTCCTTCCGCGAGCACCGCCTCCGCCATCCGCCGCTTCAATAGGGGATGTGAGGCCAAGCCCAAATAGTCGTTGGAACAAAGATCGATTCCCGAGGGCGCCCGCAAGGTCCGCCGCAGGCCAGCCGCGTCAATCGCGGCCAGGCGCTCCGCCAAGCGTTGCGCCATTTCGCCGCCCGCGCGCGTCAACCCCGCCTTCGGCCTGGCCATCAAGCGTGGACCTGGTCCGCCGCCTCCGCAGGCATCAGCCGCATGCCGAGTTTGTCGAACAACCGCCGGTCGTCATTCACTTCCGGGTTCGGCGTCGTCAGCAGCTTGTCGCCCATGAAGATGGAGTTTGCGCCCGCGAGGAAACACAGCGCCTGCGCTTCGTCGGAAAGTGACAGTCGTCCCGCGCTCAGCCGCACCATCGATCTAGGCATGAGGATGCGCGCGGCAGCGATCATGCGCACCAGTTCCAACGGATCCTCGGCGCGCTGGTCGGCGAGCGGCGTGCCCGCAACCCGCACCAGCATATTCACCGGCACGCTTTCCGGATGCGGATTTAACGTCGAAAGCTCGCGCAGCAACCGGTAACGCTCCTGGCGGCTCTCGCCCATACCGATAATGCCGCCGCAGCACACCGTAACACCCGAGCGCCGCACGCGGTCGAGCGTCCGCAGACGGTCTTGATAAGTGCGCGTGCTTATGATTTCGCCGTAAAACTCCGCCGAAGTATCCAGATTGTGGTTATATGCGGTCAGGCCCGCTTGGGCCAGAGCCGCCGCCTGTTCGTCCGTTAACATGCCCAGCGTGCAACACGCTTCGAGACCCAAAGCACGCACCCCGCGCACCATGTCGAGCACACGTTCGAACTGCTCACCCTGCGGAATGTCGCTCCACGCCGCACCCATACAGAACCGTGTCGCGCCCTGCGCCTTGGCGTTTTGGGCGGCAGCAAGCGTCGCCTCGACGCTCAATAACCCCTGGCGGTCAACATCGGTTTTATAGTGCGCCGACTGCGGGCAATAAGCGCAATCCTCCGGACACCCCCCGGTCTTGATGCTCAACAGCACGCACCCTTGCACTTCATTGGTTCGATGATGTGCGCGATGCGCCACCTGCGCTTGAAAAATCAAATCGGGCAGCGCTTGCGAGTAGATCGCTTCAATCTCGGACAAGGTCCAGTCGTGGCGAAGAGTTGCCGCGGCCGCCGGAGTCGCAGGTTTTAAGGTGTCCAAGTCTCCATTTTAGCGCCGCTCCGGCGCGCAGCGTCTCCCGGGCGTTAATCGATATGCAGTCCGAATTCGCGCAGCTCTCGAGCCCCCGCATAAAGCCGCACCCAATAGACCCCGGTTTGGAAATGGGCGTCCACGGCCGCAGAAATATCCGGCCCTGCCACCCGTGTGGGCCCGCTCCAGACCGGACGGCCGGAGGAACTAACGATTTCCAGCCGGTAAGAAGCAGAGGAAGGGAAATCCATTCCATCTATCACCAGTTCCAGGCGCTGGCCCGCGCGCGCGTGGGCGGAGCCGTCTCCTACGCTTCCGCGCAATGCGATCAACCTCACGCTGGTTACGTCCGACGCCCCGCTAGCCGGCCGGTAAACGCGCCATGCAATCACGCCGGCGACCATGAGCAAAATAGCCGCGGCAAACATCACGCTTCCTGGAAGTTTGGGAAATGCCAAGCCCGGCGGCGGCACGAAGGCACTTTTGCGCTCACGCTCGAAGGCGGTTATCCCGCTCTTCATCAGCGCCCTATATTCGTCGATCGACACAAGTTGGGTCTGGCACTGGCCGCAAAGCAACAAATGTTCTTCCAGCGGCGCCAGTGCGGGCTCCGCAACCCGTCCAAAAGAATATTCCTCAAGCAGGTCCTCTGTAGGATGAACCGGGACCGAGGGCAGAACGTCAGACGACATGCTTTCCTCCACGACCAAGAAACCGCGCCCAAGCGGACGATAGCTCCGAAAACGGGCTGTGCCAAAACGGCACTCTGTTTCTTAGTGGGACGCCCCCGCCGAAGTTCTCATACAAACTGCGCCCAAAGTCCTCTGGGTCAGCTTTTTCTTGCCCAATTCCCCAAAACGGGATTTGGCGCGGGATTTGAGCAAGCGAAATTGGGTTTCCGTAAGGGTCATTTCAATGCAAATCTCTTCCTGGCTCTCTTCTAGCAGATAAAACCGGGTGAGAATTTCCCGATCGCGGCTGGAGAGCTCAGCCAATACTCTTTGCACCAAGGCCTCCCGTTGGTGGGAAATAGCCGTCTCTTCCGGGTTGCCATGCGGGTCGGCTACCCGTGCGCTGGCGTCCAAGTCCATTTGTTCGCGCCTGGTCTGGACGGCTTTATCGATGTGGGCGGCCACCTGGCGGCGAACTACCGTGCGCACAAACCCCATCAGGCGTTCGGGCTCGCGGAGTTCCCCGCGACGGATGGCTTGTACCACCACCACGAAAGTGTCATGAACCTTATCGTCAAGCTCCTGCACCCCCAACTGCCGGCACAGATAAAAACGGATGCCTTTGGAGAAGAGCGCGTAAAGCTCGGCCATGCCATCAGTTTCACTGGTGCGGATCCGTCTGACTAGCTGTACCCAGCCAGCATAGACTGCGGCGTTCTCAGGAAGCGGCTTGACGCCGTGCGGGACTGCTTCGCTGCGAACAGCGCCGGTGGTGGCTTCCCAGGACTTTCCCTTCGCTGCATCCGTCGAAAATTCCCGCTGCGATTCTTCGCGGGTCGGGGTGCTCCCAGGCGGTTTTGGGGCGAGCATGGTTAGTGGGTTCCTCCGGTGACTTGATAGGAAGCCCAGGACGCTGGCGCGAGTCGCCCAGTTCTGGAATGGGCCACTTCCCTCTGGCTCAGTTGCAGCGCTTCGGCTGTCGAGTGATTTCGCAAATGAAAATAAAAACGCGCGAACATACCGCCCGCGTTGTCTTCTACGGGCCAGGCGGTAGAAACCACGGCGCTCGCCCCGGCCATCAGCCAGGCGCGAGTCAACCCGAGCAATCCGGCGCCGTCATGCGCGTCTCCGGTCCCGGTGGCGCAGCCCGTCATGACAACTAAAGCGCCCGGCACTCGCAGTCCGGCAATCTCCGACGTCGAGATGAATTCGGGCCCAGCCGCAGCCGCCCGCGCGTCTCCCAGGCCAAACGCGATCAACCCTTGCTCGCGGCTCGAACTCGGAAAAAGCACATGCGTGGCGAGGTGGATCACGGCGGGCCGCCTCTCTAGTCCGCGCAAAAATCCTCCTCGACGGGATTGCGGACCCTCCAGAACGGTTGCCGTGCCCCCGCCCTTGACCCAACTCCCTGCGCTGGACTCCACCTCGTCGCGGCTTCCCACCAGGCGCTGCAACTGGCCCTTTGACGGACTCGACGAAATTCCTCCACGCCACCGGGGATCCGCCTGGTTATAGACCGGATCTCCGACCCCCAGGAACTCGCCGCGATATACACCGGCTTTCCCAGGACCCGCGGACGCGCTCAACAGCAGCGCCCCCGGAACGGTTTGTAAGGAATGTTTATCCACTAAATACACCGTATTCCCGCTCTCCTGCCCCACTACCAGCGCAGCGAAAGGGATGTCGAAGAGTGCACCGTCGAGTGATAGAAGCCACGCCTGCTTCCGGGTCTCACGTGGACCCAGCTTTCCGAACAGCTGTTGATATAATTGCTGCCCTCGCCGTACAGTCTCCGGTCCGCCACCAGGAAGCGTCTCGCGAAATGTCTGCACGGCCCTCGCGAGATCCTGTTCGGGCGCCAGCCGGTATAGCCGCAGCGATTTCCGGCTAACCGCCCATAAGTACGACTCCTCTTTACCTAGCTCAAAGCTAAGGAGTAATTCAGAGTCTCTTAATCCTTCTTGAAAATGTATAAGTGAATTCCGATCGCGAAAATTCTCGATTTTCTTCGGCTGCAGGCCGATTCCCGCCTGCGCTTCCAATTCGGTAAGTTTCAAACGGAGACGATTTGCCCCGGTATTTAAATCCTCGAATCCCTCGGATTGCCCCTCGCGAGCACCCAATTGAGCCAGAATTTCCCAGTATTCGGAAGGAAGGTTTTCCTTCCAGACATCCGCCAAAGCCAGACTTTCGCGCAGACTCGCCGCGCGGTTTATCTCCACCGCTTGAAAGGCCCGCGCGGCCCAAACCGGGTTTCCGTTCTGAAACGCGTGTTCCGCGGCTAGTTGAATGAACGAATGAAAGATCTGCTGTTCGAGCGCGACATTGGCGCTGATCAGCGAAGATCGGGCCGGAAGAACCTGACTACGCCACTGCGCGGTGGCATCCAGCGCTACGGAAAATTCCTGGAGCGCCGCTTGCGATTTGCCCTGCGCCAGCCGGATGCTGCCCTGTTGATGGATCAGTAAATATTCGGGTAACGCGGGTGCTTTGCGGCGAGCAGCATCGAGCGCCAGTTGGGTTAGCCGGTCGGCCGTCTTGAAATCCTTCCGCGCCAAGGCCAGTGCGCCCAAATGCCCATAAGAGAAACCCAGTTCGAGAGGCAGGAAGTATCGCCTTAAACGGAAAGCCTCCAGGAATGCTGTTTCAGCTTGGGGCAAACGGTGGAAGGCCAGATACTCCTCACCCTGCAAATCCCACGCCTGCGCTTCGAGCGAAGTGTTATTTCGCGTCCGCGCCGCCTCAATTCCTTGCGTAAAGAAGCCGCTTGCCTGACCATCGGCAAGCAAGGTATGGATGCGCCCGAGTTGTAGCAGCAACTCCGGCTTGAAATAGGACGCCCCCGGGATACGCGATTCGCTTAGCCTTTCTTGGCGCAGACCTTCTTCAGCGGCTCGCATCGCCGCCGGCCAATCCCACATTTGCAAATACAGGCTGGAAAGATTGACGGCGATTGCGCCCAGGTCGGCGTGGTCCTCTATAACAGCCGCGGATCGCTGCGCCCGCAGGAAAGTAGCGAGCGCGGCGCGATACTGAAACGTGAGTAACTGACAACCGCCTGCGCTCACCAGATATTTAACGGCGTAAAGCGGGTCGCCCGCCAATGTGGCCTCTCGGAAACCCTTTTGGTAAAGGGCTTCGGCGCCGCGAAAGTCGCCGCCCGCGCGCAGGCGTCGGGCATCTTGCTGGATTTGAAGGGAGGCCTGTTTCCACCGTGGGCTAGAATCAGGCAATCTAGGCGGGATGACTGTCGGGGGGCTTGATCCCGCCATCCACAGCGTGAGAAACAGGCAAAGGCTTCTCCCGAAGGCAGCCATTGCTTAGTTCTACGTTTATTACCCGTTCATACTACCAGAGCTCGGAGTCTTAAACCCGTGATTGTTACTTTGACGCAAAGTGCATGATATGATTTGGGGATGCTCAAGAGATGGACCGAGGCGATTCTCCAGAACGTATTCGCTGGTGTGCTCATGACGCTCATCCCAGCAGCGGCTACGGCATATCTAGCATCCACTAGCTCTCGATGGATTACGCCGATATTGTTAGGGTTGCTGGCGGCAGCACTGTCGGCGTTGACGCTTCTTTTGCTTCGGAAGCAAATAGGGATACCCGTCAAGCGCGTCACCCCCAACTTAGAAAACATTGAAGGGCTAGTCCAGTCATGGCTAAATAATTTCAGGGTTTCGGTAAAGAATGATCCTGTGCCAGAGGCATCGTTCCGCGTTTTCGCCACAATGGATAGCGGTGTCGCAGCTACAATCGGAAGGCCACGCGGAGACTTTGGAAACTATATAATTATCCGCTCAGATGTAACCCCAACGAAAGAGGAATTGGAACACCTGAACTCGATAGGTAACGACAAAGCGAATCTTCTCGTACTTGACATAAACCTTGAACTGGCACGTTTAGTGATAGGTCATTCCGCAATTGGCATCCCTCTTCAGCCATTCAATGTGTTTAAAAGAGTTCCTATAACAGAGGAACTCACTGAGCACGTGTTTATTGCCGCATTTGAGGACGTAGAGGCCGCTATCAACGCAATACGCATCGTGTTTCGTAGACTACTAGCAACCCAGGCTCCGCCGCAGACTACGGCACTAACTACGCGCTCTTCTCAATGAGTTCCTTAAACTCCATTTTTGGCGAGTTCAGCAAGCGAATCATAGTATCGCGGAATAGATACTGGTTATCGCGCTGGTTGAATCTCCACTCAAATTCATCAAGGTACGCGTCCATATGTTTGGTGCTGATCTGATGATAGGAACCCACGATAGACCGCTTAAACAGCGACCAGACGCCCTCTATGGTGTTTGTGTGGACATCGCCGCGTACCCATTCGTCCGCGTGATGGTTGACCGTCTCGTGCGTCGTATCGTGGTCCGCGATGCCTCTGTAGCTGGGGTGCGTGTCGGTCATAACCCGCTCGGTCGTCGGTTCGATATTTTCGTTCACAAACTGGTGGAACAATTTGGTGCTGGCCTTTTTAGCGCGATGCTCAACCCGGATTCTGACTTCGCCGCCGCGCTGAATCGCGCCCATCACCATCGTCTTGTTATCGAAGCTGTGGGCACGTCCCTTGTGGCTACTTTTCCCCCCGACATAGGTTTCGTCAATCTCGACCGTACCGGACAGCTTGGGAGCGTTAACTTCCGTCATGGCCTTGCGGATGCGATGGCACAGATACCACGCCGTCTTGTAACTCACTTCCAGTGTGCGCTTCAGTTGGTTTGCGCTCATCCCCTTTTTGGATTCGACAATCAGGTACGTGGCGAGAAACCACTTCCACAGGGGAAGGTGCGAATCGTGAAAGATCGTATGCGCCGTGACGCTGAACTGGTAATGGCATGAGTCGCAATCATATTGCGGGCGGTTGGCGATCTTGGTGGCCTTGGAGCCGCAGAGATCGCACTTGGGGCCTTCTGGCCATTTCAGATGCTCAAGGTAGGTCCGGCACTTCTCATCGTGTCCGCCGAACTTGGCAATCAGATTTACAAGATTCGTTTCTTGGAGCATTATAGGGTCACCATGAAAAAGCATCCGCGAGAGATGACGAACGAGGAAGCCATTAAGCACTTGTTCCACCCGGATGTGGTGAAGCAAATCAAAGGCATCCTGAAGGATGTCGATAAAACGGTTACCGCCAACCCGAAAGCTAAGAAGAAAAAGGCCACTAAGCGATAGTACGATGAAATCAACTTTGTGTCAAGTATATAATCACGCTTAAACCAATAGTACTAGTGGAAATTCAGATGAATTTGCTGAAGGTAAGGGCGACAGGTGTAGAACCCGCGCCCCTCTTGGTGGTGTCTCTACAGAGGAATCACTACGATCGGTTGACCCATGGATACTCCTTTTCCGCTCGCACCGTGCGAACACAACTGAAGACTATGGGGCCATCCCATCTACGTCGATGAAATGGAAACGCCAAAGAATGCGAAGCACGGGGCTTAACTACGGGCGCCGGAGCGTCACCGCAGGATCGCACCCGGCAGCTTGCCAAACAGGAATCAGGCACGCGGCCAGGCTGGCGGCTGTCACGAACGCTCCTGCCAGGGCTTGAGACAAAATCAGAGCTCTTAAGCAAAGCGCGCCGCCGGGTGCCGTTATAGATCCCGCCTCACGCCCAATTGCGAGCGCTATTCCCAGACCGATGGCGACTCCGGCCGTAACCAGCCGTATTCCTTGGAACAATACCAATCGCATGACGTCCCCGCGCGTGGCTCCGAGCGCGCGGCGGATGCCAAGTTCGCGGTCACGCCGGCTGACTGCGCTCGCCATACAGCTATAAAGACCGGCCAGCGCGAGCAGCAAAGCGCACCCCCCGGCTGCCGCCGTGATGCCCACTCCCATATGTGCCAGGAAGAGAGCGCCGCGCTCGAAGTATTCATCGAGCGAGCGGACCTCGCCGACGGGCTGCGTTGCATTCAGTTCACGTGCGAGCGCCAGAACCGCGGGCGCAGCTGCGGCGGGCGGCCCTTGCGTCTGGACGTGCAGCGTCATTCGCGATGCGTAACGTTGCGCGTACGGCAAGTAGAAGAATGGCCGGGGCGTCTCCCCCGGCTTGAGATATTTTGCGGTGGTCACGATGCCGACGATCTCCACCCTTTGGCCGTCCATCTCGATGGTGCGCCCCAGCGCGTTTCCACCCGGCCATAGGCGAGCCAGAGTCTGGTTCACGATCGCCACTCGCGGGCTGCTCTCCCCATCGCGGGGGCTAAAGTCACGGCCGGCCACGAGCGGCATCCGCATCAATTCGAAATATTCCGGGGTAACGATGTTCATCCAGTAATCGAGAGCAGCCGGGCCCGCGGCCTCGATTTTCACGCGTTCCTGCGCACCAGTGAAGCCGAGCGGCACGGATTGCGCGAGCGCGGTCGCGCGAACTCCAGGCAGTTGCCCGGTGCGCCGCAACAGCTCGCGGTAAAACGCGCGCGCATGCGTCTCATCCGTGCGGACCTGGGATGGATCGAAGCTCAGCAGCAGAATGTGATCGGTACGGTAGCCCAGAGCGATGCCGCGCGTTGCAGCGATTCCCGAAAGCAAGAGAAAGCCCAGGCCCACCAGCGCCGCAGCCACGCTTACCTCGATGACCACCATCGCGTGGCGCACTCGACTGCTTCCGGTGACGCGTCCGGAGACGGGGCATTGCGCCCAGGGCACTGCCGCGCAAATCAGCGCGGTGGCCAGAGCGCAAGCGAGGGCGGTTGCGGCCGCGCGCGCATCCAGGCGCGGGTCGATAGACATTCGCAGGTCGGTTGGCAGCGCCAGAAACCTTGACGACAGGTTGATTACAGCCCACGCGACGGGCATCGCAAGCGATGCCCCGGCAGCGGCCAGCGCCAGACTCTCAGCCAGCGATTCGCGCAACAAATGCAGCGGACGCGCCCCCAGCATAATTTTGAGTGCGGTGTCGCCCGCGCGGGCTTCGCTGTCGAGTAGCAGCAGGCCACTGCTGGTCGAACACGCAATCAATAGCGAAAGCGCCGCTAGCGCGAGAAATCCCCACGCCACTATTTGAACGCTCCCCTCCGCTTCCTGACGGGCGGCGAACTCCGTCAGCACCCGAACCTTCTGCTCGCGATTCGTATCCGGGTATTCCCGCGCGAGACCCGCAGCAATGGCGCTCAGTTCGCCTTCGACGGCAGCGAGCGGTGCGGCACGCCGGGCATACACCGATAAGTACCGGCGTCCGCGATCCGTCAGCGGATGTCCGGCGCTCGGCAGCAACCCGGCGGCATAAACGCCGATCGGGACGTAGAAGTCTTCGTGGAGAAAACGGTCCAGCCCAAAGCCAGGCGGGACCACGCCTATGATCGTGAAGGGAGTTCCGCTAATAGGAATCGCCCGGCCGATGATGCCCGGATCGCCGGTAAAGTGATCGCGCCAGAAGGAGTCGGCCAGCACCACCACAGCCTCGCGCGATTCCGCCGGATGAAACGCACGTCCGATTTCTGGTCCCACACCTAACAGGTCGAAATAGTTCGGCGTGACCGCCAGACCCATCCGAACCGCCGGGACCTCAGCCAAGCGTCCGCCGACCGCCAGCAGAACCTGACTCTGCGCGACGATACCTGCAAGCATCCGCGCGCCGCGCGTGAAATCTTCGTAGTCGGGATAAGAGACGTAACCGAGGGAGTGCCTCGGAGAAGCCGTGAACACCCGTACAATTTCGGAGGGTCGCGCCACCGGGAGCGGCCGCAGCAGCAGAGCGTCCGCGAAACTGACCAGCGCGATCGCCAGGCCCATCCCTGCGGCGAGCGACAGAACCGAGACGATGCGAGTGGATCTCACGCCTCAAGGTAGGTTCGCCTGTGCGCCCCGAAGCTGTCTGAAGCGCCAAGTGCATGACGGAACAGCTCTATAAAAAGGCGCTTCGGCGGTCACTGTCCGCCGGAGATCGCCCCCCCTTCCACGGCGGTTTTTCTCCACAACCAAACGAACCCAGCGCCGCGCCCGCGAGGCCTTGGATGCCGAAGGCTGCGGCGCGGTGTAGTGTTAAGTTATGGACAAGAGATTAGCCAAGCGCCATAAACGCCAAGTCGAGCGCGCCAAAGAAAAAGTCAAGGTTTCCGAGCCGGACGTGCGTACCCCGGAGCAGATCGAAGCCGCCAGAGAAGCCAGCCGCCCGGAAGTCAACCGCGGCAACCAGCCGAAGGTAGCCGCCAGCGGCCGCTCCTTCCGCAATCGCCTCGCGACTTCCACCGGCAGCGGGGCCAAGACCGACGGTTAGGCCCTAGTGCTATTTTCCAAACACTGCCCCCACTGCGGATCGGTCGAGTTCAGAGGCGTGGGCGTTCGCAATGCCGCCGAGAAAGCCATCCATTGGATACTGCTGCCCTTCCGCTGTTCCCTGTGCGGCCGCCACTTTTTCCTGCTGCGATGGCTGGCGCCCGCCGGCAGCAGCGCATGACCGCAATGGGTATAATGGCCGACGCCGCCCCGTGTAATGGAATCGCGCCAGACCGTTAACATCGCCACGCTGGTCGACCAGAGCCGCTTGGGCGCGTTCCAGTGGACCATCTTTGTGCTGTGCGGCCTGTGCCTGATCATGGACGGGTTCGACGTGCAGGCCATGGGCTACGTCGCCCCCGCGGTGATTCGAGAGTTTAAAATCCCCGGCCCGCAGATGGGACTGTTATTCAGCGCCGCGTTGCTGGGCGTTCTGCTGGGTTCGTTCCTGTTCAGCATGCTGTCCGATAGAATCGGACGCCGTCCCGTGCTGATCGCTGCGGCCCTGTATTTCGCGGTGCTCACGCTTTTCACCGCTACCGCCAAGTCAGCGAACCAACTCCTGCTGATCCGTTTTGTTGCGGGCTTCGGATTAGGAGGCATCATGCCCAATGCCATGGCGCTCGCGGGCGAATACAGCCCCGCGCGCATTCGCGTGACGGTGATGATGCTGGTGGCTAATTTCTTCACCGTGGGAGCGGCCATCGGAGGGTTTATCGCCGCCGGGCTGATCCCGCGATTCGGCTGGCGCTCGGTGTTTGTCTTCGGCGGCATCGTCCCGCTAGTAATCGCTCTGCTGATGATTTTCCTCTTGCCCGAATCGCTGCAATTCATGGTCCTGCGGGGGAAGAGCAACCATAAAGTCGTTCACTGGCTGAAGCGCATTCACGCGCCGGTTCCTGCCGGGGAGGTTGTCTTCGTGGTGAACGAAGAACACCGCAAGGGCGTTCCGGTCATCAACTTATTCCGTGAAGGGCGCGGTCTGGGAACGGTGATGTTGTGGATCATCAATTTCATGAACCTGCTGAACCTCTATTTTTTGGGAAGCTGGCTGCCTACTGTAGTTCGCGACGCCGGTTACACCACAGCGATTGCCGTGCTGGTGGGGACGGCGGTACAAGTCGGCGGATCCATCGGCACCCTCCCCAACGGCTGGATGATTAACCGTTTCGGGTTCCGCAAAGTATTGACCATCGTCTTCGGAGTGGCCACCATCAGTATCGCCATGATCGGCCAGCCGTCGCTTCCGCTCTCCATGTTGTTCTTCGCGGCATTCGTGGCGGGGTGGTGCGTCCCCGGCGGACAACCCGGCGTGAATTCACTCGCGGCGATGTACTATCCCACATACCTGCGCTCAACAGGAATCGGGGCGAGTCTAGGATTCGGACGCATCGGCGCCATCGTGGGCCCGCTAGCCGCCGGCGCATTGCTAGGCAACGGCTGGGCACACCGGGAACTCTTCTACGCCGCCGCGATTCCCGCGCTCATCTCGGCGGTGGCGACATATTCTCTGCGCTGGGTGATGCCGGAACGGGCGATGACGCCGGTTCCTACCGAAGTACTGGCGAACTGATTATGCGGGCAGTGGCGCTTGCTCGCGCCAGATGCCCAGGAACTGCTGCAGGGGGCGGTCGGAAGCGCTGAACAACACCGCATCGCCAGTCGATTCGTGCGAGACCGGCATCCACGACGGCGCCATGAAAATATCGTGCTGCTTCCAGCGGAGCGTGGTGTCGCCGATGCGGGTGTGACCCGCGCCTTCGACCGCGCAAAAGATTGTCGAATCGCTAAAGCGGTGAGCCGCGCCTTTGAAGCCGCGAGGCAGCAGCTGGATAAAAGTCGCGATGGCGGGCAGGGGCGGTCCGCCGGTGGCCGGATTCACAAACCGCATCTTGATCCCGTGGCAAGCGTCGAGTGGACTGTTCTTATGCATGTGCTCGAGAATTTCGCGGCTGCGGGTGTAGGGATACGAGAACACCGGCGTCGCCCTGCGCCCGGATTTATAATCCACCGGAAACATGTTCGCCCCATAGCGCGCGGAAGCATCGCCATCGCGGCGCGTCAAGGGTTGCGTCTCCTGAGGATGATGCTCGGCAAAACCGGCGTCGAGAAAGTTCACCAGATGCAGATCCAGCACGTCCATCCAGGTGACTGGTCCCTCTCCCGGATTGCCGTGATCGTGATACGTCATCGATGGGGTCACGATAAAATCGCCGGGATACATGGTGGTGCGCTCGCCATCGACAGCAGTGTATCCCCCCTGGCTCTCGATCACAAATCGCAACGCCGCCGGAGCGTGGCGATGAGTGGCAGCCGACTCTCCGGGCAAGACCAGTTGCAAACCCGCATACAGGCTGGGCGTGATGTGCGAGGAACCGGCCATACCCGGGTTCTCCAGAATCAGGACGCGGCGCTCGGCTTCTTGAGCAGTGATCAGTTCGCCCGATTCGAGCAGCAGCGGCCGCATCTCATCGTAAGCCCAAAGATGGGGAACGCAACGCGGTTTAGGGAGGGCGGGCACGAGTTCGGAGAGCACTTCCCATAACGGCGTGGCATTACTCCGTAGCAGCCGCTGATAGAATGCGTCCCGCTCGGGGCTGCGCGCCGGCTTTTTATCGAGCGCGGATGTAGCAGGCTTGCTCACGATTATTTTGCGCTGGCGGCGGTCCAGTAAGCGGGCAAGTTAGGTTTCGTCTCGCGGACGATCTCCAGAATCGCGCGGCGGTCCGCGGCTGTGAGATTCTCGAGCGAAAGATCGGCCACGGATTTACTCGTGTCATTGTTAGTGAGGATATCGTAAAGGCGCTGATACACTCGCGCGCGAACCGCGTCCGGCATGGCGTCGAACGCCGCGCTATAGATCATGTAGGAAAGCGGATAGCGGAATAAACGCGTCTTCAGGTCGAAATCGCGCAGCGAGCGGCCCTGCTTATCGCGCGGCCCCCGCGCGGGAAAGGTTTTAGTGAAAGTGGAAACCCCGGCCACTGGTTCCTTCAAAGGGTCTTCGTCGCCGAACAACATATAAGCGGCCAGTTCGTCCATTTCCGCGTTGAGCTGGTCGCGTTGCGCGGCGAGCGTGCCGTCATGCTCGGCGACCCGCATGTCCCAGCCGATGCGGGTCATCAGATTGGTCATGCGAACCTGGTGTTCCAGCACCAGCAGCGCAACCAGATCGCTGGTGGGAGCGAGATAGCGTGAGGTATCGAAGCGGTCCTTAAGATCGGTGACATTCTGCGTGCCCTCGGGTATAGCGGGGCCGGGATGAATGGGATCGGTCAAGTTCGGATTGTTGCCCAAATGATATTGGCCGCCATGCGTGCCGGTTACATACCAGCCGCCCCAGCGCGCGCTGAAGGCGGTGCGATGATCCGTCATGAACGCGCTGCCGTGCCCCTCGCCGCCAGGGCTATTAGAGGGATGCACCGAACTTACCAGCAGCCCGGGAACCGCTAGTGTCACCGGACCTTGGTGGCAGCTAAGACAATCGTCGCGCCGCGCCAGAGACGGATGCTCTGCACGCGCAGTATTCATGCTGTAGAGGACCACGCCTTGCTTAAGGTCGAGCGAAGTTAGCTCCAGCACCTGGCCGTTCTGAACAAAGCCGACGCTCGCATCGTCGCTGAAATAAATCGCGCGTGGCGTTCGCGGTGAAATTTTGTCACCCTGGATACTGGTGCGCGAGAACACCAGCACCTGCGAATCAACATTAATAGCGAGTTCCTTGAGAAGCGCCCGCAGATATCCGCCCACAGGTGAATAGTCGAGTTTGGTTTGACCGCCGTCGAGGCGCTTGGCGAGACTCGCTACCGGATTCGTGGTCTCAGCGGCGTATTGAATAGCAGGATGATCGAGCGGAATGAAGATCGTGTCTTCGAGCCGGTCGGCCAGCAGCCAGCCTCCGCAGATGAGCAGCGCGGCGCCTGCGGCTTTGAGCGGAAGACGTGCCCGGCGGAACATACCAACATGATACTAACTCACAACGTAAAGCCCGCTTGCGTGGCGTCGCGATGAAACATTTCGACGGTCTCGAGCGAGTAATCGTCCAGATCCTTGCCCACCAGGGTCAATTTCTGAAGCAGGTCGTGAGTCGCCGTGATGATATGGCAACCCACCGAATCGGCCTGGAAAATATTCAGCAGCTCTCTCGGACTGGCCCAGATGAGCTCAAGGTTAGGATAGGGCCGTAAGAGTTCCACGGCGGCGGCCATCAGCGGCACAGGATCACGTCCCGTGTCGGCGATCCGCCCCGCGAATACCGACACATAGCCGGATGGACCGTCAGCCAGCGCGGCGCCCACATCCCGCACCTGATCGAGCGTCATCAGCGCCGTGACGTTGAGCTTGGCGCCCTTCCTCGCTAAGCGGCAGATCAAGTCAAGCGAACTCTCGCGACGGGTATTCGTCACCGGAATCTTGGTGTAAACGTGATCACCCCAGCGGGAAATTTTGAGTGCCTGCCGTTCCATCTCATCGAATTCGTCCGCAAACACTTCGAACGAGATCGGGCGATCGGGAACAGCGCTCAGGATATCTTTGGCGAACGCTTCATAATCCGTAATGCCGGCCTTGCGCATCAGCGTGGGGTTGGTGGTAAAGCCGCGTATCAGCGGATTTTGATACATCTTCAAGATGCCGGCGCGCTCGGCGCCGTCCGCGAACAGCTTCACTTTCAGGTCTGTCACCATGCACTATACTTACCGCTCATGATAGCGCGAGAGCTATCGACTAATGCTGAGCCAAGATCCAATCCGCCGCAGCGCGCAACGAATTCACCGTGGCTAACGGTTCAACAGAGGATTGTCTTTCCCGATAACCGTAATCGATCCAGACCGTCGCGCAACCGGCGTTAGCGCCGGCTTCGACATCCCTCCACCGATCCCCGATCATGAAACTGCGCGACAAATCGACATTGTGCTTGCGGGATGCCTCAAAGAGTAAGCCGGGCTGCGGCTTCCGGCAATCGCAATGGGCGGAATCGTCATGGATGCAGAGGAAGAAATCATCCAACGGCAGAGCTTGACGGAGAGCCGTGTGAATCGCCTCGACTGCCCCCAGGGTCTGCAGGCCGCGGGCAACATCAGGTTGATTGGTGACTACAATCAGCATGAACCCGGCGTGTTTCAGGTCATCGAGCGATCCGCGCGCTTCCGGCACAATTACCAATTCGTCGACGGTGGCAGGCGGATAAGGTTTTCCGTCGCGAACGACGGCCTGGTTGATTACGCCGTCGCGGTCGAGGAAAACTGCACGCTTGCCGGGCACGTTACTTGATCCCGCTCATCGACTCCCACTTGGTCTCTACCGCCTTAAGGTCGGGATGCGACACCAGCAGATGCCAGATCACCGCCTGAAAGGCTTCCGAATGCGGCGTAATATGGGCCGTATTCACCACCGGGACCAGCACACACGCGTCCGCCACCCGAGCGGTGTAGCCGCCGTCCCGTCCGACGATGCCGCCTACTTTGGCGCCTACTTCGCGCGCGTATTTCAAGGCCTCCACCAGATTGGGGCTCACGTTGTTTTCTAGATTCCCGCCGCCCACCGAGAAGATCAGCAACATATCGTCAGGACGCAGGCGGCTGACACGAAGCCAGCGCTCGAACACCGTGGCCCAGCCTTCATCGTTGGTGCGTGCGGTCAGTTCCGAGACGTTGTCGGTGGGAGCGTATGCTTCTATCCCCGTGATTTTGCGGAAATCGTTAACCGCGTGCGATGCGTTTCCGGCACTGCCGCCTACTCCGAGAATGAACAGCCTCCCGCCGCTCGTGCGGGTCTGCACCAGGAGCGCTACCAACCGATCCACGGCCGCGGCATCGATTTTCCTCACCACCTCGGAAACTTCTCGGAGAAATTGTTGGGTGAACGTCATCTGTTGCACCTTCCATGGTGCCACGCCGGGGGTGCCGTTGCCCGCTAGGGAATCTTGGTCGATCGCAGCTTCGTCCCCTGCACTTTGATTCCGTATCCGGATTGCGAGAGATAGTTGGCAATCGCGTTTCTCGCGTTCCCGGCCCCCGCCGACATGCCGAATTCTTTGGCTGCATGCCCGAAAACTATCGAATTGGAAAACGGCGAGAAGGAACAAGGCTGGGTTGGAGAAGTGACGCACGGCAGCAGCAGCCCATCGAAGTTGGAGGTGGTTCCATCCGCCTGCGGCCCTGCGCCCGGACCTAGACTTCCCGGCCCCCCGGCCGATCCTCCATAGAGTTTGCCCAAGCCATACTCGACTCGAAACTTCCACTGCGGTCCATTTGACAGATTCCAGCTCAGCGATACCGGATAGTCGTGGGCGAGATTGCGGCCGCTGGAGGCATCGGTCTCGCACTGGCTCGCGATTGACGGAGCGCAGTTCGAAGACGACTTATTCGAGCGGCTATAGTCAGTGATCGCAGCTTGCGTTGCGCCGCCATAGGTGCGGCTTAGAGTCAAATGAGTGTTGTCCGGGCAGGCGACTACTTGATAGACAGCGTTGTCGGTGTACGGAGGCACCAGACTTCCGCGGATGCCGAGATAAGTTGTGCCGTCGCAGGGCGCAAACAGGTTCACGAAGCCGGTGCTGGTACCGGTCACCCCAGCACTCCCATTAGCGACCGCGATCGAGCCGGCATTGTAGTAGCTCATGCCGGAGCCGTTGGCGAGCGGAGCCGCCAGCGTCATGTGCGTATCATCCGCACAACTAGCAACCGCCACGGAAGCGCTGCCGTTGATCGAAATGCGGCTGGTGCCATTGCACGGGGCGAACGCTTTGGTAAAAAAAGTATTCCCACTTCCCGTTACGGCTGTCCCTCCGGCAACTGCAACATTGGCGCCCGGAAAATCGTAAACATCCGGCCGGAGATGGATCACGTCTCCCGGATGAATCCCCTGCATCGAAAGATATTGCGCGTTATAAAACAAACCGCCATCCGCCGACCGTCCGTAATCCCAAATGAACTGAGCCGATTTCTGGATGGTCGAAGCCACCGAGGCGGCGAGCGTTGGATTATTACATCCCGAAACATCTTTGAGTACCCTTTGTGCCTCGATCAAAGCGATGTTGGACAAACCGCTATCGCGCCAGGGAGAAGTCCCAAAGGTAGCCCCGCTGGGCGGTCCCGGCGGAGTCCCCGCGGCAGGAAAACCGCAATTTTCCCCGCACAAATTTTCCTGGAAGTAAACGTCCTGTCCGTTATTGATGGTAGTGAGAATGCCGCCGCTGGTCGAAGGATTCAGCCAATAGTTGGTGGTTTGATTGGTCACATACCCGCACCAGGTCGCGGCGGTGGCAGCCGGACTCGCGGTATGCGGCGGATAAAGATGCGCCATCAACGCAGTGGCTCGGGTGGAATAGGAAGTTTCACGAATGTCAAAGCCGGCATCGCGGGCGACTGGTGAACCGGGACTCGCCGGTCCGATCACCTTGGCGATTCCGTCCCACCAGTTGAAACCGTATTTCACGGCACACGCGATCATGCTGTGATAACCCGCATTGCGTGGAATCGTCCCCCGGTAGCCATGGTCCAAGCCGTATTGCCACCACAGATTGCAGAAGGCTTGCGACTGATTGTTATACGCATCCAGATTCGTCGCCGCCGCCAGCCGGATGCCGCCGAGCAGGGCCTCATAGTAGTTCCAGCTAGCCGAGGGCTGTGACACCAGCGTGTAGCCGGCCAGATCCGGTCCTATCTTCTGAATCGTCATCGACCCGCTCAGGGATACCGGAATTTGCCAGTAGCCGCCGGCGCCGGTGATCGTGAAATGGGTATTGTCGGCGACGGCGACAACTTGATCCAGCCACCTTCCCGTCTTGCTGCCGGCTCCATCGGCATCCCACTCCACCCAAATCTGATCGCCTACGCCGAGTTTCTGTGCCGCCGTACCCGTCAGCCACTGCGTGCCCGTGCCAACCACGGTGATGGGATTTCCGCAAGTAGAAGCGCACACGTACCCGGTCGCGACATCCACATGATTGGGCGCCGCCCCGCTGATCGAAGCGGTTCCCGCGTAGGGCGCCTGCCGGGTCCACTGATCATTCAGCGTGTGACCGGTGGTTGAGTTGAATTGGATCACCACACCATCGGTAAGCGGACTGTCCGGTGTAACCAACCCACCCAGCGTGACCGGAAGCGACGCGCTAAAAGCTCCGCCATTTTTTCGCCACTGATAGGAATCCGGGTTCCCGGTTGCACTGATCTTCACGTCGTAGGTATCGGTCGTCAAGCCCGCGAAAGGCCCGATGCCGGTGAAAAAAGCATCGTTGATTCCTGTGCCGGTAAATAGCGTTCCGGGAGCCGGGGGCGCAGTCCAATAACGATTGAGCGCGTCCATATCGTCCGCTTCTGTCCAGTCGTACCAGGGCCAGGGATTCACGCCGAATCGGGGAAGCGGTCCCAGAACATACGCCAGATCGGGGTTCGCGAAAATCTTCAATCCATTTGCGTCAGAGGCGACCACACCCACGTTCACAGTGGCCGTTCCCGTTGCGGCGTTCGAATCCGTTACTACAAGTTGGTAGGTGTAAGAGCCGTCTTGCGGAGGCGTCACCGTCGGATTCGCCGCGGAGGCTGACGAAAAACTCGATGCCGCTGGCCCGGCCGTCTGCGACCATGCATAGCTCGCCGGAACACCGTTGCCAAGCGATGTCACCGAATGCGATCCGTCGAGAGTGAACGCCGCCACCGGGACGACGGGCCGGGGAGCAGTCCAGCTGCCCGTGATCACCGCCGCCGGTGCGTAGGCGGGGCTGTTGACAAAACTCGACCCCGCCGCGGTCAGCGTATAGTTCTTCCCGCTGACGTCGTTCAAGGTATTTCCTTCAAAACGGAAGTCCATATTCGGGCCAACCGCGGCAGGCGCATCCGCGGGGCACGCAGGAGATACGGGTGTTGACGTCGACCGGAAGAATGCCACCGCTAATCCGGTTCCTCCGATAGTGAACGAACCGGAACTGGTGGCGGGCTCACCGTTCTGATACGGCGCCGGCATTTGCGAAGAGATATGTCCTGTACAGTCCCCTTTCCAAAGATCGATTTGCATGGTTCCGTAGGTGGCATCCCGCGTCCGCGTTACCACCAGACGGATGTCGGACAATCCCGTGAAGGGCAGCACCGCCGGCCCTAAAATCTGGGCATCGAACGAATCTGCGCAAACGATTCGCAGCGAATTTGCGACTACGCGGCAGGTCTGGATTCCATCCACATTCACAAACACCAAATCGGCCGGAGCGGTGGCAGTTGGAAGATTATGCAAGCGGAGAGACCACTGGTACGTCCCCAGCGGATAGCCGGCCAAGGTAGTGGCGCCGGGATTCGTTCCAAACTGTAGGGAGCGGAGCGTCTGCGCAGAAAGGCCCACAGTTCCCAGCAGCGCCAGAATCGCGAATCTCATATTCATTTCACCCCAATCGTGAACGCCGGGCTAAACGTGTCGGCCGGTCCGGCGTAGTTACCGGCAACGGTAGTGTCCCTCCAGAGATCCACCGAGATCAGTTCCCCGGCAGTGCCACCCGTCAAATTAATTGCCGAAAGCGTTACCTTCTTGGTTTTAAAATCATCGGAGGGGACCACTGCCAGCGTTGAAGTCACCACTGGGTTGTAAACCACCGCTGCATTTTCAGTCGATCCCGTCGGCACCGGCCCCGTCCGCACGTTCCATTTCACATTTCCGCTTAAGCCTGAAAACATGAAATACGTGAAGGTGATGTTCGCCGTACCCGCTGAATCGAAATTCTCAGGCAAGCGAAAGAGAAAATAAACGTGAGTATCGCTAGCTTGAACAAACTGCAGCGCAGGCACGATATTCTGGTCGCCGATACAGGTGGTGTTATTGGCAAAGAACGGTGATCCCGCGGGGGTTGACCATCCCGGATTGTAATTACTGCGATTCACGCCGGCGTCGCAATTTCCGAAGGGCCAATTGAAACTGGCTTTGCTGCTGACGCTGCCTCCACCGCTCGCGGCCACGCAAGTGATAGTGCCGTCGACGTTGATATCGCCCACCACTTTTCCTTGCGAGCTGCAGCTCGGGCTGGGCGGGCGGATCGTAACCGAGATGTTCCCCGCCTCGTCCTTAACCTTCTGCACTTTGTCCACGGTATCGACCCAGCGGTTGGCCTTGCCAGTTGCCGGGTTGCCGCTGGGCGCCGCTTGGTTGGTAATCACCTCCGGTCCGTTTCCGCTGCCTAGGTCGACCGATCCGTCGGCGTTCGCCTGGATTAGATTCGCGCCGGTCGAAGTGCGCACGCGGAATATCGGATTGGTTTGCCCCGCGCTGCCTGTGATATCGAGCTGCGCTTCGTCCTGCGTGCCGGTGATCGCCTGCCCCCGCGTGATCAGATTGCTGACATTCGGGCTGATACCCTCCGCCGTCCAGGTGTTTAGAGCTGTACAACCGAATACGTTGTTTCCGGCGGCAGCGTCGGTCTTGAAGTAGACGTTGCCGATTAAACAATTCGCGGGCAACGCGGTTCCGGTTTGAAAGGGCCGCGTCGAGGGCGCCAAACCAAAATCAATACTCTTCGCCTGCGTGCGAAGATCCACCTGTGTTTGTGCCAAGCCGGCGGCCGCGACTGCCGCGAGCGCAAAAACGAGTTTATTCATGCAAGTCCTCTCGGCCAGACGCTAGCATGGAGCTTCGCCGTGACGGCCTTCTGGCTTGCGGCGCGATATTCGGCATCTGCTGTCAAATAAAGTGGTTGATGCTGAGAATAGAAAGCGTCTGCTGTCTGTGACCGGCTCCTGCATTAACCTAAAGAAAGCCCGCGCCCCAAAAGTAGGACATTTCCCTTGAGTGACACCATACGCGTACTCGCATTGATGGAAACGTCAACTCTCAGCGGACCCGCCAAGAACCTGATCGAATTCGCAACCCGCGCGGCGCAGCCTCGCGCAGGGCTTCCCCGAGTCGAGGTGTCGATCGTAACCTTCCCGCGTGGAGATGGCCAATCGAACGCCTTTCTAGCTGCGGTCAAAAAGGCCGGGCTGGTCGGGTTGGCGATCCCGGAGCGCCACCGCTTGGACACGCAAACTCTGCGAAGCTTACGGACACTGGTTGCGGAATTTCGCCCCGACATCATCCAATCGCACAACGTCAAGTCCAACTTATTCGTTCGATTAATGGGATTGCACCGCCATTATCCGTGGATCGCCTTTAATCACGGCTACACTGCTACCGACTTGAAGGACCGGCTCTACAATCAGTTCGACCGGTGGTCTCTAAGAGCAGCGTTCGCGAACGTCGCAGTGTGCCGGCCTTTTGCCCAAAAGCTCGAGACTTACGGCGTCGCACCCCAGCGGATTCGCATCCAGCACAACTCTGTTCGCCCCTTTGTGCCGCCTTCGCAAGAAGAATTCGAACTCCTCCGCAGCGAATTAGGCATCGGTGAGCGGCGCGTTATCCTCGCGGTAGGCCGTTTATCCTACGAAAAGGGACACGCTGACTTGCTCCAGGCTCTCGCTCTCCTGGCGCGCCGGGGCGCTCCGAAAAACTGGTGCCTCGTCCTCGTCGGCGATGGTCCGGAACGCGAATCGTTAACCCGTCTTTCGTCGGAATTGAGCTTAGCCGAGTCGGTTATTTTCGCAGGATATCGATCCGACGTGCGGGCATTTTATTCGCTGGCGGATTTGCTGGCGCTGCCCTCTCACACTGAGGGCTCGCCGAATGTAGTGCTGGAGGCGATGGCGGCGGGAGTACCGGTTGTTGCGATGGCAGTTGGCGGCGTGCCCGAGATACTGATTCACGAACAGAATGGCCTCCTGGTTCCCCCCGGCGATCTTCAGGGATTGGCGGACGCCATCGAGCGGCTATTACACGACGAAGACTTACGGACCCGATTGAGCGCCGCCGGACGCGAGTGCGCCGCCACCCTTTACCTGCCTGAAACCTATTGCCGGACCATGATAGCTCTTTATCAACAGGTGCTCCACGATTACCGTAAGGGGCGAGCGACAAGTTCCTCATAGTATTGAAACAGCGAACTACCGATAGCTGACCAGTCATACCGGGCTCGTACGGCTTCCCGCCCTGCCGATGCCAGACGCCGCCATTCGTCTTCGTCCCCGGCCAGTTTGAGCACCGCGGCCGCAAACGCAGCCGGTCCCTCAGCCAGGATGAGATGTTGCCCGTCGATCACATCCAGCCCCTCCGCGCCGAGCGCCGTCGATACCACCGGAACGCCCGCCGCCATTGCCTCCAAAACCTTGAGACGCGTTCCGCTGCCGACCCTCAATGGAACCACCGACACCAAGGCGTTCTGGTAATACGGCCCCACGGAGTCGACCGTGCCCGTAACGGTGACACCCTCCAAGCGGCCAAGTGCCTTGACTTCTTCCACCGGCCGCGATCCTACGATCACCAACCGCAAATCCGGATGCGATTGATACAGTCCGGGCCAGATCTCGCGAGCGAAATACAGCGCTGCGTCGACGTTCGCGTGGTAATCCATCGAGCCGACAAAGACGACATCCCTGCGCGGTGAACTGCTCTGGACCCATTGCGCGGCAGCTTCCGCGTCAACGCCATTCGCAGTGACTCTGATCGGGGCGTCCGGCACGCGAGCGAGCAGTGCCTGGCGTTCGCGCTCGCTGCATACCAGATGTCCGTCGCATTCCTCGAGCAGGCGGCGCTCCCGGGTTTTCGTTAAGTGAGCGGTGCGCGCCCCGTACCATCTCCGCAAAAGACTATGGGAGTGATTCGCAACGTACCGCTCCAGCAATTCCGATTCGATGTTATGCCAGTCGCAAATCAGCCGCGGCCGGCTCGCTGCCCGGGAGATTACCGGCAAGTATCCGCTCAAGTGGATGCCTTCCATCTGCACCAGATCGAAGTTGCCGTCTGCGAGGGTCCGGGTTAATTCAGCGCGCATCCTCGTGGTGGTGTAATTGAGCACCGTGACGGGCAGCGGTCCGGTGAGCCCGCGCAGCAGTTTGCCCGGAGTATAACTTTGCTCGAGCGGGATGAGGAGGCATTCGACATTCTGCTCCGCGCCCATCGGCCCCCTCCACGATTGGGTTTCGCCGTTGCGCAAGAAACCCAAGTAGGTGAGTTGAGCATGGCGCGAGAGTTCGCGCGCTAAATGATAATCCCTTAGCCGCGCGCCGGAAGTTAATGGCCAGCAGTCGCGCGGCGAAAAATACAGAATTCGCATCCCATCCAGATTCGAGTCAGGTTCGTGTCCGCGCGCGGATGTGCTTACGGCTCACCGGCCGGCGTGAAATCTCCTGTTGTAACTCGGAGTGACCCTACCGCAATGTTATGATAGCTTAGATGGTTTCGCGCACGCTGCCGGGCAGCCCCTTTAGTCGCACGGTGAACGTCCAGCAGCCGCAGGTGTCCATCCAGCCTCGCGATCCCGCTGAGGCAAACCTCATACGCCGCTTTGGATTCCGCTGCACCTTGTTCCTGGTTTTTCTGCGTTTCGGGTATGTGCACGAGCTGCTGTGGTACGAATTAGGCAATACCGATACCTACATTCTGTTCATCACCAACACGCTGGCAATCGGCGCAGCTTTGGCGTCCGGATCCCTCCGCCGAACCTTTACTGCCAACCCCGCCCGTTGGTGGCTGGCCTTTCTGTTTTGGCTGCTCTTCGCCACGGCTTTCAGTAGCTGGAGATCGGAATCTTCCAGCCTGTGGCTGAGTTATTTGCGGAATGATTTCGCACTCCTGATCATCATCTCAGGCTTGGTGATGACGGTGAAGGAATGCCTCCAGGTGGCCTACGCGGTGGCACTGGGCGGCCTGATGAACGTGCTGGTAGGCAGGCTGCTTTTCCATTCGGTTGAGAACGGCCGCCTCTTCATTGACTTCGGCAGTATTGCAAATTCCAACGATTTTGCGGCTCACCTGCTTCTGGTGCTCCCGTTTGTGCTGTTCGCCGTACTGACCAAATCCAAGCCGGTGAAAGCTGTCGGGATACTGGTCCTGTTGGCGGGCGCTTATCTGGGAGCCACCACGGCTTCGCGCGGCGGCTTGATCAGCGCCCTGGCCGTCACTGCGTTCATTCTCTATCGCGCCCGCGGAGTGGTGCGCGGTGCGATTCTCATAGCGCTTCCGATAATCGCACTGATCTTTTTGACGCTGCTGCCCGACGCCATTAAGAACCGGTATGCGACGCTCTACGACGACGATGCAGCACAGGCGGATCGAGGAGCCATAGAGTCGCTCGAGTCGCGGCGGTACCTGCTTCAAACCAGCCTCCAATTCACCTTGAAGAACCCCTTGTTCGGAGTGGGGCCGGGCGAATTCGCAAACAGCGAAGGGCGCGACGCGGTAGCCCAGGGGCTCCATGGTCACTGGCAGGTAAGCCACAGCTCTTACACCCAGGTTTCGAGTGAAACCGGCATTCCCGGCCTTATCTTTTTCCTGGGAGCGATTTTTTCGACGTTCTGGCTGGTCAGTTCCGTGGAAAAGCGCTGCCGGAATGTTCCCCAGTTGCGCACGACCGGTCTTTTGGCGTATTGCATGATGTTATCTATGATCGGCTTTTGTATGGCGATCGCCTTCCTCTCGCTGGCCTATACTTACCATCTGCTGTTTCTAACCGGCTTCGCGATTGCCCTGAATCGCGCGGTTCAAAAAGAGCTGACCCGTATCAAGCCGCCCACCCAGCCGGCACGGCCGCTTTCTCCAGCACTCCCCCAGTTTCCCGCCTACCACCGAGTATGACCTTTCCGCGGATCGCCAAACCCGTCCTGCGGAGCTGCGACGAGCCGGCGACCAAATAGGACTATGGCAGCGGTGCTGGTCTTTACGGGAGCCTTGTGTGTCATGCTCTACGTCCTGTTCGTCTACCCTCTTCTGCTGGGATACTGGGCTCGCCATGCGGAGCGCCCCGTGCGCCGCGCCCATATCCGGCCGTCTGTCTCCATCATTCTTGCCGTCTATAATGGCGAAGCATTTCTCGAAAACAAACTGCGCTCCATACTGGCCCTCGATTATCCGCGCGAACAATTGGAAGTTCTGGTGGCGTCAGACGGCTCGACCGACCAGACCAACGCCATCGCCCAAAGCTTTGCCACGGAGGGAGTGCGCCTGCTCCGCCTGCCGCGCGGAGGCAAGTCCGTGGCCTTGAACGCAGCCATTCGGGTGGCTCTCGGCGAGATTCTGGTTCTCACCGATGTTCGTCAGTTGCTGGCGCGGGAAAGCGTGGGGTATCTGGTCGAAGCGTTTGCCGATCCCGCCGTAGGCGCAGTGAGCGGCGAGTTGATGATCCGCGAAGGCGCCACTCACCAGGAACTGGATATCGGTCTCTACTGGAAATTCGAAAAATGGATTCGCAAAAGTTTAAGCGCCATCGATTCCATCTTTGGCGCAACCGGGGCATTGTATGCCATGCGCCGGGATTTGGCCGTCCCCATTCCCTCGAATATTTTGCTGGACGACATGTATTTGCCCTTATCCGCGTTCTTTAACGGCTACCGCCTGATTATGGACCCGCGCGCTTTGGTGTTCGATTCCGCCACCGCGCTCAATACTGAGTTCCGCCGCAAAGTCCGAACCCTCGCCGGAAATTATCAGATTCTGCTCGCCTTCCCGGAACTGATGGGTCCACGAAACCGTTTGTGGCTGCATTTTCTGTCCTATAAATTCGGGCGCCTGCTGTTGCCTTGGTGCTTGATGTTAATCGCCGGTTCCTCTTTTTGGCTGCCCGCGCCCTGGAACGTCGCGACCCTCGCTTTCCAAGTCCTTTTCTACGGCATCGCTATATTGGACTTCGTCCTTCCATCCCGCGTTCCCCTAAAGCGGATCTCGTCCCCGGTTCGAACTTTTGTCACGATGATGATCGCTGCGGTGCGCGGGCTGGCGGTGTTTTTCGTGCCCGCACGTTCACTGTGGAAAGTAACGTCCTAGACCGCTGAAAATCCGATGATGTTGTAGATTCTATCGGGCGTCAATTGTTCGAAGAGAGGTCTATCCGCGAAGACCTCCACGCTCGGGTCTTCCGCGACGATGAACCGAAAAGGCTTCACTGCAACCAGCGTGCGCAAACATTCCACGGGATCTAGGCCGGTACGCCGCGCCACCGTCGGATGCGCTTCAATTACCACCACCACCCGCTCAGCCGCGGCAATCGTATGCTGCGCGCCGCGCAATGCACGCAGCTCGCCGCCTTCAATATCGAGCTTCACGACCAGATCGGCCGCCGGGCCGCGAAATGCCGAGTCCATGGTCGTCACCGGTATGGTGCCGGTGGGAGACTCCGCCAGATATTTTCCGGTGTGATCGCTATCGTCCGCCGAGGTCCTGAGCTCGCCCCATCCCTCGAAATCGCTCAAAGCTTTGGGATGCGCTTCCGTCGCGATGCCCAAGTGACCGAGGTTCCTCTGCAGATTCGAAAAGGTATCCGAATTGGGCTCAAAAGCGACAATTCGTTGGACCGCCGGGCACTGGCTCGCCACTTTGAGCGAAAACAAACCCATATCGGCGCCGCCATCGATTAAAGTGACCGGAGCGTTGAGCTTCGCGATGAAAGTCCTCAGCGTCGCCATCAAGTCCGCTTCGTAGTCCAGCAAATCTACCTTGTCAAAAAAGTAGCGCGCAATCGGGACTTCAATGCTGATTCCGCCGCCGAGCGAAAACAGTACCGGATCGTCCAACAACCCCATTCGTTTCTGTGAATTAAGAAGCCGCCACCCCCCGCGAATTCCTTTTCGATTCATCCATTTCGCCAGCCGGAATAAAGGGGGTGGACTGCGCCTCAGCATTTGCACTTCATGATACCGGATAGTGGCCCAATGGCCGCTACCGTAAGGGGTCCCCGGTAAAGTGCGGATGCTACACTCGACTTAGTGTGCCGGTCGACCCCGTCTCGTACTTATTAATCTGCTACTCCTATCCACCCGTGCTAGGAGGCTCTGAAATTGAAGCGCAGCGCGTCTCTGCGGCCTTGCAGGAACGAGGGCACCGCGTCAAAATTCTCTGCGCCGGTGGCGATCCCATGCCTCCGCTCACTCACTGG
>JANXXL010000084.1 GCA_025350625.1 Bryobacterales bacterium | reverse complement strand
GGCTAACGGGTGGGCGGTGTGGGAAGTCCTGCAACGCGAACTGGATCTGCGCTTCAAGGCCACCGGTCATCAGAACATGTATTTTCCGCTGTTGATTCCGCAAAGCTTTCTGCAGAAAGAAGCGGAGCATGTGGAGGGGTTCTCGCCCGAACTGGCGGTGGTCACGATCGCCGGGGGCAAGACGCTCGA
Organism: Bryobacterales bacterium; assembly: GCA_025350625.1. Classification (GTDB taxonomy): domain Bacteria; phylum Acidobacteriota; class Terriglobia; order Bryobacterales; family Bryobacteraceae; genus Palsa-187. The sequence continues at coordinate 19,042 of JANXXL010000084.1, read as the reverse complement.
AGAACCTTATGTCATCCGGCCTACGTCGGAGACCATCATCGGGCACTTTTTCGCCAAGTGGATTCAAAGCTGGCGCGATTTGCCCATGCTGGTGAATCAATGGGCCAACGTCATCCGCTGGGAATTGCGCACGCGGCTGTTCCTGCGGACCACCGAATTCCTGTGGCAGGAAGGGCACACGGCTCATGCGACTCACCAAGAGGCGCTCGAAGAAGTGCTGCGAATGCTGGATGTCTACGCGGACGTTTGCGAGAACGTCATGGCAGTTCCGGTCATCAAGGGTCTAAAGACCAATTCCGAGAAATTCGCGGGAGCGGTCAGCAGCTATTGTATTGAGTCCATGATGCAGAATGGCTTGGCGCTGCAGGCCGGGACCAGTCATGACCTGGGACAAAATTTCGGCAAAGCCTTCGACGTGCGGTTCCAGAATAAAGAAGGCCAACTGGATTATGTCTGGCAGACCAGTTGGGGAGTAAGCACGCGATTGATTGGCGGCCTGATCATGAGCCACTCCGACGATAAAGGTCTGGTCCTGCCTCCGAAACTGGCGCCGCATAAGGCGGTGCTGGTGCCGATTTACCGCAAGGAAGAAGAGCGCGCAAGCGTCCTCGATGCCGCCCGCAAGATCGCTACGGAAATAGGCGCAAAGATCGACGATCGCGAAGGGCAGACGCCCGGAGCCAAGTTCTATCACTGGGAGCGGCTGGGTGTCCCGCTGGTTCTCGAACTCGGGCCCCGCGATGTGGCTTCGGGCAATATCGTGCTGAAGCGGCGCGATACCGGCGCCAAGGAAATCCTGCCTCAAGCGCAGATCGCAGCCAGGGTACCGGAAGTCCTGGAGCAAATGCAGGCCGATCTTTATGCCGCGGCCAAGAAGCGCCTTCAGGACAATACGCTTTTGGCCGGCTCCATTGGTGAGGTGGAAGAAATACTCCGTCCGGTTACGGCCGAAAAAGGCGGCGGTAAGTTCGTGATGGCGCACATGAAAGACGACCCCCGGTGCGACGCCCGGGTAAAAGAATTCAAGGCGACGATCCGATGTATTCCCTTAGTGGACAAATATGACGGACCCGGAACGTGCATCGTGACTGGCGAGCCGGTAGACCGGCGCGTGGTGGTGGCCAAGTCCTACTAAGGGCTGGCTGTAATCATTTTCCAGAAACGATCCTTCTACTATTCTCCCTACAGATAGGTCGACAGCCATCCGATGTAGTTAGTACAAGAATCATGACGGACCTGGAACATGTATCTTGACGGGCGAGCGGGTAGCCCGGCGCTTAGTCGTGGCAGTAGCAGTCGTTTTCCAGAAATAATTCATCGACTTTCGGCTATTATAGGTTTTTGCCTGAGCCGTTCGGAGGAAATATGCTGGCGGTAGGATTACGTATTCGTTGGGTGATGCTCGTCTGGACCTCCGCTGCGTTATGCTCGGCGGCCAATTTCGGCAGTGTGGTGCCGATTCACGGCGCCGTGTCCGACATTGCCCTGGATGAGCGGCGGGGAGTGGTGTGGGCCGCTAATTTCAGTGCTTTCAGGGTGGAGGCGGTCAACATCGCCACCAAGACCCTGGGCACTCCGCTTCAGGTTCCGATGCCGCCGAGCGCGGTAGCCCTCTCGCCGAATCGCCGCTTCCTGGTAGTGGGAGAATACCAGAAGCCGGACCCCGCGGAGCTTTCGGTTAACCCGTTTGCCAAGGAGAGCGGCGGATACACCATTTTTGATTTGGATGCCAACATCCGCTATGACGTAAATCTCGCGGCGCCGGTACTGGCAGTGGCTTTTGGTGCTGACAATAATGCTGTCATTTTGACGCGAAGTCCGGCTGTTGACCCCAATAATCCTGGCCCGCTTGCGAATTTGTTTTTGCTGGAACCTTTCCCATTCCAAAAGTTAACGCCGATCACCTCCATCCCGGTGCAAAGTGTGGATCTTCCCACTCCGCTGGTTAAGTTCCCGACCCAAATCGGCCAGGCCACCGCAGGTATTTCAGGCGACGGAAATTCCATTATATTTCTGGCCGCCGTCATCAGCGATGCTGGCGCGAGTTCTGAAAAATCGGCGGTGATTCATTACGACGTGCCCTCGCACACCGCATTTGCCGAAGTGTTCACGCAAAGTCCTCCTCCGGGTCCGAGAAGCGTGAGCGTGGATCAGACTGCAGCTAACATTCTGACCGATTGGGGTTTGCAGCACTATTTGGCGGACGGCAGTTCGTATCTTCTGGCGCAATTCCCCAGGCCGAACGGAGCTTTCAACCTGGGAACGCATGCTTGGGATCTGACCCGGAACTTGATTTACGCTCAAATCCCCACCCCTGATGACAAATCGGTCTTGCACATTCTGGACACGGATAATCTTACGGTTCGAGAGCGGATTGAAATGCGCGAAGATCTCTCGGGTAAATCCCAGATGTCATTGGACGGTCAGGCTATGTACTCGGCGTCGGTAAGCGGCGTGACGATTCTTCCGGTGGGACAACTACCCAAAACGGCGCAGGTGGGCGCCACGCAGGAAGATATTTTATTTGCGACTGACGCGTGTAACCGGTTGGTGATGAAGCAGACCATCAGCATCATCAGCCTTAGTTCAGTCCAGACCGATTTCACGCTCTCGCTTCCCAAGGGGACCACCGGGGTAACTCTATCCACAACGACCGGCACTACGCCAGCTAATGTGGTGATCACCATTGACCCTACGGTCTTTCAGAACGCCAAAGGCACGGCGAGCATTCCGCTGACGATCACGTCGAACGGCGCAGTGAATCTGCCTTCGCAGGTGCGGTTGCTCGTCAACACCCGGGATTTCAACCAGCGTGGGCAGGTCTTAAATGTGCCCGGGAAACTGGTGGACATGCTGGCAGATCCGGTCCGGGGGCGCTTGTATATCCTTCGTCAGGACAAGAACCTGGTGCTGGTATACGACATGGTCACGCTCCAGCAGGTCGCTGCACCGTTGCTGCGTACCGGGAACACCCCTATACAAATGGCGATTACCATTGACAAAAAGTTCCTGATGGTGGGGAATGACAATTCTCAGATTGCGAGTGTTTTCGATCTGGATACCCTGGCGCCGACGTCCCCCATCGTTTTTCCGGGGGGGCATTATCCGCGCTCCATCGGGGTTGCCAACACTGGCATCTTTGCTCTGTCGCGATTGGCCACCAAGCCGCCGGATTGCACTCCGGTGATCAGCGGCAAAGCGACACTAGATCACGTTGACTTTACGAACCGCGTGGCAGATACACCATGTACTTTGTCTGCCGGTGCGAACCGGTCGATTTACCAAAATGGTTTTGCGTCGATTGACGGGGTAATCGCTGCGTCGCCCTCGAACGACCATCTATTGCTGGCGCTGGCCGATGGCAATGTCGTCCAATATGCCGATTCCGCCCAAACCTGGGTTGCTTCCCGCAAGGATTTTCCAGGCTTAGCTGGGGCGTACGGGGTGTTCAATGCCGGAGTCGTATCTCTGGCAGGACCGAATTTGTTGGACGCGGCTTTGGTGCCGCTGGGGGATCCGTTCCCGGCAACCGATGGCACATCCTCCGGAGTTGCCGCCCTGCTTAATGGGACGGGATTGCGTACCACCGCCACATCCGCGACGGATGCCGGCCTAATCCAGCGCCTGAATCCGGTCAATGGGGTTGAATTCAACGCCACGCCAATGGCGGAAGCTCCCTTGACTGCAGCCAGCTTGCTTACCCCGGTGGTGGGTCAAATCGGGGAATCCATTTTGCCGTTCACGCGGACGCTGGCGATTTCCACCGATCAAACCCGAATCTTCGCCCTCACAATTTCCGGATTGACGGTCCTGAATTCCAACTTCGACGCAGCCCTGGCCAAGCCGGTAATTTCAAGCGTGACCAATGCGGCGGATCAAAGTGCATTGGTGGCGTTGGGCGGAGTAGCCGATATCAACGGCAGCGCGCTCGCGAGCGGCCCGCTATCGGCAGGCGCTCCTCCGCTGCCCAGTTCGCTGGGCGAAGTATGCGCACTGGTGAATAACGTCGCGCTTCCGCTCTTCAGCGTTTCTCCGGCGCAAATTGTGGCGCAATTACCGGACTTCGCAGGCCCGGCCACTCTGGTGGTGCATACGGCCGGCGGCATCAGCGATCCGTTCACGTTTACGATCCAAGGACAGGCCCCCGCCATCTTCTTGACGAATGGCGTCCTACAGGTGATTCGCGATGACAACGGCGAACCTGTGAATTTCACGAATCCGATCCATCCCAACTCGGAGCTTACGATTCTTGTCACCGGCCTGGGGCTGACCACGCCCTTACCGCCTTTGGGCACGGGGGCTCCCGCGAACCCGGTAGCAGTAGTGACGAATCCCCCGACGGTGACCTTGGGCGGCGTCGCGTTGGCGCTCACGTCGGCGACTCTGGTGCCGGGCCAGATCGGAGTCTATCAGATCAAGGTTAAGGCACCGCCGAAAGTGCAGCCGTCGACGAGTACGCCATTGACGGTTTCGGCCGGGGGGCAGAGCGCCACTTATTTAGTCCGGGTGGTAAGCCCGTGACGGCACCCAATATCAGGAGGAAATGCATGTTCAAAAGTCTGCTTTGCGCCGCGGCGATGATTGCCGCGACGGCCACCATGGCCCGCGCCCAAGGACCGGAGTGGGAAGTGGGAGTCATCGGCGGAGTGGGTTTTTCCCCCGATATGACGGTGAAAAACGCCACTTCCAGCGCTTCAACCGGCGTTAAAACGGGCGCCACGGTGGGGGTTTATGGAGGAGAGGACTCGTACCGATACTGGGCCGGCGAGGCGACGTATCTCTATCGCACAGGCGATGTAAAACTCGAAGGCTCCGGCAAATCGGTTTCCTTCGGCGCGCACACCCACTTGATCACCGGCGATTTTCTGGCGCATTTGCGGCCGCGGGGAGCGCGCATCCGCCCTTACTTTTCCTTCGGGGGCGGCATCGAAGTGATGGTGGGTACCGGCCAGGAGTCGGCCACGCAGCCCCTGGGGAATTTGGCGGCGTTGACGGCAACGCGTGAAGTGCTTCCGGTGGGTGAAGGCGGGGTGGGCGTGAAGGTCCAACTTTCCCCGCATCTGAGGCTACGCGTGCAAGTGCGCGATTATTTCAGCCAGGCGCCTAACGAAGTAATAGCACCGGCGCCGGGCGCATCTTTGAGCGGTATCCGGCAAGATATAATCGGCATGGTCGCGGTCGCCTATACCTGGTAGCCGCGACGCGGCACCAGCGGCGCTGATGGGTCCGACCACGCCCGGCGATCCCGTAATGTAGGCTATTCTTCATGATCATCACGCGTACGCCGCTCCGCATATCTATCGGCGGCGGCGGCACCGATCTGCCTTCCTATTACCAGCGGCATGGCGGCTTCGTGTTATCCGCGGCGATCTCACAATACATCTTTGTGAGTGTCAATCGCATGTTCCACGAGGGGTACCTGCTGAAGTATTCGAGCCTCGAGAACGTAAAAACGGTAGATGAAATTCGACATCCGATTCTGCGCGAAGTGCTGCGGCGGCATAACGGCCAGGGCTTTCTCGAGATTGCCAGTATCGCGGATGTTCCCGCGGGGACAGGGCTCGGCTCTTCGGGAACGTTCACGGTGGGATTACTGAAAGCGCTTCTCGCCTATAAGCGGAAACACTTGTCGGCAGCGGATTTGGCCGAGGAAGCTTGCGATATTGAAATCAATGTTCTGCGCCAGGCGGTGGGCAAGCAAGATCAGTACATCGCCGCTTTTGGCGGGATGATGTCTTTCGAATTCCGGCCGGATGGAGCGGTGAATGCACTGCCGCTGGCGATTTCAAACGATACCTTGCTCGATTTGGAACATAACCTTCTGATGTTCTTCACAGGCTTTTCGAGAAATGCGGCGGTGGTCCTGGACGATCAGAAGAAGCGTTCGCTCGAAAACGATTCTGCGATGATCGACAACCTTCATTTCGTGAAGCAGCTCGGCATATCAACTAAAGAAGCGCTCGAATCGGGCCAAACCCACTGCTACGCCGAATTGATGCGTGAGCATTGGAATCACAAGCGGGCTCGTTCGAAGGGCATGAGTAACGATCAGATCGATCATTGGCACAGCGTAGGAATGCAGAACGGGGCGTTGGGCGGCAAACTGGTGGGCGCGGGCGGCGGCGGATACCTGTTGTTTTATGCCGACGATCCTATGCGGCTGCGCCGGGCCATGAGCGGGGAGGGCCTTTCCGAACTGCGCTTTCGCTTCGATCACGATGGGTCCACCGTCCTCGTGAGGGATTAGTTGGACCAACGACGGCAGTGCGTGGTGCTGGCGGGCGGGTTGGGGACGCGCATGCGCCCGTTTACCGAGACGCTTCCCAAGTCCATGCTGCCGGCCCGCGGCAAGCCCTTCGTGCATTACCAATTGGACTGGCTGGCCGCAGAAGGCGTCACCGACGTGGTTTTCTCCATTGGCTATCGCGGAGATTTGATTCGTGAATACGTGGGCGACGGGAGCCGCTGGAGAATCCGAGCGGCATTTGTCGACGAAGCAGACCGGCTGCGCGGAACGGCAGGCGCGCTGCGGCTGGCATTCGACCAGGGTGTTCTCGACTCGAGCTTCGCGGTCCTCTACGGCGACTCCTTCCTGCACGTCCCGCTGCGCGCCCTGTGGGAACGGTTTCTCGCGAGCGGCCGTTCTGCCCTGATGGCGGTGTTACGGAACGAAGGACGGTGGGATCGGAGCAATGTGATTTATAGCGACGGCCAGGTGGTCCTCTACGACAAGAATGCCTCCGATCCGCGGCCCGAGTCCATGCAATACATCGACTACGGGATCTCGATTCTGCGGCGCGCCGTCATCGAACAAGAGGTGCCGTCCGGAGAACACAGCGATTTGGCGCCGCTGCTCAAAAAGCTAAGTGTCGAAGGCCGTCTCGCCGGATTCGAAGCGACGGAACGCTTTTACGAAATTGGTTCCCCGGAAGGCTTGCGCGATTTCGAGGAATATATCGCTTCGACCCGGGTGGGGCAGCCGGGTTAGTCCGCATGCGGACCGCCGCTTCCTATGCGCTGCAGTTGCTGTGGGGCTTGTGGGTACTGCCTTTCCTGATTCGCCGGACTCGCCGAATTAGTACACGCCGAGCTAAAACAGCGCGCGTTTCTATCCTGGGAATGGTGTTGCAAGCCGCTTCATATCCTCTGGTTTCGTCCACACATTATTTCAGGACGCATGAGCTTGCAATGTGGCGTGTTCTGGCGGCAGGGGCGCTTGGCGCGTTAGCGCTAGTGCTGATCTGGTCTGCGCTGCCGGCGCTCGGCAAGGAGTGGCGGCTTCAAGCGGGAGTCTACGAAGATCATCGCCTGGTTCAGTCGGGCGTTTATAGCGTGGTCAGGCATCCGATCTACGCGTCGATGATTGCGTTGTTACTGGCCACAGGATTTCTGCGGGCCCCGCTGACGCTGTGCGCGATAGCACTGGCGCTCATGATCGCAGGAACGGAAATAAGGATTCACGCAGAGGAACTCCTGCTGGCGGAGCGGTTCGGCCAGCAATTTGCCGATTATCGCGCACGCGTTCCGGCTTACCTGCCGTTCCTGCGTTGAGGCTCCATCCAGTGTAAAATAAGCATGCTCAACCACAAACGAGGGAGACGCATGAAATATACGATTGCTTTGCTTTTTACGGCCTTGCTCATGGCACAGGATCACAACCACGCACGGATGATTCATGGGGTGCCAGGCGGAGTGCCGGATTTCTGTGCCCATCCCACGGTCACGAGCGCTGCGAGCGGCGCGTGGTCCGATGCCGCCACCTGGTCGACCAAGAAAGTGCCGGGAGCGGACGACCGTGTGTCCATAGGCGCGGGGCATAGCGTGGTCTACGATATGTCGAGCGCTGTCAAGATCGGCTGCATTGACCTGCACGGACAGCTTAGCTTCGCGACGGGCTCCAGCACACTGTTAAAGACCAACAACTTGATGGTAGAGGACGACGGCTATCTTGAAATCGGCAGCGTGGCGAAACCGATTGCCGCAAATGTCACGGCCGAAGTCGTAATTGCGGATCAGAAAATCGATCGCACGCTGGACCCGGCCGAATTGGGCGCGGGGATCGAGAGCCTGGGCAAAATCAGCATGCACGGCGCCGTGAAAGAGCCCACGTTTGCGCGGCTCGAAGCCGAACCGCTGGCGGGCCAGACCAGCTTGACGCTGGAACAACCGGTGGCGTCCTGGAAGGCGGGCGATCGTATCGTAATTCCGGATACACGACAGTTGCGCGATAACCAGCGCGGGGAAAACTATCAGCCGCAGGATGAGAAACTCGAAATCGCGGCGGTGAATGGCAAGCAGATCACGCTGACTTCGCCGCTCAAATTTGATCATAAAGGCGCGCGCACCGGCGATGACAAGCTGGAGTTTCTGCCGCATATCGGCAATCTGACCCGCAACGTGGTGGTGCGCTCAGAGAACCCCGCCGGCACGCGGGGACACATGATCTTCATGTCACGCTCGGGGATCGACTTGCGCTATGTCGAAGTCCGCGAAATGGGACGCACCAAGCTGGGAGTGCTCGACAACACCGAATTCGATGACAGCGGCAAGCTAAAGAAACTTGGCTCCAATCAAATTGGGCGCTACGCGATTCACTTTCATCACGACTTCGGGCCCAAACAGACTCCTGCCAACGGCTATCAGTTCACGCTGGTAGGCAACGCCGTCGATAGTGCGCCCAAATGGGGCGTGACGGTTCATAACAGCCATTACGGCCTGGTCCAGGACAACGTGGTTTACAACACACACGGCGCGGGAATCGTGACCGAGGACGGCACGGAAAGCTATAACGTCTTCGATCACAATTTCGCGATGCGCTCCGGCGGATCGGGCGATTTCGCGCCGCGCAGCGGCTATAGCGGCGCCGGGAACGACCCGGGCGGCGAGGGCGCGGGATTCTGGTTCCGCGGTCCTAACAATTACATCCGCAATAACGTTGCCGCCAATGCCGATACCTTCGGCTTCGGTCTGGCAGCGGGAGCGCTGGGCGATGTTCACATTCCGGCTTTTAAGGGCGCCGACACCAGCATCGACAAAGAAACCAAGCTGATCGATACCACTGATGCAGTGGTGCTCGAGTTTACGGGGAACGAAGCTTACGGGGCCATCCAGACCGGCGTCGCGCTGGGATGGAACGGGAGTATCACCAACTTCCGCGCCTGGAATCCGTCGCGGCATGGCATCACAGCCACCCCGACCGACAAGCTGACCGTCGAGAACCTAACGGTGCGGGGAGACAAGTCGGTCTTGGTAAATGACTTTGAGAGCCCGGCCGGGGTGTGGGTGGGCAACTATCTTTCAAAGAGTGTCGCAATCCACAATGCCAACGTGCAGGGGATGCGCATCGGCGTCACCAGTCCGTTCTTCAGAGGCGACCAGAAGCCGGAACCGGGACGCGGCGACGGTTCCATGACAATTGACGGCGGATACTTCCGCGATTATCTGGGCGTGGTGGTGGGCACTGCTTATCGCTCCAGTTCGGTCAACGACAAGCCGGTCAAAACCGCAGTGGTGCGCAATTCGGTGTTCGAACCTCTCGCCAACGTAGCGGTGAGCACGGTAAATCCCCCGGCGGCGGTGTCGATGAACTACCGCATGGCGCCGGGCGACTCGGCCCCGCGCGACCCCATTTTCGTGTATGGTTTCAACAAAAAGGCGGGCGACGATTTCAAGGTTTACTATTCGCTCGAAGCGCCCTCTACGGTCGCGCCCTGCAATGAGAACCGGGCGGGTTTGGATGGGTGGGTCTGTAAGTAAGATCGCAACTACGGCCGCAGGAGTGCCGTGCCCTCTGGCGCTTCCGTGTGCGGCTCGTCCGCCTGCGCCGCGTCCGTCGGCAACAAAGGTGCGGGCGGATTTAAGTAGGCAATAACATCCGCGAAACTGACCGCAAACTTGTCGGGAGGCGCGGGTTTGAACCTCTGAAGAGCGCGTTCAACATCCCCGCTGAATCCCCATAATCCGATTAGAATTTTGCTGTGGGGAAATTTGGTTCGCAGCTGCCTATTCAGCGTCCTGGCGTGAGAAAACGCGAAGGGAGGGACAGCCGATATACAGAAGACGTCGGCAGCGGACGGTTCCATAACGCCAAGCATATTTTCCGGCGAAGATCCCAGGGGGAACGAAATGGTGGCGCATCCGGTCTGTTCGAGTAACTGGGCCAGCATAGCGGCGGCGATCTCATCGGCTTCGTCGTGAGCCGGGAAACATAAAATGCGTCCGGGGTGGGTTGGTCCCGGGGGCTTTTCGGGGGATTCCGCCGCGGCATTCTGGGCATTTTCCGAGAATTCCGCCAGCATTTCCCGCAGGCTCAGGAACAGAAATTCTTCGTGTTCGGCATCGAGGTCGCCCTTATGGCGATCTTGTTCCGCCAGGGTCAAAGTAGGAAGAATCACCGAATCGTATAATTGCAGCAAGGAATTTTCACGCAAATACTCCTCGGCGACGGCCCGCGCCTCCTGGTCGTCCATGGCGAGGAGCCGCTGGTACAAATGCGCTTCCGCCGCTAACGCCGGCTCGTCTCCCAGCAGAATATGCAGGAAAAATAGATGCGGCACGTGGCGTCCCAGCACCACCACACAAACAGTGAGCGGCGTCGACAGGATCAGGCCGGCCGGCCCCCAGAGAGTGGCCCAGAATACTGTAGTCAGCAACAGAGCCAGCGATGAGATTCCGGTATGAGCGCCATAGAGCCGGGGCTCGAGCAGATTCCCCGTGATCAATTCGAGAATGGCGAATAGGAGGAATACCAGCAGCGGCGCCCTCCAGCCGTCGAATACCGCCAGCGAGAGCACCAATGGGAACAAACCTGCGACTACCGATCCAATATAGGGAATAATGCGGAACAGCGCCGCCACCGTGCCCCACAAAGCCGCATAGGGAACGCCAATCAGATATAGACCCGCTCCGGAGAGAACTCCAAAACCCGCGTTCACCAAGAACTGAAGCATCAGATAGCGGCTGACGCGGCGAGTAGCGTCGTCCAGCGCCTGCGTGACTACATTGAGGCGATTCAATCCGGCCAGGCGGAAAAGCCGGTTTCGCAAGTCGACTTCTTCGACCAGCAAAAAAACCGTAAAGACCAACACGATTCCAAGTATCGCGAGCGGTGCTAAGAAGGGCTGAGTCAAGTCGCGGACATAGACCAAGCCATTCGCGGGAAGGTCCACCACTTGAACCGGCAGCGGGTTGGCAGGGGTATTCGTCCTTTCAGACCGCCCACGCGGGGTAGCAGCTTCCGGCTGTTCCGGAGCAGGCGTGGTGAGCTCCTTCCCCAACTCCTTAACGCTCTCCGCCGCCCGTCCCAATGCCCCTTTGTTCGGAGTACGGAGCGCTTTGAGCTTGTTATGGATGTTCTCGCGATAGGCAGGGAGCTCGTTTGCTACCTGAACCAGTTGATCGAAGATGACATAGCTAATGCCTCCGGCGGTGGCGATTGCAACTACCATCACAACCAGCACTGCCGGGAAACGCCTTATGTGCACGTTTTGAAGCCAACCCACGGCGGGCGATAAAACCAGCGAAAGGGTGATGGCAAAAGCCAGAGGGATAAGGACTTCTCGGGCCACGTAAAGCACTGCAATTACAAAAGCGACTGTGGCGGCGACCCGAATTCCCGAAGACCGACTTGGTCTAGTCACGAATATACTTTCAAGATGCTAGGCACATTGGGAAACTTGCACGTGGCGTGCCGTTAGGTTGGGCTCTACTTGAGATGGGACAGTCGCGAGGTTTGGGAAAAATCAGCGGTTCCAAGCTTCCAGCACTTGGAACCGCTCCGTTGGGCAGGTGCTATATTCGGCCCGACAAGAACAATACCAGCACAACCAGCAAGACCAAACCCAGGCCGCCGCTCGGATAGTATCCCCATCCCGAGCTGTAAGGCCATGTGGGGAGCACCGCCAGCAACAGCACAAAAAGCAGTATTAGAAATAACATCCGTTCTGCCTCCTGGCCTCAATGGAGCAAGTAACAGACCAAAGGCAGGTGGTGCCCTGTTATCAGTGTCGGCGGTATGTGAGAGCCTTACTGGCACCGCATTCTTTTCCAAAGAACGCAATTTGCTCTGTCAAGCGTGCGCCGTAATCGATGGCGAAGCGAAACAAGCGTACCGCGAGGAGCATCTCACACATGAAGTTACTTAAGAAGGGGAACCAAAATGCCAGATACCAATTACGGTTATGAAAACGAATCGACTCAGATTGCCGATCAGGCAGCCGAGATGGCGAGAAAGGCCAAAGAGTCTATCGCTGAGACCGCCAAAACAATGAAGGACAAGACTCAGGAATTCGGCAGAACCGCGGTCAACAAAATCGAAGAGAATCGGGTTTCTGCCGCTAGCGCTCTCCATAGCGCAGCGAGTAGCCTTCATCAGAGCGCGGCCAAACTTCCGAATGTCCCTGACATCGCGCACTCTACCGCGGAAAAAGTGGACGCGATGGCCACTTACATGGAAGGCCACGACACCAAGCAAATGATGGCTGATATGGAATCCGTGGTGAAAAGAAATCCAGGGCCGTCTTTGTTGATCGCCGCGGCGATCGGATTCTTGATGGGACGCGCTATTCGCAATAGTTGAGGCCTGATCATGCCTCGCAATGACGATCGCTCCGTTTCTGAAGTCCTGCAGGATATTTTTGGCAACCTGCAGGACATTGTGCGTTCCGAAATCCGTCTGGCGAAGACGGAGATAACTACCGAAGCTGCCAAGGCTGCCAGTGCAAGCAAAATTCTGGCAGCCGGCGCCGTGCTTCTCATTTATGCCGGCGGGTTGCTGCTTCTCGCATCGGTGTATGCACTGTCGACGGTGTTGCAACCTTGGCTGGCCGCGCTGGTGGTTGGCGCGCTGGTATTGGTCGTTGGCGCAATCCTGGTAAGCACGGGCCGGCGGCGAATGAAGGTGGTACGTCCGGCGGCGGAAAGAACCATGAAAAATGTTAAGGAGAATGTCCAATGGCTGAAAGACCAGACCAGATAGAAAAACACATAGAGTCGGCCCGAAGTGACCTGGGAAACAATTTACAAGAGCTTGAATATAAGGTTAAACAGGCCACCGATTGGAAGACCTATTTTGAGCGGAGTCCCATGACGCTTATGGGCTTGGCGTTTGGTGGCGGAGTCCTTCTGGCGGGCGTCGTCGGAAATAAAAATTTGAATACGCCGATGAGAGTGCGCGATCACAGCCCCAGCAGCAACTTTGCGGACCGGAGTCAGCGAAACCCAATTTCCGATCATTGGGACACATTGAAGAGCGCATTGATCGGTTTTACTGCATTAAAGGTGCGCGGCGTCTTGAATGAAGCGCTGCCGGGTTTTGGAGATCAGCTTGAGAAGGCGGAGCGTGAAGTGTCGGCTCGCGCACTCTCTCGCCCTCACGCTTATGACCGGGAGTTGGAAGCGTCCTCACATCGGATGTAGGGCATGACCACGGCGCCAATGGCCGGACATGGCACAAGGATTGCACTGGTTGCAAGCATGAAATACTGTGCCATGACGTTCATCAGCAGTATCGGCGCATTGGCGCTGTTGGGTATCTTATTCTTCGTCTGGTTAATTGGGATGCCAGGATTGTCTATTCTGCTTCATCGTGGTTTCGGGAATTGAATCCGGCCAGTCAATACTTCCCATTGGTGCATGAATTTCCATCCAGTGTCGAGCCTTTCCGACAAGGTTGCCGGAAATCATAAAAGAGCGGAGAGAATTATGCGACCAGCCAAGAAGATCGCCAATGCTGATGAGCCATTCCTGAAATCTGCAGCCGCTGCAATAGGGACAGCCTTGGGAAAGCTTGCAGTCAAAACCGGAGTGGCTACACCGGCAGCTCCGCCCGCCAAAAAGTCCGCAACCCAGCGAAAAAAACTAGCGAGCTCCGCGAAAGCAAGAAAGTCAAATCGAAAAACAGTCAAAGAAGCGCCGGCGAGTTAACAAATTTTCCACGTGTCACTTCGCCAAGCGGCGGTTTCGTGCAGATTCCTCGCCTAGCCATTCCGGATGCTGCGCGGTCGAATCAAATACAGACGTAGTCTTAAATAATTCATACCGGCCCTCCGCCGCTACGGAGGCCGATTTTGCGCGCAGTTTGCTGATCTCTTTGGTTGTGAGGGGAGTGAAGCTCTCCACCGCTTTAAAGGCTTGTTTTAAGATCCTCATGCTGTCGATACCCGTGATAACCACAGACACGGGAAGATTCAAAGCGTAATGCAGGCACTCCATGGCTGTGACTGCATGGCTTTTTAGAATCACGCCGCTCCCCATGCTCTTCATCCCCAGGACCCCAATGCCGGCCTTGACAAGTTCGGGAAGCACCTTCTGTTCGAAACTTCGAAAATGCGCGTCCAGGAGGTTTAGCGGCATTTGCACGGTATCAAAACGAAAGCGGTGCTTCTTGGCGGTTTCAAGCATGTATAAGTGAACCTGGGGATCTTTATGGCCGGTGAATCCGATAAACCGAATTTTGCCGGCCTGCCGCGCCGCGACCAGGGCCTCCATCGCCCCGCCTGAAGAAAAGATGCGGTCGACGTCATCGTACCGGATCACTTCATGATGCTGCAGCAGGTCTACTTCATACAGCCGCATTCTTTTGAGCGATTCATTGCCTGGCAGCTTCTTTTTTAGTGCGCCCATCGATTTTTGTCATCACGAAGGCTTGCGATCGATATCCGTCCCGCAGCGCCCGGCCCATCCGTCTTTCGCTCTCACCTCCGTGGTAATCCCAGGAATTGTCCATAAAGGTGAGGCCGCCATCGATGGCCGCACGGATAATTCGTACGGCCCCGGCGCTTGAAACTTTGGGGCCACCGATGTGGGAGCCCCCCAGACCCAGTGCCGACACCTGCACGCCGGTGCGCCCTAAAGTGCGTTGAGGAAATATGCTGTTGGATGAAGCCATTGGAAATTGCACGCCTATTGCGGAATCGCCTGCGCCTCGGCAAGGTGCGCCCGCAGCGCCGGCAGCGCTTTCGCCGCCCAGTTCTTCAAATCCGGGTCGGTCCCTGCGCTCGCTTCTTTTTCGAAGGCGGCTATATCTTTTTGATGGTCCTCTATGATCAACCTGGCGAACTCCCGATCGAAGTCGGCGCCACTTTTCGCAGCGAGGGGCGTCGAGAAAACCACCTTCGCGTCATCCGCCGGCAAGGTGACGCCTTTTTGCTTTGCCAACGACTCCAGGTCTTTATTTGCGGTATTGTGATCATTGATTAAACGCTGACACAGGCCCTTTACAGCCTCACTTTGTCCACGTTTAATGCCGAGGCGTCCCATACGGGCTTCGTGCATCCCGCCCCGCGCCGCGTTTTCCATGAACATTTGATCTTGGGCACTCAGGCCTTGCGCTTCGATGGCGGACAGACGGCAAATGATCGCCGCAGCGATCGCGGCTAATGGCAACATTTTATGAGTAGCCATGGAGAATCCTTTCGCAGTTAAGATGGGCCGGCCGGGAAGCATGTTTCTAAATCTGTTTGGCCCCTGGGGAGGCCAGATTTTAGGGTAGCTTGGTCAAGGTGACCGGTTCGCTTAAAGAGGCGGTGCGCAGCTTATGCCGCGCAGCCAACGAAGCCAAGTCGGCAGCGTCGAGAGACTCTGAACTGTCCAAGTCCAGATCGTACATGAGAGATTTGGCGTTGGGGTTATGGCGGAGCCCCAGCATATGGCCGATCTCATGCACCGAGATCCGGTATAGCTCGGTCTTGGTAAGCGCGACGGCGGGGTTGAATGCGATCCAGCCCTGGAAGGCCATGCGGTCAGGAAACTGAGAACGGGCCACCATGATGTCGGGCGCAGCCGCGAAGAGTTCCCGGCCCCCGTCGATTAACTCCATCGAACAATTCTCTGAATTCTCCTCATACCAATCCAGATCCAGAATAGTGGCCCAAAAATCCAGGGCCCATCTGAACTGTTGCGCGAGAATCGAATTCGCCGTTGCGACCCGCACGCCCAGATACATCGGGCCACGCTTAAGCAGCTCAGCGCGTTTTTTACAGGGAGGGTAATGGGCAGTCCAGTTCGCAGGCTCCGCTTGCGTGCGGCAGCACAATGCCAGAAGGCAAATGAGTATCGGGCATCCTCTCCGCAGGAGCACGCTCCAACATAACTTGGAGCGGGATAAGTTGCAGTAGGGAAAAAGCCCAAACGGGCCGGGGAAATAACCTTAGCAGTAACAAGGGACCCGCCTGCGAGCCCCCGCAAGCGAGTCCGCATTTAGGCGACTAATATGACGTGGCTTTTTGGTTCTTCACTTGTACTTCGTTCACCACCTGATCGACGTTCGGTACCGCGGCGGCCACTTTCGCAGCTTCCGCTCGGCGGGCTTGGGATTCAACATCGCCCTTTAGGATTACGACCCGGTTCTTGACGTCAAATCTCACGAGCGAACCAAAGCGGTTTGCAACTAGCGCGGCATCCAAATTCTTTTCGATACCTTTGTCGAGATCGGAGTTAATCGTCTTGGCGATTTTTTCTTCTCCGGGGGGCACCACTTCAACCTGGTTTGCCACCACCTGTCCGCCAGCCGCGGCTTTAGCAACACTCTCCGCCTGACGCTTGGCATCTTCGCTCGCGACGCGCCCACCGAGGGTCACGACGCCTTTGTCGCGGTCCTGATCGACGGAGACATCCTTAAGGCCAGCTTGGTCAAGGGACTGACGAACCGGACTCTTTACGTCCGCCGAGCGCGTTGCCGGTTCGGTACACCCGGTTAAAGTATAAAAACCCACTAACAGGCTACAGATTGCTGAGATCGGAACCTTCATTTGTAGAAACTCCTTTATTCTCTTTGAGATGAATCCGTCTAATGCGCGTGATTAAACAGAAACCAGATAAAGATCAACCCGGTCGGAACACCCAATAGCCATGCGCCGAAATATTTCATATCGAGCCTCCAGCTTCTTTAGTGCAATTCGGTGACCGCCTAGGTTCCAGGGAATAACTCCACAAACCAGTGTTTTGAGATCTTTATCTTTTCATTGCTAGATCTGTCCAGGCACGAGTAATGCCTTTTTTGCAGGCGCGCAAACTTTGCAGCGAGAATTGAAGGCCGAGCCGGGCGTGAGGGCGACGTGAGTCAGGGGCAAAAATTTTGTAACCTAAAGGCTATAGAAGTCTCTAATCGTGGGTCCGCCGAATTGAGCAATCGCACTTAAACTAACTGGAGTCATTGGAGATAGAACCCATGCCATCTACACCCGCCACTCTAAAACGTGCTAAGAAGCCGAAGACTCGCGACACGAACGTGCTGCTCGAGACACTCATTGCTTTTAAACGGGGGGACTTTTCGGTCCGGATGCCGGTAGACCTGGTGGGCATGGATGGGAAGATCGCCGATGCCCTGAATGACATCCTCGAACTCAATGAGAAGATGACCAACGCTCTCGACCGGATCAGCCGTTCGGTCGGTAAAGAGGGCAAGATCGCACAACGGGCTTCCATAGGTTCGGCCAGCGGCGGGTGGGCCGCTTGTATCGACTCGGTTAATAGCTTAATTGGCGATCTGGTGCAGCCTTCGACCGAGGTCGCGCGCGTCATCGGCGCGGTGGCGAAGGGCGATCTTTCGCAGACCATGTCGCTTGATGTGGATGGTCGTCCGCTGCGCGGGGAGTTTTTACATACCGCGCGGGTGGTCAACACCATGGTGGATCAGCTCAATTCGTTCGCTTCGGAAGCCACCCGCGTGGCGCGGGAAGTCGGCACGGAAGGCAAGCTGGGCGGGCAGGCGGTGGTGACCGGTGTGGCGGGTACCTGGAAGGATTTGACGGAAAGCGTGAATTCGATGGCTAGCAACCTGACCAATCAGGTTCGCAACATCGCCGGCGTGACGACGGCCGTGGCTAAGGGCGACTTAACCACCAGAATTACGGTGGATGCGCGTGGAGAAATTCTGGAACTGAAGAACACCATCAACACCATGGTGGATCAGTTGAGCTCGTTCGCAGCGGAAGTGACGCGCGTCGCGCGCGAGGTCGGCACGGATGGACGTTTGGGCGGACAGGCGGAAGTGAAAGGCGTCGCGGGCGTCTGGAAGGACCTGACGGATTCGGTTAACTCCATGGCCGGAAATCTGACCAATCAGGTTCGAAACATTGCGGAAGTCACCACGGCCGTGGCCAAGGGCGACCTTTCGACCCGCATTACCGTCGACGCGCGCGGCGAAATTTTGCAGTTGAAGAACACCATCAATACCATGGTCGACCAGCTCAGCTCCTTCGCCGCGGAAGTCACGCGCGTGGCTCGCGAAGTGGGAACCGAAGGACTGCTCGGCGGCGAGGCGGATGTGCCCGGAGTCGGCGGCACCTGGAAAGATTTGACTGACTCGGTTAATTCCATGGCCGGGAATCTTACGGCGCAGGTTCGTAATATTGCGGAAGTTACCACTGCGGTCGCCAAGGGCGACTTGTCGCGCAAGATTACAGTCACGGTGCGCGGCGAAATCCTGGAGTTGAAGAACACCATCAACACCATGGTGGATCAGCTCAGCTCGTTCGCGTCGGAAGTTACTCGCGTGGCGCGCGAGGTCGGAACCGAAGGAAAACTCGGCGGCCAGGCGAAGGTGGAAGGAGTCGCGGGTACATGGCGCGATCTCACCGATAGTGTGAACTTCATGGCTGGCAACCTGACTTCGCAGGTGCGCAATATCGCTCAGGTGACTACCGGCGTGGCGAAGGGCGATTTGTCGACTAAAATCACCGTCGACGCGCGCGGCGAAATTCTGGAGTTGAAGAACACCATCAACACCATGGTCGATCAGCTCAATTCGTTCGCGAGCGAAGTGACGCGCGTGGCCCGCGAAGTCGGAACCGAAGGAAAACTCGGCGGCCAGGCGCAGGTGAAGGGCGTGGGCGGCGTGTGGAAGGATTTGACAGATTCCGTCAACTCCATGGCGGGCAACCTGACGAACCAGGTCCGCAACATCGCTGAAGTGACGACGGCCGTCGCGCGAGGCGATCTCTCGACCAAGATCACCGTGGACGTGCAGGGCGAAATCTTGGCGCTGAAGAACACCATTAACACCATGGTTGATCAGCTCAATTCGTTCGCGAGCGAAGTGACG
>JANXXL010000082.1 GCA_025350625.1 Bryobacterales bacterium | reverse complement strand
GGAGGACGCCTGTCGTGCTGATGCCTGTGGTTGGGAAGGTATCATGGAGGACTCAAACGGAGTCATGTGCACGACAATTGCCAAACCGCCATTCCGGTGATGTCAGCGCGGCTTGGCTATGTCAGCGTAGTCCCGCCGTGGAGAGCGAACACGGCCTTCTTTACATTGCTCGCAAGACGTTTCTCGCCTTAAAAGCACTTGCAGGAAACCGCCCCATCATCGGTATGACTGGCGACGACGGCTCTGTGCCAGGCGGAGGTCGGCATTGCCGTAAGCTGCGCTTCTGAGGCAGGCGGCCGCGACGGCTATTCGCTTCTGCTTCCCTGCTGCTGTGTTCACGGCCGTAGTCCGATAATCCCTTATCCATAGTGGCCCTGGTCTTCTCGACGTCGATGGGTTGCGGCGCATCTCGAACCGCCGATAATATCGTTCGAGGTGTACTCTGTCCATATACGTTGGGCTCCTCGGTCTTCTTCTCCGACTTGGTCTCCGCATTGACGATGATCTCTGAGAGCGAACAGTGACTTGCTCTTTTGCATCAAAGTCCGGCAGTATCATCTAGCCGGCGCCGGACATCCTGAAACCGTTTGGTCATCTTAGCAAACACCGGCTGCGTCGTCGGGGCTTGGTCGTCTACCTCGCTGCACTGCGACATTAGACATGCCAAGTGGTCGAACAAAAGTCGCCCACCATGACGAAGTCAGCGCCGGTGCTTCGTGCACGATCGAGACCGGTCTTTGGTGGCCCCATAAAGCCACTCGTGGTCTTGTGTCCCTCGGAGCAGAGCTGTTGAAACGGCTTTGCCCTTAGCCCTTCGACGCGAGTGCCGCTACTTTCCGGCGCTTTTTCGGAAACTCTTTTGGCGATGGGCCTTTATTTTACTGCCGTACTCCTGGTCCGTCCACCAGATCTCGGCCTCCAGTTCAATTCCACCGGCAGATACGAGAAACCTCAACTTCCGAACAGACCAGTCAAAAAAATTCGATCTCGACAGTAACTGCGCAGCCGCAGCACCAATCCAATGGCCTAGCCTTTCCTGAATCAACCTCTAGGGCGCTGGATAGCTCACTCCCGGTGCGTCTTTCCACTCAAATTGTCGAGTCCACCTAGAGTGCCGGGCTGCAACATTCAGCTCTATTTGGGGCGCGTACCGCCTAAAACCCTCTTGCGCGGTTCGTCACGCGTTCACGACCATGAGATTGGCTGGAATCCTGGTGAAGTGATTGCACCTGTCCAGATCGCCATGTATTCGCTCGCAATGTAAAGGCTACGAATTCCCGTAGCGTTGATGGCTACGGTGCTGTTTGCCGCGTTCACGATGTTTGCCGCGATACTCGAAATCGCCTAATTCAAAGCCACGCCCAGGAGAATCGAGCCGGGTCAAGAGGCCACACTGCCAACGGACCCCGGCGTGCCTTAGCCGATAGTGCGAGACCAGCGAATCGGGATCGCAGAAGTTTAGGACATAAAAAGGGAGATAAGATGACATTCTTGAAAGCAGCACCGACCCTACTATGCTTAGCAGTTCTGGGCGTAGCGTTTTCGCCCAGCGCGAGGGCCGACTCATGGGACAAGAAAACCACAATCACTTTTAGCGGACCTGTCGAGATTCCCGGCGTCCATCTCCAGGGCTATGGCGTACTGCCGGCAGGCACGTATGTCTTCAAAGTTCTGGACTCGAAGTCCGACCGCCACATCGTCCAGATTTTCAGCAAGGATGAATTGATGATTTACGCCACCATCCTCGCCATCCCGAACCTTCGCCTGAAGGCCACTGATAAAACCGTGATGACTTTCCGGGAAAGACCGGCCGGTCAGCCCGAAGCTCTCCGCGCCTGGTTCTATCCGGGAAAAGAATGGGGCGAAGAATTCGTCTATCCGAAGGCCAGAGCAATAGTACTGGCGAAGGAAACCAATACGCCGGTTCTTTTCACGACGGCCGAGATCACTCCTGAAGTAACCGTGGTGATCAAAACGCCGGCGGAACCCGTGGTGGTCGAACTCGAGAAGGCGCCCGTGATGGCGATTCAACCGTCGGGCCAGGAAGTTCAGATCGCCCAGGTAGTCACGCCGCCTCCGGTGACGCTGCTAGCACAGAACGAGCCGGCAGCGCTTCCGGCAACGGGAAGCTCCATGCCGCTGGTGGCACTTTTCGGGGTGCTGGCTCTGGCCGGAGCCCTAACTCTGGGCCTCATCCAAAAGCGCACGCTGTAGGGGTTTGAGTAAAATGAACCGCCGCGCCGCATTTGGCGCTGAAACGGCCTCTCCCGCCCATCATCAGCAGCTCCGCCTGCGCCCAATACCAGCGTTTCCCGGATGCGCTCGGCGAGAACATTTATCTGACGGCACTTCACGATCGCAATCAACTGCTCTTCCTCCGCCTGCTCGCTGAACACTTGCGAACAGATGATCCCGATCGTCAGATCGCACG
This sequence comes from Bryobacterales bacterium, assembly GCA_025350625.1. Taxonomy (GTDB): domain Bacteria; phylum Acidobacteriota; class Terriglobia; order Bryobacterales; family Bryobacteraceae; genus Palsa-187. The sequence goes on along the minus strand of JANXXL010000082.1, from coordinate 805 downwards.
GTAGGACCCGCGATGGAGCAGTACCTTCATGAATGCCGGCGTTTCCGACGCCGCGGCTTCCTGCGCTCGTGAGGAAAACCTACCAGCGCATGGCGCCTGACCAAACCAGCGACACCTGCAATGATTAACGGCTCCTCCGGTGGTCCCATCCGCTGCTCTGTCTCTGCGGCTCTTGGCGCAACGTATCGTCTTTTCGCACCGCGCCTGACCGTTTTCTGAGCAATTTCAATCGCTCCCGCATTTAGGAATGGAAGCAGCGCTGCACACTTTTGTAGCGACGGAGTTTTTCCATGATAGTGAAAGATCTGATGACCAGAAACGTGAGATCTTGCCGTCCGAAAAACAATCTGGCGGAGTTAGCGAAAGTGATGTGGAACCAGCGATGCGGAGCGCTGCCGAGTTTGGATGGCTCGGGAAGAGTCATGGGCATCATTACGGATCGAGATAACGGTATTGCACTTGGTACGAGGGAACATCAGGGCATCGGACGTGCTTGCACGAGATGTTTGACCTTCGAGATACTTCAGCTGCAGTCCCAACGACAATGTGCGGGACGCTCTGAGAACGATGGCCACACAGGAAGTCGGCCGGTGGCCTGTAATCGACGAAGTGGGCCAACTGGTCTGGGTATTTCAATTGAGGACGTCGTCTTTCGCGCACGTAGCGGACGTTCATGTCTCAGTGAGAGTGAAATCATCAACAGCACGAGGCCGATGCGAGAAGAGCGTATTCACCAACTGAACGTGGTCACGCAAAACAATAGCGATTTGCGATCGAATATCAGAATGCCGATGAACTACGAGGA
>JANXXL010000066.1 GCA_025350625.1 Bryobacterales bacterium | reverse complement strand
GCACATCAAGCATGGTGATGGCCGCGCAACTCGCGGGGGCGAAGGGCGCTTGAGAGAGCGTCCCGCAAATCGCAGAAGCGCGGGGATGTTTCCACGCAGCAGGGGAGGCATCGAGGGCGAAATCCAGGCCCACCACGTTCTTGCGGCCGCGTTCGGCCAGCATCTCCAGAAACGTACGGCTGCCGCAGCCGACGTCGAGCACAATTCCTTGCGCTTCGGACTCGCGCAAGGCGCGTTCGGTAAAACCCAGATGGCCGCGCAGCACCAGCCGGCGATAGAATTCTTCGAGACGACCGGGGGCTGTGGTTTGGGACTCCATCCAGCAGCCGGTGGGATAGTAGGAGCGAAGTTCCCAAGGCGTCGGCCGGGGATCAAGGCGGATAAGGCGGCAGTGCTTGCACTCGACGATCTGGAAGAGCTTGGCGGTAGTGGCGTAGCGACGATCCGTGGCGGCAAATAAGACCGAGGCTTCGCCGGCGCCGCACGCCGGGCACGGGCCGCCCCGGCTTTCCGCAAAGAAGGACCGATCGTGGGACAGATCGGATTTGGCCGAGGTCGGTTCCACGGGGTACTCTAAAGGTTTTGCCATTTTCGCCCGATGTTTAGGATTACATGAATTAAGTTGCTCTAAAATGCCCGAGCTATGTATGATAGTACGTCCGGGTGGCGAGTATCAGTAGTACTAGATTAAAGGGACGCTGAAATAATGACCTCTGTCGGCAGCATGCTTCGCGGCGAGCGGGAGAGCCAGGGACGGTCGATTACAGAAATCGCAGACAAACTCTGCGTAACCCAAAGTTATGTGCGTGCCCTTGAAGAGAACGACGTAGCGGGCGTTCCAGGCCTGTTCTTTTATAAGAGTTTTGCCAAGCAGTACGCCGCAATTTTGGGGATGGATGAAAAATTGATCCGCCCCGCACTGGATGCGATGGCCGAACCCGAAAGTCCTCGGCCGCGGCCCAAGATCCGGGTGCCGGACCGGCTGGTCGAAGCCAGCAACCGTCGCTACGTTCCGGATGTTTCCATGGGCTGGTCGGTAGCAGGCTTAGTGGTGGTGTTGCTAGGTTGCTCGGGATTCTACGCCTGGTGGAAACGCATTCCAGGGAAGGCTGTGACGGCCACTCCGGTATCGCAAACGGCGCCAATGGTGACCGTGTCCACGCCCGCCCCTGCGATTCAACCGGAAGCGCCGCCTGAGACATCCAGCACCTCTGCAACTCCAATTACCACCGACGAAGTTGGCGGCGTGGTGTTAAAGCTCTCCGCCACCGAACGGACCTGGCTCTCGATCAGCAGCGGCGGCAAGGAGATCTTCGCCGGCACGCTGCAGCCCAGCGAATCGAAGACGCTCACGGGTCTGGAGCGCGCCACCATGAAGGTGGGCAATGCCGGCGGCATTGAAGTGCGCGTGAACGGCAAGATCATCGGTCCGCTGGGAACGCGCGGACAGGTACTCACCATCAAGATCACTCCGCAAGATTTCGAAATCGTTCCCCCCAGGCAGGTACTCTAGCCGCGGCGTCGCGAATGCGACGCTGGGCTCGCTAAAAAAGTAGTCGCTCGACCGCTTACTTTCCCACCATATGTTCCGGGTCGTTATTGTTCTCGCAGACGTACTCGCCCACGTCGTCGCCGGGATCGAGATCGGCAACTTTTTTGATGATCCAAGGCTTGGCATACGCGGCCGGATCGTCGATCGTAAATTCAATTTCGAGGTGTCCCAAATCAGGCCGGCGAATGCGTTCGATGACGCGCATCTTTTCGGTGTGGGGATGCCCCTGCGGGTCCAGCCATGACCGGTCGTTGAAGCCCACGGTATCCACTACCAGGACGTCACCCTCCCAATGGCCAATCGAGTGTCCCATCCACGAAGGATTCGGGTCCTTGGGATGGCTGCGCCCATCGAGAAAGACTTGCCGATGGCTCGGAATATCGTCTTCGAAAAGCATCACCAGGAGAGTTGGGGTTTGCACCAGTTTGTAGGGGAAGAGCGCCCCAGCCGCTAATATGCCCCGTGTGAGGCAACGCGCACCTGGCGCGTCTTTCGAATTATTCGCTGCGCGCTCGCGCAGGAGCGCCTCTACCCACGGTAACGGCTCGGGCTTGCCGGGATCGACTGGCCTCTGCGCATACCACACCCCGGAGAGGTCCGGTTTGCCTTCCGCAGTATGCGGAGTGGGTCCGGCCGGCGTCGGATGCGCGCTCAGAAGATCGATTCTGAACTCTTTGCCGTCGCCTAGCGTATCCAACTGATAATCGATCAGGTGAATGTCCAGGTGGAGAACCTTCGCACCGGTAACGGTCACGTTTTTCTGAATGAAGGGGTTATAGCCGGTTAGGGCGACCGAGACTTCGTAAGTCCCGGGAGGCAGTTGCGTGAGTGTATATTGGCCTTTTCCCGAACTTTCGGCTTTGTAAACGGCGCTGGTGCCTGCGTTGGTAGCCTGAACCGGCGCATTCGGGACCGCATCTCCGGGCAAGTTTAGAACTGCACCGGTGATGGTCCCCCCGCTCTGTGCGAACGCCGTCGATGCGCAGAATAACAATGCAATGAATCGCATCTCGATCCCTCCCGAACTGTCAAAGTATACATCACGCACGGCGGAACGTTTCTGCGATAACGTTGAAGTCATGCCCAGCACCATAGCAATTCAAATTCGCCAGAGCAGCGCGGCGACTTCAGAAGCCGGTATCCGGCAGCATAAGGTTTTAATCGACCGGCCCACGGCGAAGGGCGGCGACGATCTAGGACCGATGGGCGGCGAGCTTTTTCTGGCTTCTATTGGGGGCTGCTTCATGAGCAACCTGCTGGCTGCAATCCGGGCGCGCGAAGCAGATGTCTCCGGCGTGCGGACCGAGGTGATTGGAACGCTGGCGGAAGCGCCGGCGCGCTTTTCCGCCGTCGAGCTTCTCGTTTCGGCAAACTACTCCGATCGTGACCTATTTGAAAAGCTGATCGAAATTGCGGAACGAGGTTGCGTCATGGTAAACACCCTTCGCGGAACGCTCGAACTCACGACCAGAATCTGCGCGCCAGTGTGACCGATTCGCGAAAACGGCAGGCAGAATTTTCTCCGCTGATAGCCCGAAAAATTGACGCAGTCACTCGCTTGACCCCGGTATCTCGTTCTCATTACAATAAATACAGGAGTCAGGCCGTCCCGATGCTTCCGCGTAGCCGAGAGCTTCTTCACGAGATCGTCGCCGCTTATATTGAAACCGGCGAACCTGTGGCTTCGCGTTCGATTGCACGACGCCGCGGGGACACGCTCAGCGCGGCTTCCGTTCGCAATGTGATGGCGGATCTGGATGAAGAAGGCTATCTGCACCAGCCGCACACTTCGGCGGGGCGCGTTCCTACGGAGAAGGCGTTTCGCAGCTACGTACAGTCCTTAACTTTGCGCCGCATGGCATCCGCCGAGATTGAGCGGCTGCGCGCTGAATTCGGGCGCCTGGAAACGGTTGAGCAGCGCGTCGAATATACTTCGCGGATGTTGATGGACATGACGCGCGGTTTTGGCATCGCCGCGGCCATTCGCCAAATCAGCCCCGCGCTCGAACATATCGAACTGGTTTCGTTGCAGGACCAAAGAGTGCTGATGGTGGTGGTCACGCGCGATCACGAAGTGCATAACCGCGTGGTGAAGCTTGACGAGCTGCTCACCGGGGATGAACTCGCTGCCATTCGCGATTACGTGAATCGCAATTTTGCCGGCTGGACGCTGGAACAGGTACGCAAGGAATTGTCGGCACGGCTGGATCACGCCAGCGCCACCTACGATAAGCTTTTGCGCAAGCTCACCTTGCTCTATTCGAAAGGGCTGCTGGATTTTGCGGCGGAACCGGAAGTCCACATGGAGGGCGCCAGCAATCTGGTGGGGCTGGATCTTCACCTCACCAAGGAGAAGATGCGGGAATTGTTCCGCGCGCTGGAGGAAAAGAAGCGGGTGCTGGAACTGGTGGATCGTTTCCTCGAACAACCGGCCGGAGCGATCGGGGTCCACGTGGGACTCGCCGCTACCCACCCGTCGATGGGTGAACTGTCGTTGATTGGCGTGCCGGTGCAGCTCGCGAATGGCATTTCTGCTGTCATCGCGGTGCTTGGCCCCATGCGTATGAATTATGGACGTGTGATGTCCGCGGTGCAGAACGTGGGCCAGGCTTTCGTCGATTCTTAGAAGGCCTTCTAAAAATATCCCCCGGAATGGCAGCAATGTTACGCTGGAATTGTGCGTAATGGAAAAAAGAAGATGAGTACCGAGAGCCTTACCAAAGACGCGGAAGGGCACGAGCCGGAGGAAACCGGCTCAGAAGCTGCTGCGGGCGACGACGCCCTCGATCCCATCGCCGTGCTGACAGCCGAACGGGATCAGCTGGCCGCGGAGAAGGCCGAGTTGCAGGATCGTTTCCTGCGCAGCCAGGCGGAATTCCAGAATTCCCGTAAGCGCGCCGAAAAAGAACGGGTGGAGTTCGCCGAATATGCCAGCACCGAAGCGGTTCGAGCGCTCCTGCCCATCCTCGATGATTTCGAGCGGGCCATCAAAACGGAATCGTCCGACCGTGAGTTCGGCAAAGGCATGGGCTTGATCTATCATCGGTTTTACGACTCCTTGAAGAAATTAGGGCTGGAGCCGATTGTATCTGCAGGGCAACCCTTCGATCCGCATGTCCATCACGCCGTCGAAATGGTGGAGACCGAGGACGCGCCCGATCATACGGTGCTCGAAGAATATCAGAGAGGCTACAATTTCAAAGGCCGCCTGCTGCGGCCCGCCATGGTAAAAGTAGCCGTCGAACCCGGCTCCGAAAAATAGCGTGAACGTGACGATTCATCGAAGGGTATAAGCATTGAGCGTAATTAAGCGCGACTATTACGAAGTCCTCAGCGTCAGCCACGATTGCGATGAGACGGTCCTCAAAACTTCTTATCGCAGGCTCGCGCTGGAGTTTCATCCCGACCGCAATCCGGGCAATCATCAAGCGGAAGAGAAATTCAAGGAAGCGGCGGAAGCGTATAGCGTTTTGAGCGATGCGCAGAAACGCGCCGCCTATGACCGCTTCGGCCATCAGGGCGTACCGACGGCGTCGGGGAATGGCTTCGATCCCTCGGCCGGGTTCCCGGACCTGGCGGACATCCTCAGCGACGTGTTCGGATTCGGCGATGTCTTCGGCGGCGCGGGCGGATCGCGCCAGCGGCGTACGCGCGCGCAACGGGGCGACGATGTTCGCTATGACCTGGAAATCAATTTCGAAGATTCCATGCGCGGGTTGTCGATCGATATACAGGTTCCGCGACTGGAGGAATGCGGGCGCTGCAAGGGCAAGGGGGCAGAACCCGAGGACGGGCTCACCACCTGCTCCATCTGCCGCGGCAAGGGTGAAGTCATTTACCAGCAGGCGTTTCTTTCGGTGCGCCGCACTTGCAACCAATGCGGAGGGCGGGGGCAGATCATTCGCCGTCCCTGCAAAGAATGCAAGGGCGAAGGCTACCAGCGGCGCGAGCGGAAGTTGAAAGTCAATATTCCGGCTGGGGTCGACGACGGCACGCAGTTACGGCTTTCGCAGGAGGGGCAGCCGGGGGTCAACGGAGGCCCGACCGGGGACTTGTATGTGGTCTTGAAAGTGAAGGCCCACCCGATTTTCGAGCGGCACGAGGACGATCTCCACTGCACGGTCCCCATCAACGCGGCGCAGGCGGCGCTGGGGGCATCGGTCGATATCCTTACGCTGGACGGACTTCAAACGGTCAAGATTCCGGAAGGGTCGCAGGCCGGGAACCGTCTGCGCATCAAGGGGCTGGGCGTGCCGCATGTGAACGGGAGCGGGCGGGGCGATATGTTTATCCACTTGCAGATCCGCATTCCAACCAAACTTTCGCGGGAACAACGAAAGCTGTTCGAGCAGTTACGGGAACTGCTGCCCGCAGAAAACGAGCCTACGGAAAAAGGCATCTTCGACAAGGTCAAAGATTATTTCATGTAGAGTTCAATCGCTCTGATTGCTCTCGGAAGGCGGGGCAAGCGTGGCCGCGGCGTCCTGAACCGGCAGAAGGATCTTATCGTCAATCTTGCTCATCAGTTTCTTGAGCAGGACGGCGTATTCCGGTTTGGGATTATACATCCGAACTTTTTCTTCGAGAGTCTTACCCTTGTAATAGTGGCCTTCAGCCAACTGGCGTGCGATATATTCAAGCCCCGCGCGGAAGGACGCGAATCCCTTGCGCGCCGAATCCCATCCCCAACGATTGTTCAGGCGCTGATGAACTCCGCAGGTACTTTCCAAAACCGAAATCGCTGGGAGCAGGCGGTAATCGATGTCGAAGTTATCCGCGGTCCCCACGTATTCTTTCACATGATGCGGCGCGGGACAGCCAAACGATTGGAAGAATACTTCCAATCTCTGGGTCCGCTGGTCTGCAACAAGAGATGGACCGTCGGTAACGGTGTTCGCAGAGGCGGCTACCGCTAGTGCCAGCACAACCATCAAACGCATCGCCCGGCGGATCAGATCAGTCTGTTTCGAATTTGGCGTTGTTCCCATGATCGTTTCCTAATTGAATTTTTCAGGCGGGGTTGAAAGCTGCTTAGCTCCCGGCCAGCGGAGGACTGATAGCCTCTCTTCAGTTGGGATAGGGCGAATGCGGTTACCGTAACAGATTTGCCCCCAGAAAGTAAGTTACCGCGTATTTTCAGTTACTTAGAGGCATGGATGGCAGTCTAGGGACTAACTTACAAAGGATCAGTTAGTTCAAGCTACATACTTCATCGATCAACTGCGATATTGATGGTTAAAACGCGGTGTTTTGCAGAATTCCTCCGGTGCGCAACCGATTGATATTCGCTGCGACGGCGTCTGCGATTTCGCGATACGACCGGTCGGTAACGCCTGCGATGTGGGGCGTTGCAATGACGTTGGGGAGCGCGAGCAGGGGATCGCCGGGCGAAATCGGTTCGTTCCAATAGACGTCGAGACCTGCGCCGGATAAATGGCCGCTGGCGAGCGCGGCGTAGAGGGCGTCATAATCGATTAGCGCTCCGCGTGCGGCGTTCACTACGCAAGCTCCGGGGCGAAGCGCGGTGAGTGCGGTCGCGTCGATCGAACCCTGGTTTTCGCGCGATAGTCGCGCGCAGAGGATAAGCACGTCGGTTTGGGCCAGGCAGGCATCGCGGTCGGTTAGCGAATAACAGGCGTCCAGTTTGAAGTCCGCTACTTTAGGGGCGTGCGGATCGCGGGTGATCCCGAGCAGGCGGACGTCGAAGGCCCGCAGGCGCTTGGCGAGCGCCTGGGCAATCGCGCCCAGTCCGTACAGGCAAACAGTGCGGGAGGCGAGCATGCGGCCTTGCGGAGCGCCCAACCGGCCCGCGCGTACATTCGCCTGCGCTGCGGGGAGATTCCGCAGGAGTGCAATCGTCAGCAAGATGGCGAGTTCAGCTACGGAATCGGCATTGCTGCCGGTGGCGGGCACGTTTGCTACGGCAATGCCGCGTTCTTGCGCGGCGGCCAGGTCGATGCCTTCGAGTCCGGCTCCCCACTGCTGGATCAAGCGAAAATGGCCGGCTTCCATGACAGCTCTATCGATGCGGCACATGAGGGGAATCAAGACGTCGACGGCATCGAGAGCGGGGATGATGCTGTCGGCTTCACAAACTACGATTTCATCTTGATCGGGGGCGAGCGTTCGCTCGAGCTCGCGTCGCGCTGCGGGAAAGGTGTCGCCGCAAAATAGGATTCGCATTCGGATCGTCCACTTGCGATTATGACCCAGGCGGGAGGAATACCCGGAGTGCGCGCGCCGGCGTTTCGCGTACACCAGCGTTTGAATATTTGCCGGGGTCATGCGAACATTTGACAGTGCAGTCACAGGTTGTCCGCCAAGGTGAGCCGCGCTGGCCGGCAATGGTTGCGCTGCTCGCCGTGAGCGCGCTGTTCTATGCGCTTCCGCCGGCGCTCAAGGTCGGTCCTGACTGGTTGTTTGTGCTGCTAGTCGCGGCTTTGACGGTGCCTGGGGTGGTGTTCCATTCCATGCGGCACCTGAATCTCGCGCGCGTCCTTGGCCACACCGCGTCGAGCGTGCTGACGCTGGCCATGATCGGCTCTCTGTGGCTGCTGGTCTCGCGCTTGCCGCTCCACAAAGAATCTCCCAGCGAACTGCTGCGCGCCGCCACCGCGCTGTGGGTCTGCAATGTCCTGATCTTCGCGTCATGGTACTGGCGCTTGGATGCGGGCGGCCCGCACCAGCGCGACCTCAGCGTGTGCCACACCGACGGGGCATTTCTTTTCCCGCAAATGACGCTGAGCCGCGAACTCCGCATTGAGATGGAAGAGGACGATTGGAAACCGGGGTTCATGGATTATCTGTTCCTGGCCTTCAACACCAGCACCGCGTTTTCGCCTACCGATGTGCCGGTGCTCTCGCGCTGGGCTAAAGGACTGATGATGATCCAGGCCATCATTTCGCTCGCCACTATTGCGCTGCTCGCGGCGCGCGCCGTGAATATTCTGTAGCCAGCCTCAAACGCCGCTGTCCGGGTTCCGCTTGAAATGTTTGCTGAGCGCCAATCGTTGGGAGGAATAAGAGGAGCCGATGTCTTTACCGTATAACCGGGCGGGCGGGGCCAGGAGCTGCTCGTACACCAGGCGGCAAACGATTTGTCCATGTTCCAGCAAAGACGGAACGTCATGGGAGCGAACTTCTAAAACCGCGTGCGTTCCTCTGCTCTCAGGAAGACCCCACCCGAAACCGGGATCGAAGAATCCGGCGTAATGAATGCGGAACTCTCCCACCGAAGGATCGTAAGGTATCATCTCTGCCGCGTAATCCGGCGGGATGCTCACTTTCTCCTTGGAGGCAAGGATGTAGAAATCCCCTGCGGCAAGGATAATCGTTCGCTTGGAGTTTCTATGAATGGGCTCCCAGAACTCCCTGGGATCGTAATGGTCGATATTGGCCAAATCGACTGGCCCGGTATTTTTTAGCGCCCGATAGCCCACGATGGCCGAACTATCGGTACCTTCAAGATCGATCGATAGTTGCAGGCCTTCTGCGATCATCGGCTTGAGCGGCGAAGCGTCCGGGGAATAAACAATCGATTCTCGCTCGCGCATTTCCCTCAGCATGGTGTCTGAAGAACGAGGCGCACCACGGCTAAGCCGGAGTTGATTCAGACGCGAACCTTCTCGCACCACGATGTCAAAGGTCAGCGGCGCAATCTCAGCGTATAGCTTGCCTTTGTAACCCGCTCTGACATCTTCAAACTTGGCAGCATAATCGGTGATCAGACGAGTGAAGATGTCGAGACGGCCGGTGCTGCTTTTGGGGTTGGCTCTGCCGGAAATAAAATCCGGAAGGAACAATTCCTCCTGAAGCGGGACTATATAGACCGAGCCTTTTTTTAGCAGCGCGGAACTAGAAAGATCCACCTCTTCGATCAGCAAGTCTTGCAGCTTCTGTAGGACGGTCGCGTTCTGCGTGGGCAAAAAGCTGGCGGAGACTCGATAGGCGATTCCGCTCAAGCGCAGGTCGATACTGGAGGGCTGGATTTGATCGTCTAGAATGGGGCTGCTGGCTCGAATGTTTCCATTGCTAACCAGCTCTTCCAATCGTTGGACTGGCAGGATGCCTTTATTAAGCGGGTCACTATCCCGCAACAAAAGTTCCGGGAATAGAGCGAGGGCGTCGCCTGTCATGTTTGTAATTCCTTAGGATACATCGACGAACGTCAGGTTAAAGCGCGAAGGTGTTTTAGCGGCCCGAACTTCCAAAACCGCCTTCGCCGCGCTGGGAATCGCCCAGCGCGCCGCCCTCTTCCCACTCCACCGGCTCATACCGCGCTACCACCAACTGCGCGATGCGGTCGCCCTTCTCAATCACGTAGTCGGCCCCGCTCAGGTTGAACATTACCACGCGGATCTCGCCGCGATAGCCCGGATCGATGGTCCCGAAATTCACCGTGATCGAGTGCTTCAACGCCAAGCCGCTGCGCGGCCGCACTTGCGCCTCGTAACCTGCGGGCAGTTCGATGGCGATGCCGGTCGGGACGCCCTGCGCGACGCCCGGCGACAGCACCACGCGCTCTACGGACCGCAGGTCCATGCCGGCGTCCTCCTGCGGGCCGTGTGCGTAATGCGGCAGCGCAGCATCGGAGTGAAGTTTTTTTACGCGGATTCGCATGAACCCGTTATGATAACGAAGTTAGTGCCCATGAAACCCCCACGCGTTCTGGCTGTCGCGCCCATGCCCCCGGAAAAGATCGCCTACGCGCTCGCGCGCTACTCGCGCTCAGCCGATTCCATCCGCGATTCCGTCGAGTGGGTGCGCACGCACGATTCCACCAAATTTCTCGAAAGCTTTTACTTCCAGTACGGGCATGCCTCTATCGCAGATCTCGGCCACGTGGTTTTATGTTTCGAAGGTGTCTCCGAACTCGCGGCCACCGAGATCGAAGATGAACAGCTCTGGGATGGCCAGGCCCGTTCGTCGCGCTATCAGGATTTTTCGCGCTCCGGCTTCGTCACGCCGCCGGAACTAACCGGCGCTGCGGCCGCCACCTACGCCGACTCCGCGCAGAAACTGCTAGACGCGTATCATCAAATCCACCAGACGATTCTGCGGCACCTTTCCGAAAAACTTCCGCGCCCGGACGACATGAAGCCGGAAGCGTATCAGCGCAACCTTGCTGCGCGCGCCTTTGACGTGGCGCGCTATACGCTGTTTTTCGGAATCCCCACCGGCGTCGGCCAAGTGACCAGCATTCGCACGCTGGAGCGCCAGATCCGCCGGCTTAAAGCCTCGGCCTACGCCGAGATTCGCGAGCTCGCCGAGGAAATCGCCGCCGCCTGCGCCCAGCCGCCCGCCTGTGCGTGGGATGAAAAGACCGCCGCCGAGCCGCTCGCGCCCACGCTCGCCCGCTACGTCGATACCGATGAGCACGCGCTCGAATCGCGCCAGGATCTCGAGTCTTGGGCCCGTGAGAATGTGTCCATCCCGGCCTCGACCGTCGACGCAATCGACCTGCTGCGGCCCAACCAAATGCACGCCGAGATTGCCGCGACGCTGCTTTATCCCGTAACAGATTTGCCCTTTCGCGACCTGTATGAGCTCGCATGCGCGTGGTCGCCCGCCTTGCGTAACGAAGTGATCGACGTGGCGCTCCGCTCCCGCACGCGCCGCGACGAGCTGCTGCGCGGTTTCCGGGGCGGCCTGTACGCCTATGACATTGTCATGGATATTGGAGCTTATCGCGATTTGCACCGCCACCGTCGCTGCCAGCAGTACCGGCAAGCGTACTCGGGACGACTGGGCTTCGACACGCCGCAGGCACTCACCGACGCCGGAATCGAGGACGCCTACACCGCAGTAATGTCCGACACGCTGGACACCATAAAAACCCTTCCGCAACCAGCCGCCCATTACCTGCTGCCCTTCGGCGCCCGCTCGCGCTTCCTCTTCAAGATGGACTTTGCGGAAGCCGAATACATCGCGCGCCTGCGCAGCGGTGTCAAAGGCCATTTCAGCTACCGCAACGTTGCATGGGAAATGAAACAGAAGATGCAGCAGCTTGAACCCGAGCTCGGCCGCTTGATGGAAGCCACGCCGCCCTGGGTGGAAGATCCGCTAAAGCGATAACAATACTTTTGCCCTACGCCTGTTTAGGAAACGCGCGCGCGTATTGCACGGGGGGATTCAACTCATGGCCGAGCGCCCGCGCGGCATGCAGCGGCCAATAGGGATCGCGCAGAAACTCGCGCGCCAATAGCACCACATCCGCCTGGCCGGAAGCGATGATGTGTTCGGCTTGCTGCGGCTCCGTGATCATGCCGACAGCGCCGGTCAGGATGCCGGTCTCTTTGCGGATGCGCTCCGCGAAAGGTACTTGATAGCCTGGGCCGGGCTGAATTTTGGCGTCGGCAGCCAATCCGCCGGAGGAACAATCGATCAAATCTACTCCACGCGTCCGCAGTTTCGCCGCGAGTCTCACCGAGTCATCCAGAGTCCACCCTCCTTCTTTCCAATCTGTCGCTGAAATGCGCAGCCACAGCGGCAACCGCTCGGGCCACACCGCACGCACCGCGTCGACGACTTCTACCAATAAGCGAATGCGATTCTCAAACTCGCCGCCGTATTCATCGGTGCGCAAGTTCGAAAGCGGCGAGAGAAACTCGTTGATCAAATACCCATGTGCGCCATGGATCTCGACCAATTCGAATTCTGCTGTCAGTGACCGCTGCGCTGCCGCGGCGAAGGATTTCACGATGGCGTCGATCCCAGCCTTATCCAATGCCGCGGGCGCCGGATCGCCTTCGTGAAAAGGCACGGCGCTGGGGGCCGCAGTCAGCCACGCTCCGGCGGCTGCGGGGAGAGGAGCGCCGTTGTTTTCCCACGGCACATAGCAACTTCCTTTGCGGCCTGCGTGCGCCAGTTGAATTCCGGGCACGGCACCTTGTTTCTTGACGAACGCCGCTGCGCGCGCCAGCGGTTCGATGTGGGGGTCCTTCCAAATCCCCATATCGCCGGGCGTGATGCGCCCGCGTGCCTCGACGGCGCTGGCTTCGACCATGACCAGTGCGGCGCCGCCTGCCGCGCGGCTTCCTAAATGAACCAGATGCCAGTCAGTCGCGTAGCCGTCGTCGCAGGAATACTGGCACATCGGAGAAACGCAAACGCGGTTGCGCAAAGTAATGTCGCGGATTTTCAAGGGTGTAAAGAGGGTCACAAGTTTAGGATGGCGCGTGGCAACGTCAAGAATCAACTTTTGTTGTATATTTAGAGAAGCTGGTGCTTTTTACGAAACCAATTTGGCCTGCGGCCCATCCTTCCACAAGGAGCCTCCAGTAATGCAAAAGACTTTGGTCCGTCTCGGAATGGCAATGTTAGCGATGACGGTTATTGCGTCCGCCCAATCCCCGGCGCCGCCGCCATCCGTAAACGTCCAGATAAATACCCAATTCCTGAATGATCTGATGCGCAGCGCGATGATTTTCAATGGCATGGTGCAGGGACTGAACGTCCACCAGGCGCTGCATGATTCCGGCGTGGCATCCGATGGCCGCGCTACCAGTGCCCAGCGCGCGGCGGCGGTCTTAGGGGCCGGCGCAGGGGCGGGCATGGCGGTGGGAGGAATGACCGGCGGGCAAAAGGGAGCTGTGATCGGCGCCATTGCCGGAGCCTCGGGCGCGTATGTGATCGACCAGATTGTGCAGCATCAGGCGGCCAAGGCCCGGCAGGCGAATGCGGATAATTATCGCGACAACTATCGCGATAATGCATACCCGAACGACCGGGAGCCGCAGCATTTCAAAGAGCGCGCTCCACGGCCGCCGGTGCAATAGTCCCGGAGATGTTATTCTAGTGTTGCTATGTCCATCCCGAACGTAAAACGATATCGCATCACCAGTCCTGATGGGACGATGACCGCGAGTTTAATGGCTGTGCTGCCGAAAGAGATTGACGTCAATAAGTATCTGTCGGAAGCCTCGCAACGGTTCGATTGGAAGGCGTACCAGGAAGCGCAGCAGAAGCAGTTCAAAGTGCGCGTCGGCCAGCAGAAACAGAAGAAGGCGAAATAACTTTCGCTTCGCCGCTCTAGGGCAGGCGAGTTCGCAGGGTGCGCAGACTGCGAATGCCTTCGGCTGCTACGTCGGGGTCGGGATCTTTCGACAGCGCCTCTAACGGCGCAACACTGTCGGTGCTTCCCGAGCGCGAAAGCACGTTACTTAACTGGATTTTCTCATCCTTGGTCGCTGTGCCGAGCATGCTATAGATAGCTTGCCGAACGGGCTCGTCGCGCGCTAATTCAATCAGGAAGGCGCTGGCCACGGCGCGCCAGGTCCGTTGATTGGTCGTATTCAAGAGGTACTGCAGCGGGCCGTAACGGTCGGTTTTTAACTCGCCCAGAGATACCAGCGCGAAGGCTGAGGACAGGCGCGGATTCATACCGTGTTCCGCATTGAACATTTGCGACAGCGTGGCCTGATCGGTTGAATTCTTCAGCCGGCCCAATCCCTCGGCTGCTGCCGACCGCACCAGTTCGTCTTTGTCGGAAAGATTTTGCAGGAAAATTGCGTGATCGGCGGGATCGGCGAGCATGGCCAGCGCACCCAGCGCGGCGCGCCGCACTTTGACCGAATGGGCGTGTGCTAGCGCATCCCGCACTTGCGGAGCCGCTTCCTGGTTGCGCAAGAGACCGGTGGTTTCGAGCGCTTGCACCTGAATTTTTTCCTGCAAATCGCGCAACAGGAAACTGATGCGCGGCGCGGCTGAAGGATCGCCGATTTTCTGCAGGGCTACCAGTGACTCATACATCAGCTTTTCGTCTTTGGATCGCAATGCTTCGACCAAGTCGGGAATAGCGGCACGTCCCCGCAGGACCCCGATAGCGCGCGCCGCATTGGCTCGCGATTCGAGACTAGCCCCGCCCCGCGCCAGCCTGCCCAGCGCGGCGATCACGTCGGGGCGCACTTGGACAAAAGGATCGATCACCTGATCGTTGGTATCGGTGAATTTGCCCTTCACCGATGCGCCGGCGCGGGAAAGCGTTCCGCTCAATCCGGTCTTGATGAAGCCGGGCAAATAGACATTCACCATGCCGTCGGTGGCGCGAATCTGTATTTCGGGATCGTTGTCGGCGGAAGCGCGCACTAGCCCATCCAGCGTCTTGGGACCGCCAATTTCAATCAGCGCCTTCACGGTCTCGATACGCACTGCCAGATCGGCGTCGGAGAGCGAAGGAATTACTTTAGAAATGGCATCTTCGCCCTGTTTGCCCAAGTCGCGCGCGGCACGGGCGCGCTGCTTGGGGTCGGGATCCTGCGCCTGCAAGAGCGTGAAGATCGCAAAAAAAAGAAGAATAAATCGTTTCACCGTACAAACTCGACTTGAACGCGGTGCGGGATCAATCCTGCTTCGTATCCCAAATCGAGCAGCTTCTGCGCGGCCTTGGGTACGATCTCCCCGCAATCCACGGTGTAGTGGTTGACGTACATGCCCACGAATTTCTCCGCCAATGCGGGGTCCATATCGCGGGCAAATTGCAGCGCGTAATTGAGCGCCTCTTCCCGATGATCGAGCGCGTACTGGATGCTTTCGCGCATCAGTCGGCTGCACTCGCTCGCGACCTCCGGTGAGAGATCGCGGCGCAGGGCGTTCGCGCCGAGGGGCAACGGCAGATCGTAGGTGTCCTTAAACCACCGGCCTAAATCGATCACGTTGTGGAAGCCGGACTTGGAATAGGTGAGCTGGGCCTCATGGATGATCAATCCGGCGTCAGCCTTGCGATCCTCCACTGCGGCGAGGATTTTATCGAAGGGTGTATCCACCGGTTCGAAGTCGGGCTGCATCAGGCGCAGCACCAAATAGGCAGTGGTGAGGCGTCCGGGAATCGCGATGCGTTTCCCTTTCAGTTCGTCCACGCTTAAAGGGTGCGACGCCACCACCATGGGCCCATAACCATCGCCGATACTGGAGCCGGCGGCCATCAGCTTGTATTTGTCGGCGACGTAGGGATACGCATGATAGGAAATCGCGGTGAGCTCATACTCTCCCGCGCGGGCCTTCTGATTCAAGATCTGAATATCGTCGAGAACATGGCGGAACTGGACCAGGTTCGAGCGGATTTTGCGCGTGGCCAAAGCGTAAAACATATAAGCGTCATCAGAGTCCGGACTATGCGCGCAAACGATTTCAGAGGGGATAGACATGCGTTGGAATGAACTTAAATGATAGCAGGTGGTCCTGCTGCGAGTTACAGCGTGGCAAGTTCCGCGCACACCGTCGCGAGTGCGTGTTCGAGCGCGTCCAAGGCTTGCGCGGATTCACTCAGCTCTGCGGCGCGGCCCATCCGCTCCAGACGAAACGCGGCGTCCACGGCGAGCTTCGCCCCGAAGTTTGCCACCGATCCCTTCAGGCAGTGGGCGGCTTTCTCGATCTTCGGCGCGTCGCCTTGGTCGACGGCATGGCGAAGTTCCTGCAACGCGCGCGGGCAATCCTCTATGAAGAGCGCCGCTATTTCCCGCAGCAACTCCTCATCCCCGCCCACGCGGGTGAGAGATAACTGGCGATCCACGGCAGATGCGGGTGGCAGAAGGCTCATCTGCCTACGAAAATCCGGTGGCGAAAGGATAGTTTTATCACGTAATTATCGATGGAGTAAATAATTAATTGTCTACTTTATTGTACATAAATAGAGTCATTTGAATGGCGCGGGCGGAGCGGTTTCCCTATGATATCCTGATGCGAGGGCCACCCTAGCTCAGTTGGTAGAGCGGCTGATTCGTAATTTCTACCTCTACTACACGTATGCTTTTGTTTCTGTGGTTGGCCACGCCCTTTTGCTCGCTGGCATATTCGGCCTCACGGGCGCTAATTGAATCCGATTTTGAATCTGACGTTCATCTCAGGCAAAGCAACGCACGCCGAACCGCGTCCGGTTCACGCGCGATTACTGTTAGGAATGCCCGAGCGGGGCCGCTGGGGACTCGTCGTCCATGCTCCCAATGTTCCAAGGTCCGTTTGCTCAAACCGAACAACTTGGCAAACTCCCCTTGAGAAAGAGAGATTTTCTCTCTGATCGCCTTGACATCGATGTTATCTGGGACGTGCACCTCACAGCCATGGTCTTTCCTGCCCGTGGCGAAAGCGAGCGCTTGTTTGGCGCTCTCGATCATTCGCTCTCCCGCAGTTACCTTCCTCTTCTTCATTTCGACTCCCTTCCAGATCGATATGCCTTGACGATATCCGCCAGTACTGTTTTCAGGACGCGCCGTTCCTCGGGCTTCAAATCAGTTTTCTCGTTTTTGGCAAATATATTCAGTAAGAAAACCGGAACGTCCGCGCCCGTGAAGAATGTGATCACCCGGTAGCCGCCACTTTTTCCCTTGCCCCTTCCAGCGAACCGCACCTTTCTGGCACCGCCCGTTCCTTCGATTACGTCGCCGGCCGCAGGATTAGCAGCAATCCACGTTACAATGCCAAGGCGCTTCTCCTCCGATAGTCCCAGCGACCGCGCGTCGCCAAGGAATGCCGCTGTCTCTACGACGGTCTGCACGATTCATTATACTCCAATGGAGTATAATGGCCCGGGCTGCGGATCAGCCCTTCTTCTCGATCGAACTGTTCTGTTGGACAATATGGGGAGGAATTCAGCGTGAAGAAAGCAAATCCCGCACCGAAAACGCGCCCCACCAGTCAGGCCGTGCTGGACGAACTGATCGCGCAGATTACGGTTGATGCTCACGGCGAGGACGAACAACTCTGGGCCTTTCGGCAGGCTTTCGAGGATAATGTCGCTGTGCCTAGAGATGCTTTTGTAATCGGAGAACCAGTTTCAGTTGTGAAGTTCGACTACGATGGGAATCATCGCCGCGGATTGACGGCAAAATGCCGCCGTCCGCATGGCCATGAGTACGTCGTCGCCGTTTCCGATGTAGTGTTTCCGCAAGGAACAGAAGTCGGGAGATACGTCGCTGCATACCGCAAATGGATGGGGCTGATACCGTTCCCGCCAGAGGCCGCCTCTCCCCTTGCCGGCAGAACGCGACACGAAACGACTGCTTCGGTGATCTGTGCGAAGGATTTGGTGGAATTGGCTGTCCTGTCGGTGAAAGGCTTGACCGCGCGCTGCCGCTTCCTGGGGAGCGACCGGACCGTCTCGCTCCGAAGTCGAAGGGCCTGGGTACCAGGTGAAGCTATACGCGTCGAGGTACGCAAGGAGTGGACCGCCGGCAATCCGCACCTCTCTGCCAAGATCAAGTCCGACAGAATTGACGTGCCGGCTCTAGGTTTGACACCTCTTCGGTTGGAGGACCGCGACTTGTGGAATCCAATCCACGAATACTGGGGTGAGGAAGGCGAGCCGATTGAAGGGTGGGTCAAACGAATCATCGCAGGGGGCGTACGGCAGGCATTTGAAATGGAGCAGGTGATCCCGGGGTATGATTTCGCCGATCCGGAATGCGACCCGATCGGTATCTCCAACGATCTCAAGGACGCGGGGAACACTCGCGGCGCCTATCAGGTCTTGATGGAACTATGTGCGAAGGATCTGCGGTGCCTGGATGCCCACGCGCACCTTGGGAACTTGGAGTTCGGCCCCGCTCCCCCGGGCGTATTGATGGCGGCGCGACACTACGAAATAGGTTTCCGTATCGGGGAATTGTCGCTGCCCGCGCACTTTGATGGTGTTCTGCCGTGGGGACACATCGACAATCGACCATTCCTTCGGTGCATGCACGGATACGGGCTATGCCTTTGGCGACTAGGCCAGTTTGCGGAAGCCTCGCAAATCTTCGACCGGATGCTTTGGCTGAACCCATCGGACAATCAGGGCATCCGATTCCTCATTGACGACATTCGCGCGACCTGGGAAAATCGGCGGAACAAAATAAAGCAGTTTCCCGGACAATCCGGGACGCTCTGAACAGAACCTTGATTCAGGCGTCGGCGGCAAACATAGATTCAGAACTGTTTGAAGTCCACCATGCCTGCAACTGTATGCTCTTCAATCATTTTTTCCAACTCGGAGACCTTGGGGGGCTGATCATATTTGGTTGCGCCATTCGATGCAAGTCATTATAATCGAAGAGGAAAGCCACCCTAGCTCAGTTGGTAGAGCGGCTGATTCGTAATCAGCAGGTCGCCAGTTCGATCCTGGCGGGTGGCTCCATAACTCAGTGACAGCGCGGCGAATTTATCGGTTTTCTGCCGTACTCGAAGGCACATGAATCCTCCCGGAGAAGTGACTCGTCTCCTTGCCGCATGGGGCAACGGCGATAAGCACGCTCTCAACACGCTGATGCCGCTGGTGTATGCGGAACTGCATCGCATCGCGCGCCGCGCCTGGAACGGCCAGAACCCGGGGAATACTCTACAGCCGACCGCTCTCATCAATGAAGCTTATCTGAAGCTGATTAATTCTGAAGAGCCCGCATTTCAGGGGCGCAGCCATTTCTTTGCGGTCGCTTCGATTGCGATGCGCCACATTCTGGTAAACCATGCGCGCGGCAGCCTCTCCGCTAAGCGCGGCGGCGGGCTGGCGATGCTTTCGCTCGACGATGCCGAGCCGGTGGTGCATCAAGAGGCCGCCGAGGTCATCGCGCTGCATGAGGCGCTCGAGGCTTTGCAGGAGATCGACCCCCGCAAGAGCCGCGTCGTCGAGATGCGCTACTTCGGGGGGTTGAGCATCGATGAAACCGCAGAGGCTCTGGGAGTCTCGGTGATCACCGTCAATCGCGACTGGCGTTTGGCGCGCACCTGGCTGATACGGGAAATGAGCCGCAAATCGTCATGAATCCGCGGGAACAGTGGGAGGAAATCGAGCGCCTGTACCATGCCGCGCTCGAGCTTCCCAAGCGCGATCGCACAGCATTTCTCGATCGCACATGCGCCAGCGAGGAGCTGCGGTTGGAAGTCGCCTCGCTGCTCGAAGCGGAGGCGGACGTGGGCGGTTTTCTCGACGCGCCTCCGGGGAGGCTGGCGGCGGACCTGCTCGATCGCCAACCCGGCAGCCTATCGGCGGGCCAGCTCATTCGCGATTATGAGATCGAAAAGCTGATCAGCATGGGCGGGATGGGCGAGGTCTATCTTGCTCGCGATACCCGCTCGCGCATGCCGGTGGTGTTGAAGATCCTGCGGCGGCACTTGACTACGAATTTGCAAGCGGTCGACCGCTTCGAAACCGAAGCGCGCGCCGCCTCAGCCCTGCACCACCCCAACATCGTCACAGTTTATGAATTCGGGGAATCGACGGCAGGATTGTTTATTGCGATGGAGTGGCTCGACGGGCTGACCTGGCGCGATCAGATGAAACGAGGCGCGGCGGACATCGCGCAGGTGTTGAATTGGGGAGCGCAGGCGGCATGCGCTTTGAATGCTGCCCATAGCGCGGGGATCTTGCATCGCGATATCAAGCCCGAAAATATTATGCTGCGCAACGACGGAGTGGTGAAGATCCTGGATTTCGGACTGGCCCGCCTCACCGGACCGGTGCGGCGGGAACCGGATTCCATCGGCGCTTCGGGCACCATATCGGGCACGCTCTCGGGAACGCTGCTTTACATGCCGCCCGAAATTCTTCGCGGAGAGTCCGCCAGCAGCGCTTCCGACGTGTTTTCGCTGGGCGCGGTCGTGTACGAACTCGCGACGGGGAAGCATCCGTTTGCGGGCGATACGCCGCTCGACGTTTTCGAGGCTATTGAATGTCGCAGCGTCATTGCGCCGTCTAGCTTGCGCCCGAGCATTCCGGTAAAGGTGAATGCTCTTCTTATGAAGATGTTGAATCGTGATCCTGCGCGGCGGCCGGGGGCGAAAGAAGTGTGGGAAGAACTCAGTAAATTTTCAGCGAAAGCATGAATTCGGTTCCGGTATGGCCTGCGCGGTCGCGCGCGGCGGCGAATCCAGCCGAGAACGTCGACTTCGCGTAGGTGAACAGCACCAATCGGAAATCGAGCTGCGCGCCCGCATCCACGTAACCGCGCAGGCGATCGTCGCCTACGTTCGCACCGAGCGCACCTGTGAACATGGAAAGCCGCGCCCAGTTGCAGTAGAATGCGGTCGTCCCCAGATTCCGGAACCGCAGCGGAGGGAGATTCCATTCGACCAGAGATTTCGCGAAACTGGTCGCGCCGATCTGGTTCAGGTGCACGCCCGGAAAGCTGTAGTATTCGCGATAACGGTTGGAGTCGCCCTTATCGATCCAGTTGTTGCCGAATCCGCCGAAATAGAAGCTGGAGAAAGGATCGTTGACATCGCCGAAGGCCTTGCCCGCTGAGGAGCGAATCCACAACGAGGAATTTCGCACCGGCAGCAGAAAGCCGCGGTCGTATGCCGCCCACACGCGGGGAAACGCCTTGGGAAAGGTGTAATTCATTCGCGTATTCACGTTCCACGCGACGCCCTTTTCATCCTCGATTGCTCCCAGAGACCGTTCGAAGTCGGAGTATTCGAGCGCCGCTGAGCCGCTTAGGAAACGCGAGTGCGTGGCGACGATGTTCTGATAATCCGGCAGGCGGTCGAGGCCGGAGTAGCCGGCGAGATTCAGCGTGAGATCCAGCCTTCGCTGGGAGTCGTAGAGCAGATTCTTGCGCTTCTCGCCGAGCAGTCCAAATCCACGCCGGCCGACTTTGGTTGGTCCGAACAGATCGTAAAAATCGGCTTTATTGAAGTAGCCGGACAAGCGCCAATCCCAGTAATTGGCCTCGAACCCTGCGTGAAATCGATCTTTGACGGGAAGCGTGGCGTCGGGGGAATAAGATAGTGTTGTCGAGATGCGGCTCAGCCCCAGGCCGTCGCCGAAATCGAAGCGCATGCCGGCGGCCTGCGAGTCCTTGTATCCCTGAATGATGGGATACATCGACTGCCGCTGCATGTTGAGCAGCGGCCGGTAGAGGCCTGCGTAGGTGCGCAGCTCCAGATCGTTGATGCTCGCGCGCGAGGGCAGCTTCCACGATTTCAGCTCGGGATATTTCTCGAGCACGGATTGACCGAGGTACGGAATCGCGTTTACATCCTCGATCACGTTCACCGGCAATTTCACGAGCCGGAATCCCTGGGAGGAGTACTCGAACGCCGCCAGACTCCCGTCAGGCAGCGGCAAGGGCCGGAACAGGCCGGTCTCGGTGTTGCTGAGCGCTTCGAGTTTTTTCGTCTCCAGATCGAATCGAAATAGATTGGACGCACCGGTTTGATACGACGAACCGTAAAGATAGCGGCTGTCGGACGAAAATACGAAGCTGCCGGGCGAGTTGAACTGGAAATCCTGCAGCGCTTCGTAGGAGGTCTTACCCGAAAGCAGATCGGCGGTGCGGAACCGGACCAGCCTCTGCGTGCCGGTCTCGTCAGTAAGAGCGCCGGTCAGTTGCTCACCATCCGCAGAAAGATCGAGATCGAATAAGTCGGACGCATAGGGGAATGTATGCATCACCGTGGGGTTGCGGAACGGAGCTTCCAGGCGCACGATGCTCGACAAACCGTTGACATGGCGCATCCCCCACAGCGAGCCATCTTTCCGGTTGAAAACCAGATCGCCGACGCGCAGGTTGCGGGCGATGATTTCGTTCTTGTGAGTCTTCAGATCGAACATATTCAGGGTGCGCAGAGAATTGTTGTTGGTTGTGAAAAACAGGCGCCCGCCTGCCGCATCGAACGCGAGCGAGGTTACATGGTAAAGCGCCCCGCCCTTAACATCTGTGAGGTGTTCGACGCGCCCGGTGTCCGGATGAATCGCCGCGAGGTACGCCATGCGGCCGGTGTGGCGCACGGCGGCGTAGATCATACCGGCTTTGGGATCGTAATAAGGCCGCGAGACGGAGCCGAGAATTTTCGGGGAAACCGGCTGCACCGGGGTCACCGGATACAGCCGGATCAGTTTAAGATTCGACTCCTGCCACTGGCGCTCGGCCGCAATCCAGTGCCGCCACTCTTCGCGCAGCGAAACGCCATACACCCGGTGGAACTGGCTTTCAAAATACGCGCGGCTGGTTTCGGTGCGGATCATCCAGGCGACCAACTTCTCCGGCCCATACTGCCGCGCCAGGTAGTTCAGAAAGCGCGTGCCATAGAGATAGGAATTCGCGCCCAGTTGAAAATCGGCCGCGGTGCCCTCGGATTCGAGGCCCACCACTTCGTACATGTACCGGTTGTCGCGCGCCATCGAACGAAACAGCATCTCGTCGTAGCCGCCGAGCGCGCGTCCCAAACCCCCGCCCATCCACGTTTCCATGAAGGTGGCCGTGCCTTCGTGAAACCAACGGGGCGAATACTGCCGCGGGCTCGCCAGGAAGCTGAAACCGATCGATAGCGGATCATCGGTTGTCGGCATGACTTTTCCGCCGAAAATCTTGCGGAACGTCGAGTCGCGGGGGGCTGGCTTGTCGCCGATCACAATGTGCATCAGCTCGTGATTCGACATGAGGCCCATGCGCTCGGCCGAAGGAAGCGTTTCGAAAACCAGATTGAAGGGCGCGATGCCGATTTGAATGAAGTTGGCGGGAAGCGTCCCGGCCGAGCCGTATCCGAAGTCTTCGAAATCCTGCAGCAGAACTGTGACTTTGCCCTTGGGGCGATATCCAAAGGTTTTATCGTCGAAGCGGGCTGCGTTTTCTAGGGAACGGATCAGCAGCGGGGCGAGATACTCATGGGCAGGTGAGTAGTAAACGACTCGAAAATGGTCGGTCTCCTGGGAATAAAGACGCGGCTGCGCTCGCGCGGCGAATCCGCCGGCGAGCGCGCTGCAAACGAAAAGACGAAGAAGGGAAGCGAGCCTGCGGCTCACGCTATCGTTGTTTCAAATCACTGGCCATCTTCGAAGACAGAGAGCTGGCGAACTGCGAGGTTATCTGGCTTGCGATCGACGAGGATAAGTTGCCCGCGAGGTTCGAGGCCACTCCACTCGCGAGACTCGTCGTCAATTGACTGGCAGCTTCCGAAGACATTTGCCGTGTAAAACCGCTTTGGAGCTGGCGGGTCAACTGGCTGGCGAACTGGGGCGACATATCCGACGCGAACTGGGCAGCCACCTTGCCGGAGAGCGCCGTTGACATGCTGTTGGCAAGGCCGGAGGATAGCTGACTGTTCAATTCCGCAGACATCGACGATCGCGAGAAGTCGGCGGCGAGCTGGCTTGTGAGCTGACGCGTCATGGCCGACGCGAGGTCCGTCGAGAAGCTGGCCGCGAGCTCCGAAGCCATTTGCTGGCGCATCGCCTCGGTCATCTGCATACTGGCCATTTCCGAAGCCAGTTGATCGGCTAAGCGCTGTTTGAGGTCCGACGACATCTGCGCCACAAACCCGGCCGCAAGCTTCGACGAAATCTCATTGATTCGCTTGGTCTCGGCCGCCGTCAGCGTAGAGGCCGCCACTGGCGCAGCGCCCGGCGTCACAGCCGCGTCCGCCGCCTGCGCGTCGCGATACACCTGACGCTGGCCGATGGCGCCCTGCCCATCCCGCCCGGATACCGGCGGATAGATCCCCAGGACATAAACCAGGGCTCCCGCGACCACTAACGCTACAGCCGAAAACATCGCGATCTTATTCTTCATAAAGCTCCTTTTGCCTTCTTCGTTGCCAGCGGCCCGACCACCCGCACTAGCCACTCATCTTGGTTAACAGCAACGGCGGCGGAATCGTATCATCGAGAACGTATTTTTGATTATAACTCTTGGTTGACGGCTACGAGCGGCATGAACGATTCTAAGAAGTATCGTGACCATTGCATCGCGTCAGGTTGGAGAGAAAGTGGTTTTGCAGGTGGCCGGGCGCATGGATGCCGAAAACGCCCCTGAGTTTACAAAGGAATGCGAGTCCTGGATCTCTAAGGGGATCACCAGTTTAGTCGTGGACGTGGGCGACCTCTCCTATGTCAGCAGTATGGGGTTGCGGTCCTTCATGGCCATCGGTAAAGCCTTGCAGGATAAAGCCGGGAAGCTTTTAATCTGCCGGCAGACAGGACTGGTCAAGCAAGTCTTTGAGATCACCCGCCTGAATAGCATCTTCCCGCCGCACGAATCTGTGGAGTCCGCGCTCGCGGAGGGCTGAGCGGAATAAGCTTGGCTGGCAACGCCCAATCTTTGACGCTGGCCGCTGAAGCCGGGTCGCTTGGCCCGGCGACGGAATTCGTCCGGAAAGGCGCAAACGAGGCGAACTTGCCGGAGAGCCGTATCGGGGAACTCGACCTGGTGGTGGAGGAGATCCTGATGAATTTGAGCCGGCACGCGTATCCGGAGGGCGCGCCGGGGAGCGTCACGGTCACCTACTCGGTTCCTCGACCGGGCGCGCTCAGCGTCGAATTCGCCGACCAGGGGCGTGAGTTCGATCCGCTGACAGCGACTCCGCCGGACCTGACGCTGGATTTATCGGGGCGGCCGATTGGGGGATTGGGGATTTTTTTGGTGAAGGCCTTCGCCGATACCCTGAAATATCGCCGTGAGGAAGGTTGGAACCGGCTGGTCCTCGGCATTTCGGCAGGCTCCTGATTCCAAGCTGCATGCGGACGGACGAATTATTTCGGCTCGCGTTGGGGTTGCTGCCGGTACTCCTTTTCCTGGCGGCGCTGCGGGTTATGGACAGCTACAAACTGGTGCCTCGTGGGAAGGTTCTCGCTGCGCTGGCGGCCGGCGCCGCGGCCGCGCTGCTGTGCTACCAGTTCAATACCTTCATCTTTCAGCAAACCGAAAATCAGGATCGCTATGCTTCCTTCGGCGCTCCGGTGGTGGAGGAATTTGCAAAGGCGGTTTATTGGATTTTCCTGATCGCGACAGCGCGTGTCGCGTTCCTGGTTGACTCGGCGATCTGTGGATTCGCCGTGGGCGCGGGATTCGCACTGCTCGAAAACATCTTCTATCTGCATGTGCTCGAGGGAAAGAGTATGGGGGTGTGGTTCCTGCGGGGCTTCGGCACGGCGGTGATGCACGGCGGGGTCGCGGCGCTGGGAGCGATGATTTCTTCCTATCTATCCGAGAGCCGGCACTGGCGCGGTGTGCGGTTATTCGCGCCGGGGGTGCTGGCGGCGATAGTGCTGCATTCGTTATTCAACCAGGGGCTGTTGTCTCCGGCCGCATCGACGGTGGTGACGGTGGCGGGACTGCCGGTAATTCTGGGATTGGCGTTTTACTTCAGCGAGCGCTCATTGCGCCAGTGGCTGGGCGGCAAACTCGACCGCGATATCGACGTGCTGAACATGATCGCGGGCGGCGAGTTTTATAAAACGCCATCGGGCAGCTATCTGCTGTCGCTGCATGACGCGTTTCCTCCGGAAATTCGCGGCGATATGCTGAGTTTGTTGCATTTGACCACTGAGCTCAGCGTGCGCGCCAAAAGCGATCTTCTGTTTCGCGAGGTGGGGCTTGAAGTGGCTCCCGATCCCGAGTTGGAGAACCAGTTCAAGGAACTGAAGTATTTGGAAAAGAGCATCGGGCCGACCGGGATGCTCGCTATCCGGCCGCTGCTCTCGCAAACGCCGCGGGATTTGTGGGAGATGCACCAGCTTGCGCAAGGATGATGGAGCAACTTCCATTTCGCGATCGCGCGGAGGCAGGGCGGCTATTGGGCGCGGAGCTGGCGTCCCGCAATCTGCCGAAAGACTCGATTGTGCTGGCGCTGCCACGGGGCGGAGTTCCGGTTGGGTTCGAAGTGGCGCGGGCGCTGGGAGCGCCCTTAGACGCGATAGTGGTGCGGAAGCTGGGTGTTCCGTGGCAACCCGAACTTGCCATGGGAGCTATCGCCAGCGGCGGCACCCGCTTCCTGGATGAAAAGCTGATCCGGCAGATGGGCATTTCGCAGGCTGCGGTGGAGGAGGTCGCCGCGCTTGAGACGCAGGAGGTCGGGCGCCGCGAACAACTTTACCGCGGTGGACGCCCGGCGCTTGACCTGCGGGATCGCGCGGTCATTTTGGTTGACGATGGGTTGGCGACGGGCTCCACCATGCTCGCCGCGGTGAAGTGCGCGAGGAGTCTCGGACCCGTCTCGCTAATCGTGGCGGTCCCGGTGGGATCGAAGCAAGCCTGCGCGCACATCCGCAGATGGGCGGACGAAGGTGTGTGCCTGGCCATGCCCGATCCGTTTATCGCGGTGGGGGAATGGTATGAGGACTTCGTGCAGACGAGCGATGCCCAAGTGCGGGATTTGTTAGCGCAAGCTGCGTGCTAGGTTGGTACTCATGTCCGACACGCAGTTCGACCTGGGTGCGATGGCGCGCCAAGAGATGATCGCTCAGGGATTTCACCCGGATTTTCCGCCGGAGGTGGAGCAGCAGGTAAAGGCGCTCGAATCGCAAGCGGCGCCGGCGCCCGCGTCACAGGCGGAGGTCCGCGACCTCCGTTCGTTGCTGTGGTCTTCAATCGACAACGACACCTCGCGCGACTTGGATCAGGCGGAGGTGGCCGAGCGCGTCGACGGCGGCATCCGCGTGATGATTGCCATCGCCGATGTCGATACGGACGTGCCCATCGGAACGCCCATCGACCGCTATGCAGCGGACCAGACGACTTCGGTGTATACGGGGGTCCGTACCTTTTCCATGCTGCCGGTGGAGCTTTCGACGGATCTGACGTCGCTCAACGAGAACGTAGACCGGCTGGCGGTGGTGATCGATATGGTGGTGGCTGCGGATGGGGCCGTTACCTCCAAGGGAATTTACCGCGCGGTAGTCCGCAACCAGGCGCAACTGACATATAACGGCGTGGGTCCGTGGCTGGAAGGAACGGCGGCGGCGCCTCCCAAGGTGGCGGCTTCGGCGGATCTGGCGGCTCAGCTTAAGCTGCAGGACGAGGCGGCGCGGATTTTGCTCGACGAGCGCAAGCGGATGGGGGCGCTTAACATCGACCGCGTGGAGGCGGAAGCGGTGGTAACCGACGGGCAGGTGGAGGGCATCAACACACGCCAGAAGAACCGCGCCAGCGAGTTGATCGAAAATTTCATGGTGGCGGCGAATGGCGTAATGGCGCGAGCGCTGACGGCGGCCGGCGTGAGTTCGATCCGGCGCATCGTCAAAACACCGGAGCGGTGGCCGCGCCTCGTGGAACTGGCGGCGCGCTATGGCGAGACCTTGCCTGCGGAAGCGGATTCGGGGGCGCTCAACGCGTTTCTCGAGAAGAGAAAGGCCACGGATCCGGCGCATTATCCGGACGTTTCGCTGGCGGTGGTGAAACTGATGGGTCCTGGCGAGTACGTGCTGGCGCGGGCGGGCGACTCCTCGCAGGGCCATTTCGCGCTGGCGGCGCATGATTACACGCACTCGACCGCGCCCAACCGGCGCTTCGCCGATACCGTTACGCAGCGGCTGATCAAAGCTGTAATTGCGAAACAGGGGACGCCCTATTCGGACTCGCAACTGGACGGAATCGCGCACAACTGTACGCTGAAGGAAGATGCGGCGCGCAAGGTGGAGCGGAAGATGGGCAAGCGTATCGCGGCAGTGGCGCTGCGCAACCGGATCGGCGAAACCTTCGCGGGGGTGGTGACGGGGGTTACGCCCAAGGGCACGTTCGTGCGGGTGGTCAACCCACCGGCGGAAGGCCTACTGATTCGCGGCCAGGAGGGCGTGGATGTGGGCGATCAACTAAAAGTAAAGCTGGTGAGCACGGACCCGCGGCGCGGCTACATCGACTTCGCCAGGTAGTGGATTAGTGGTCGCGGTCGTGTTCGGCGATATCCCGGGCCTCTTCGATCCGCTTGTCCTTGACGTCATTGCTATTGATATATTTGCTACGGGCGGCCTTGACGCGGGCTCGGCTGAGTTCTTCCGAACTTACGGCGAAGGCGGAGATGAGTTGCTTCAGATCCTGACTCTGGCAGGACGGGCAGGCCGCGACGGTGGCCTTGAGCACCAGCATCTCGAACTGGTTCCCGCAACCGCGACACTCGTAATCGAAGATTGGCATGACCTGGACAAATCTTAGCAAAATGAAGGGCGAAGCGCATGGCGAGGGCGGGCGGCAACCATTTTGGATTTGATGCATCTAAGAGATTGCAGGGCCAAGCCACCTCCTCCGACTGGCTTGGGTTTTTTGCTGCCGTTTAAAACCAGCGGCGGTTTCCTTATCCGCCGCTCCCTGCTGCTCTCTTCAATAAGCACTGGGCTTTCTGGGTGACCCGTGCGGTTGTCGGTTTCGATATCTATTCGCACGGAATCTAAAGCGCCTTACTGCGGCATAGTGTGACACATATCGTCAATTCCGGCGAATGGAAATTTGGGATCGGTACAGTGAACCTGCGGCGACTTTTCGTAGGTATAGACGGTCTTGCAATAAGCAGGGGAACCATCCATGACTATATGTGAACAGGTCCCACCGAGTATCTTTCCGCTTGCTGTTTTCCGATACGTACAAGTGAATTGTTTGAAGTACGTCTG
>JANXXL010000021.1 GCA_025350625.1 Bryobacterales bacterium | reverse complement strand
GGAAGCGGGCTCCTGCTGAACGGCTGCCAACGCACCGGATCGAGCGGCGGTTCAAATGAGGAAGTCGCTGGACCAGCCGATGTTACGCTGCGCATCGGTACATTTCTGGCAGATATCGCCAAGGACCATACCATCAGCACCATCGGATACAATGGCGCCGCTCCAGGGCCGCTCATCCGCCTGCGCGAGGGGGTTCCGGCTATCGTCGATCTCTTCAACGACACCGACACCCCGGAACTGGTGCACTGGCACGGGCAGATCATCCCCGCGGACGTCGACGGCGCCGAAGAAGAAAAGAGCCGGGTGGTTCCGGCGCATGGACATTTGCGCTACCGCCTCACCCCGCAGCCTGCTGGCATACGGTGGGTTCACACACATGTGATGGCGATGTCGGATCTCAATCGCGGCAGTTACACCGGGCAATTCGCGATGGTGTACGTGGAGCCGAAAAGCAGCCCCGGACAGTATGACCAGGAAGTGTTCCTGGCCACGCACGAGTGGGAACCGATCTACACCACCGAAGAAGAGGCAGACGAGGCCCTGCCGCCGCCTCCTCCGGGGGTCACGAAAGATCCCAAGCCGAACGGCTGGGAGATCGGATACCAACGTTTTACCATCAACGGGAAGTGCCTGGGCCATGGCGATCCGGTTCGCGTGAAGGAGAAACAGCGGGTGCTGTTTCATTTTCTGAACGCGAGTGCGACCGAGAACATCCAGCTCGCATTGCCGGGGCACCAATTCCAGGTGGTGGCTCTCGACGGCAATCCGGTACCGCGGCCGGCGTTGGTCGACACGCTCGAATTGGGCACAGGGGAACGTATCTCGGCTGTTGTCGAGATGAAGAATCCCGGAGTTTGGATCTTAGGGACGCCGAAGAACGACGATCGCATGAACGGTATGGGAATCGTGATCGAATACGCCGCGAAGACCGGCACGCCGCGTTGGGTGGTTCCGCCGAAAAAGCCGTGGGATTACACGATCTTCGGCGAGAGCCGGACGGCGCCCAAACCGGACGAGACCATTCCGCTGGTGTTTGGCAAAATCAATGGGGGCACCGGAGGATTCAACCAGTGGACTCTTAATGGCAAGAGCTACGACGCTGAAGTCGCACCCCGCAAGCTGAACAAAGGCAAGCGCTACCGCCTAGTATTTGAAAACCACACCGATGACGATCATCCCGTCCATCTGCATCGCAATAGCTTCGAGCTGACCAACGTCTGGGGCAAGCCCACCGCGGGTGTGCTGAAGGACGTGGTGCTGGTGAAGGGATACCGCAAAATCGAGGTCGATGTTACGCCGGCCATGGAAGGTCTCACGCTGTTTCATTGCCACCAGCAGCTTCACATGGATTACGGTTTCAAGCTGCTGTTTAATGTGGTGTGAGCTTTGCTCTACTGTGGCAGTGGTGCTTGCAGGGTAGTCTGGACGGCGGGCGGTAATTTGTCTCTATCCAACAGAAGGAGGGTGACCTGCCACATTTGCTCCGTGCTTAGCGAGTCACTGAATCCCGGCATGCCGGTCAAGCGGATGCCGTTCGCCACTTTCCAATAGGTTTCTCCCGCCGGATCGTCGGTGACCCCTTTACGTTTGAAAAGCTCCGGCGGCTTGGGGAACTCACCCTTGGCGATGGCCGTTTGCTCTTGCCCCGGCAAACCGTGGCATACGGCGCAGTGATCGCGATAGATTTTGGCTCCGCCGGCGTAGACCGCGTCTGAAGCCGGAATCGGCGACGCCTTCGGCGCTTCTTTGTCGATGCGCGCATTTAACGCGATGCTCGTTATACGTTTCTCGAAGGGCAACGGCGGAGCTGCAGTGGCCACCGGCGCCAGGCCCAGGGCCAGATAAGCATAACCGCCCACTACGATCAAAACCAGCGCCGCAATGAATCCGGAAATGAATTGCTTCATCGTTCTATTCTACTTTCAAATAAAGCATCGGAACGATGGTGGTGACGTTAAGCGCAACAAGCACTTTGCGCGCGCAGCGGCGGCTGATGGCCCTCCGGAGCGCGCGATGGGGCTGTTAGCGATCGTGTCCTTTACCGTGACCGCGATCATGTCCGCGCCCGTGGTCCTGATCTTCATCCCGATCGTCTTTCCCGTGGCCGTCGCCCTTGCCCTTCCTGGTCTCGAAGCCCTGCGCGACGAATGCGTAGCTGGACCCGTGGGAGCGGTCCGCGCGCACGACTTCTGGCGGGACTCGATGGTAGTCCGCGAGGAAATGGACATTCACCGCGTCGATGACTTCGGCATCGCGGGGCGGGTGCTTCTTCCAATAGCCGTAGGCGTGGCCATACGGCGGACCCTCGCGGAAATAGTAAATGTCAGGATCAAGCCGGAAGTGGAAAGCTACATCCGACCAGCTTAATCCCCGCCGGCGTAAGTCGACGATTACGGCGGGCTCGACGTGGGCCTGTCGCGCCACGAAGAATACCACGGGAACTTCATCGGGCGGAACTGCGCGTTCGCGAACTACGACAACTTCGCGCTCTGGCACTTGGTAATAGTTCCCGATGGCAAAGTAAAAGCTCCTGAGGTCTTCACCTGAGACGACGGCTCCGGCTTGTACCTGAGCCGATGCCGAAAGCGCTGAAAAAACAAAGGCGGCGAAAATGAGGCGCAATGCGGATAGATTCATAGTGCTTGTCAGATGCACGATCGAGGCCGAACCGCTACTGCCAGTAGTTCCGGTCGAGACTGCGGTATTGCACCGCTTCGGCCAGGTGCTTCGCGGTTACGCCAGGGGCGTGATCCAGATCGGCGATGGTGCGCGCAACTTTCAAGATGCGGTCATGGGCGCGGGCGCTCAGGCCCATCCGGCGAACCGCCATTTCGAGAGTGCGCTCGCCTGCGGCGTCCAGCTCGCATAGCTTGCGCAGTTCGCCTGCCGGGATATGCGCGTTATAGTATCCGCGACCCTGCTGCAAGTCTCGCGCGGCACATACGCGTTCGCGCATCGCGGCCGAGGTGACGCCTCCGTTGGTTCCGCGCAATTCCTGATACGGCACGGCAGGCACTTCGATGTGCAGGTCGATGCGATCGAGCAGAGGGCCGCTGAGCTTCCCCAGATAACGCTGGATGATCGCGCCGGTGCATCTGCACTCGCGAGTAGGATCGCCGAAGAATCCGCAGGGACATGGATTAAGCGCACCGATGAGCAGGAAACTCGCGGGAAAGTTTAGCGTCATGCTGCTGCGCGCGAGCGATACCGAGCGTTCTTCGAGCGGCTGCCGCAGCAGTTCCAGAACGTTGCGGGCGAACTCAGGCAACTCGTCCAAGAACAATACGCCATGATGCGCAAGACTCACCTCGCCTGGCCGCGGGATGCCCGACCCGCCGCCCAGCAACCCCGCATCCGACACCGTGTGATGCGGCGAACGAAAGGGCCGGGCGCTCAGGAGCCCCAAGCCTTTCGGCAGCGTCCCGGCCACGCTATGGATCTGAGTGGTTTCGATGGCCTCCTGGAACGTGAGCGGCGGCAGGATCCCCGGGAAGCGTTTCGCGAGCATGGTCTTGCCCGATCCGGGCGGCCCGATCATCAGCACGTTGTGCGATCCGGCCGCGGCCACCTCGAGAGCTCGCTTGGCGGTAGTTTGGCCGCGGACATCTTTGAAGTCCGCTCCGGCGTGCGCGCTTGCGGCGGCTTCGATGACGGGTGTTCTCGTCACCGGCTCAAACTTGTCTTGCTGCTGCAAAAACGAGACTACTTCCGCCAGATGCTGCAGGGCGAACACACGAACTCCTCCGGCGATGGCCGCCTCGGCCCCGTTTTCGGCCGGCACCACCAGATTGCGCAATCCCATCTTGCGCGCGGCGACCGCAATCGATAACGCGCCGCGCACCGGCCGCAGCGTGCCATCGAGCGAAAGTTCGCCAACGAACAGGTGATCGTCGGGCGGCTTCACCACGCCCATCGCGCCTAGAATGCCCAGCGCCATGGGCAGGTCGAATCCCGCGCCTTCTTTCTTAATGTTTGCGGGCGCAAGATTGATGGTCACCGACTTGTTGGGGTATCCGAAGCCCGAATTAAGCAGCGCGCTCTTGATGCGCTCGCGACTCTCGCGCACCGCCGCATCCGGCATGCCCACAGTGATGAAGTCGCGCCCCGCGCCCGGGTACATGTCCACTTCGACGTCAATGAAGTGCGCGTCGATGCCAAATACTGCGGCGGAGCGGGTACGGGAAAGCGCCATTCTTACGCGAACCTCATCCAGTTCATTACTGATGAGTGGCGCGAGGATGGGATTATTCGCAGCCTATACCGCGAAACCGCCGTTACGCCCCGTCGGCGTCGCGGCCGTTCAGGACGCGGATCAACTTCTTGGTATCCGTCCCCTTTTCGACGGTGACGCTGAAGAAGGGGAACATCATTTCTTCCCAAGTCATATCGCCGTAATAGACGGTTTGGTTCGGGTCGGGATTGAACTTGTTATTCGCCGAATTGTCGTAGTGCGCGGTAACCTTCAAGCGGGTTCCTTTAGGAATCTTGATAGGCTTGACCACGTCGTAGCCCATCTGCCAGTTGAAATCGTAATGCGGCACGCTGAGCAGGGTCTCGGACTCGCCGTTGGGATAGGTGAGTTGGTAGGTCATATCCTTGCCGCGGACGTGCATATGCGGAAACATGCTGACCAGCTCTACATTCTGCAGAAACTCTGCTTCCATGGGAGGGCTTTCCCAGTTGGGGTTGTTCGGAGGAATGGCGAAGCTCTTGGCATCGCTTTTCGCCGAAGTACCAATCGTCACGTAAGTGCGTTCTGCGGGAGATTTGGCGACAGTGAATCCTAGCCGCGGGTGATCCACCACCTCGCGGCCTATCGGAGTGTAGTGAAGCTGGAACACGATATCCATTCCGCCCTTGACGAGCTTGGCGGCGTGAAACAGCGCATAATTCTGCGTGAATTGCCCAGGGACGTAGCAACCTTCGACCCCGGAACTGCCTTTCAAAACTGACTCGGGGAGACCCTTGCCATTGAGCCCGGCATCCGCCGCCGCGGTCAGACCGTTTTCATCGCGCGGGCGATCTACCCACACCGGGGTGTTGTACTGCGCGTCAGCCTCGTGTGGCTTAAAGAAGACGCAGATGTGATGGGTGACAGCAAGCTCGCTAGGCCGGATCTCCAGTGACGTAATCCAGGTATCTTTTTCAATGCCGCTGGGTACCGTGATATAGGTCCACTCGATGACGTTCGATTTCGGCTTTGCCGGAACAGTGAACGCGGGCCCGTCCACGATGAAATCGGGCTGGATTTCCCAACCGTCGGCGGCCCATTTCACGGCTGCGGGGGCGTCGGCGGGGTCGCCTTGGGGCGCTCCGGAATCGGCCCACTTCGCGAGGGTGTCGATGTCGGTCTGGCGAAGCGAACGGTCGTTTACGAAGTGGCCGAACTGTGGGTCAGCGAACCACGGCGGCATCTTGCGGGTGGTTACGGCGGCCTTTATCGCCTTGGCCCAAGGGCGAGTCCCCTGATAGGTAAGCAACGACATGGGCCCGGGCTGACCGGGGCGGTGGCAACTCTGACAGTTCCGCTGAAGAATGGGCTCGACGTCCTTGTGAAACGTCACCGAATCCCCTGCCAGCGCTGTTCCCGCAAATAGCGCCACACTCGCTACGACGAGAGTCGGCTGCATGTGTTTTCTCCTTAGCTCATAATAGCGAAAACTAAGCCGTGAGTTGCGTGCTCGATCCATTTATCAGAGTTGTGGCCTACCAACTCTCCTTCATCGGTCCTTCAGGATTTCGCGCGCGGCATTGTGACCTGGAGCGCCCATGACGCCGCCGCCCGGGTGCGCGCCCGATCCGCACAGATACAGCCCTTTCACCGGCATTCGGTAGCGGGCCCAGCCGGCCAGCGGCCGCAGCACGAACATCTGGTCGAGCGACATTTCGCCGTGAAAGATGTTTCCGCCGGTGATACCGAAGCGCCGCTCCAGGTCGAGCGGGGTAAGCGTCTGCCGCTCGACGATGATGTCTCGAATGTTGGGGCAGTATTCTTCAATGACGTCGATGACTCGTTCAGCGTAAG
The DNA here is from genome assembly GCA_025350625.1 of Bryobacterales bacterium. Lineage (GTDB taxonomy): Bacteria > Acidobacteriota > Terriglobia > Bryobacterales > Bryobacteraceae > Palsa-187. The sequence goes on along the minus strand of JANXXL010000021.1, from coordinate 12,109 downwards.
GCTCGCGTTCGGTATCCCAATCCGAACCCTTGAGAGTATAGGGCGCGTACTGTAGAAAGATCCCCATGATGTGATGTCCGGCGGGAGCGAGCGAGGCGTCGTACATCGTGGGAATCGTCATCTCGATCAAGGGATACCGCGAGGGGCGGCCATACTTGGCATCGTCCCAGGCGCGCTCGACGTAGTCGATCGAAGGGCACAAATGCATAGTCGCGCGATGTTGCGGGCCTGGCGCTCCGGGAAACGCCGCGAACTCCGGCAGCCCGCGTAGCGCCAGGTTCATCTTGAGCGATGTTCCCTCGGAGCGGAAGCGGCGGATGCCGGCTACGAAATCCGCGGGCAGAGCGGTTTCTTCAAGCAAATGCAAGAATGTTCGGCGCGGGTCCAGATTGCTGGCGACGATGGGCGCCCGGATTTCTTCGCCGTCTGCGAGAACCACTCCTATTGCGCGTCCGTTACCGAGCAAGATCTTTTCAACCGGCGCCTGGGTGCGGATCACGGCGCCATGGGCTCGCGCCGAATCGGCGATGGCCTCTGAGACAGCGCCCATTCCGCCGCGCACGAAGCCCCACAATCCGCGAATTCCATTCACTCCCCCCATGCAGTGGTGCAGCAGAATGTAAGCGGTGCCGGGCGAGCGCGGGCCGCCGTTAGCTCCAATAACACCGTCGGTGGCGAGGGTCACTTTGATTTCTTCGGACTCAAACCAATCGTCCAAGAAATCCGCCGCGCTTTGGGTGAAGACTTTGACCAGTCCCACGATCTCTGCGCGCGATAAGCCTCGCAATCGCCCAGCCAGCTTCAGATATTCAATGAAATCGCCGATCGCATGCGGCGGAAAATCCGGCGGCGTGGTGAGCAGGAGCGACTCCGCCACCATACCCAGTTTTTCCAAATGCGCTTCGTAGCGCGGATAGGCTTCGGCATCGTGCTGCGAGAACTTGGCGATCTCCGCCAGGGTCTTCGCGCGATCCTGCCACATGAACAGATGGCGCCCGTCGGGGAACGGGGAAAAGAAGGCAGGGTCCTTGGCGTCGACACGGTAACCGAAGCGCTCCAGTTCCAGGTCGCGCACGACCTTTTCCTGCAGGAGGCTCGCCAGGTAGGACGCTGTCGAAACCCGATAGCCGGGCCAGATCTCCTCGGTGACTGCGCAGCCCCCGATAAGCTCGCGCGCTTCGAGAACCAGGACGCGCATCCCGGCGCGCGCGAGATAAGCGGCGGTGACCAATCCATTGTGGCCCCCGCCGATTATGATGACCTGATAGGAGTTCAGTTCGGCAGCCTGTACGCTACATACTCCGCCGGATATCCGGCCGCGCCAATCGCCAGCACGATGTACTGCTTGCCGCCGAGCATGTAAGTCATGGGAGATCCGGTCTGTCCGGCAGGCATCGGCACCATCCCGGCGTCGGCCCCGGTCTTCTTATCGTAAGCGCGCAGGTATGCGCCACGCTTGCCGTCGGGCATAGTTATGTTGCCGGCCTCGCCCGCGATCACCAGCGTCTTGGTCACGATGGTGCCGATGATGCCCCCACGCCCGGTGCGCGGAATGGTCACGCCTTTGAGCGCCGGATTATTGCGAATCGCATCCGGAGTTTCTCCGTGCGCGACCTGCCACAGCATCTCACCCTTGTTCATATCGATGGCGCTGATCTGTCCATAGGGCGGCTTGAAGATCGGCAATCCTTGCACGCTAAGAGTGGCAGCAGGAGCCTCGCCTCCACCCGGCACCGCGGCGGCATCTCCACCCGCGCCGCCGGCCGAACGCGCACCTTCGCTGGCGGTGCCCTGAATGTATCGGAAATCGTTGGTCTTGGGATCGGAGGGCACCATCGCCAGATTGGCTAACGATTTTCGCGAATACAGGTAGGCGATCCCGGTTTCTGGATCGAGCGAGCCTCCAGCCCAAACCGTCCCGCCCCCCGCCGTGGCAAAGGCCAGCGTGCCGATCGGACCCGACGCTTTGCTCAATACCGGAGGCGTGAAGATGGGTCCAATTTTATAGTGCGAGACGATTTCAAGAGCTTTTGCCCTCAGCTCCGGCGTGAAATCGATCACGTCGTTCAGCGAGAAGCCTTGCCGGTCGTAGGCAGGAGGTTTAGTAGGGAATGGCTGCGTGGGGCTGGTTTTTTCTCCCGGCACGTCGGATTGTTCGACAGGCCGCTCCTCAATCGGGAAAATGGGTTGCCCGGTGACGCGGTCAAACATATACAGGAAGGCCTGCTTGGTGGGCTGCGCCAGCGCTTTGACAACACGGCCGTTGATATTGAGATCCACCAGCATGGGCGCGCAAGGAATATCGAAATCCCAAATTCCGTGATGGACCAACTGGTAATGCCACTTACGCACACCGGTCTTCAGATCCACGGCCACGACGCTTTCGCCGAAAAGCCCATTGCCGGGGCGGTGCCCGCCGTAGTAATCGCCGGTAGGCAGCTCGATCGGCAGATACGCCATGCCGAGCTGCTCGTCGACGCTGATCTGTCCCCAGGAACCGGTGTTGCCGGTGTAATCCGCCGAATCGCTTTCCCAAGTGTTGTAGCCGAACTCGCCGGGTTTAGGGATGGTGTGGAAGATCCACAGGCGTCTGCCGGTGTGCACGTCGAAGGCGCGCACGTAGCCCTTTACGTTGGTCTTGCTGCGAGGCACTCCGCCGGAGCGATGCGCCGCGCCGACGATGATGACGTCGTTAGCGACCACCGGCGCGGAATGCAAACCAACCTCGCCGGTGATGGGATCGATGACCTGATCGTCGTCTTCCTTCAGATCCACGATGCCGTTCTTGCCGAATCCGTCGATGGGAGCGCCGGTCTTGGCGTTCAGCGCCACTAGCCGGTATCCGGGTGTTACGTAGAGGACGCGCTCTTCACGGCCGTCGGTCCAATAGGAGAGTCCACGGCCGGAGAGCTGGCGCGGGGCGCTGCGGCCGCGTAGACCTTCGTTCTCGCTATGCACCCACAACAGTTCGCCGGTGGCAGCGTCGAGCGCAATCACCGCGCGCCGGGTTCCGGCAGTGGCGTAAATGATGCCGTTCGCCATTAGCGGCGTGCCTTCCAGGTTGAATTCCGGCCGCGGGCCCAGGTTCTCAGTCCTGAAATGCCATGCGGGCACGAGCTTGCTGAAATTGGAGGCGTTGATTTGATCCAACGGGGAGTAGCGTGTATTTGCGGTGTCTCCGCCATAGCTGCGCCATTCTCCGTTTTTTGCACCGGTTTGCGCCAGAACGGGGAACGCTGCGAAAAGGCTCGCGAGCAGCGCGCTGCCGAGGGTTCGTTTGAACAAGGAAGTCTTCATGGGGTTCACCACCTCAGGCTATTATAGGCCACGGTTGCGCAATTAGGCAGCGCAAATTGGCGCGCTGTTTACTTTGTCCAACGCTGATTTTGGATTCAGCATCCGCGCTCATTCAGCTCAACGACGGCGACTTCAGGAAAGAAGTGGTTGGTTACAAGCAGCGGAACGCGTGTTGAGCCTGCGACCCCCGCTTGCACTGGAAAATTCCTCGTGATATCGTTCTTAACCATTGAAGTGTGAACTACTTAAACGGGGATGTATCACAGACTCACTCTGCCGATTGGCATAGCGTCTGCCCAGACTTTTGGCGAGATTAACGGCGAAGTGACCGATCAGACTGGCGCTGTCGCCGCGAACGCAAATGTCACGGCGACTCATACAGCGACGAACACGACGCGTACAACTCGAACCAACGAGGTGGGTCTCTACAGCTTTCCGGCATTAAATCCCGGAGCCTACCAAGTCAAAGTCGAAGTGCCGGGATTTCAAACTGCGGTTCGGAGCAACATTGAATTGCAGGTGCAACAGACTGCGCGCGTCGATTTCGCGCTTTCTCTAGGGCAGACTTCGCAAACCGTCGAGATCAGCGCGAACGCTGTGATGCTTACAACCGAAAGCGCTGCTGTAGGCACTGTGATCGAACAGAAAAGCATTGTGGAACTGCCGCTCAACGGGCGCGATTTTCTGCAGTTGGTTGCACTGAGCCCCTCGGTGTCCTACGGGTTTGCCGCGCCCAACCAGGCATCGCGCCGGCAAGGCGGGAGCAGGGCCTCCGAAAATATCTCGATTGCGGGAATGAGAGGCACGTGGAATAACTATACGCTGGATGGGATCTCGAACACGGATCCAAACTTCAATCTCTACATTCAGCTTCCCTCGGTCGACGCGCTACAGGAGTTCAAAGTCCAGAGCGGAATTTATCCCGCAGAGTTCGGCCGGGAGGCCGGTCAAATAAATGTCTCCACGAAATCCGGCACCAACGGCTTTCATGGAACTATATACGAGTTCCTGCGCAACAGCGTGGTAGATGCGAAGCCCTACGATTTCGAGGGGACTTCTCCCGCCAAGTCGCCCTTCCGCTGGAATCAGTATGGCTTCACGGTCAGTGGTCCGGTGGATATTCCCAAGGTGTTCCACGGAAAAGACCGGCTCTTCTTCATGTCCAATTTTGAAGGATTCAAGAGCCGCAGAACCGACACCGGCATCTACAAGACCGCGCCCGATTCCTGGCGTCACGGAGACTTTTCCGCGATGGTCGCGCCGCTTTACGATCCAAAAACACGAGTCGGTAATACGGCGACGCCGTTTCAAGGCAATATGATCGATTCCAGCCGCTTCGACCCCATCTCGGTGAAGCTGATGTCGGAATTCTGGCCCTTGCCCAACACCGATATTCTTACGGTAGACCCAAATTTTCGAACTCCACAGAAAATGACCTACCAGCAGGCCCAAAAGACCACCATCGATAAGAACCAGTTCAACCAGCGCATCGATTTCAATCAAGGTTCTAATTCGCAGTGGTTCGGGCGCTTCAGTTGGACTGACGAATTCTCGGTTCAGCCGGGACTGCCGCTCAGCGGTCTTACGCTCGGCACGAGTTCCAAACAGTTCATGCTTTCTAATACGCGCGTCCTGTCGCCGACCAAGGTGAACGAGTTCCGCTTCGGCTACACGAAGCTTTTCAACAACAGCACCCAGGAATTGGCCGGCAAGAGAAATGTTGTAAAAGAATTGGGGCTCCCCTTTTCGACGCCCGATCAGCAAAGCTGGGGTATTCCCTCGATTGGAGGAACCACCTTTAACCTGGGCTTAAGCCAGTTCGGCAACGACAGCAACGGGCCTTTTACTTTGAACGACAAGATCATCCAGGTACTGGACAACTTCTCATGGGTCCACGGCAAACACGCGCTGCGTTTCGGAGGTGAGTATCGCTGGGACGTCTACAATAACTCGGGCAACCAATTTGCCCGCGCGCAATTCACGTTCGGCGGCCAATACACCGCCAATCCAGCCACACTGTCGGGCGGAAATTCCGCGGCGGACTTGTTATTAGGCAACATCTCACGAACCGATTTAGCGATTGGCCTGGCAGCAGGAGACTTCAAGGCAAATACCCTGGCCATGTTCGTGGACGATACCTATAAGATCGCACCCAAATTGACCCTCACTATAGGCATGCGTTGGGAAGCGGTGCAGCCGTGGAAAGACAGCTTGCAGAATGAAGTGAACTATCAATTCAAGATTCCGCTTCCATCCGCCGTAAACGTCGATCCCAGCTTGCATCCGGTATTAGTCCGCACCGGCAGCGGCGATTTTTACGATGGAGTGAGTTTCCGCTACAACGGAGTGCAAGTAGCCCGGGATGGCAGGCTGGGAGATCGCCTGATCAACACCGACTGGAACCTTTTCGCTCCCCGCTTTGGAATCGCCTACAGCCCGTCGAGCAATTGGAGCATCCGCACCGGCTTTGGAATCTTCTATTCGCAGGAAAGCGCCAATTCGCGGTTTGACTTGAACCGGGGGCTCTCCGGACGCGCAAGCCAAGTGCCAAACCTCCAGGCCGTACCGACCGTGAGTTATGCAAACTTTTATAATTCCGCGATACTGCCGGTCAAACTGACGCCGGGGCTGACGTGGGGAGTCTCTCCCGATATCGGAACGCCGTACTCGATGATGTATCTTTTCAACATTCAACGGCAATTCGGCAGCGGCACTACGCTGGAGGTGGGCTACAACGGCGTTGCAAGCCGGCACCTCCAAAACCAAAACAATGGCGCGGGATTGCTTCCCGGGATCACAGCCGCAGCCACTCGTGCTCCTTACCCGGAATTTGCCGCCGGTATTGAGTTGACGGAGGGGGGCGGGCGAGCCAGCTACAACGGTTTGGGCGTGAAGCTGAACCAGCGTTTTAAATCTGGTTTGACCACGCTCATCAGCTACACGTGGTCGAAGGCGTTGGACGATGGCAGTGCCATTCGGGGAAACTCGGTTAACGGGACGAACAGCGGGGACATGTATCCTGAAAATCCGCGCTGCCGGCGCTGCGAAAAGGGGCCGTCCGCATTTAATACGCCGGCTCGCCTGGTGGCATCGGTCCTATATGAACTGCCTGTGGGGAAAGGGAAGAGTTTTCTGAATCGGGGAGGCATGGTCAACCAAGTTGTCGGCGGCTGGCAGGTGAGTGGTATCTTTACCACTCAAAGCGGGCGTCCCTTGTACCCATACGCCGGCTGGGATGCGGCCGGACAAGTAATCACCGGAAACCTGAACCGCCTGAACTCCACGGGAGCCGATCGGTACCTCCCCTCCGATCAGCAAAGCGCGAAGCAATGGTTTAATTTGAACGCGTTTTCCAACGTAACCGCCGGACAGTTCGGCAATATGGCCCGCAACAGTCTTATTGGTCCCGGAGTTTGGACTTTGGATTTTTCGGCGATCAAGAATTTTGCGATCACGGAACGGCAAAGCTTGCAGTTCCGCCTGGAGACGTTCAATACGATGAACCATGTCGCGCTGGGGAGCCCGCTAACGAATTGGGGAGGCAGCAGCCCCACGCCGTCAGCCGATTTTGGACGGATTCGCGACACCACGCTCAATGGCATTTTCGTTCGCGGCACGGCGTACGATATGCGCCAGTTACAGTTTGCATTAAAATACATCTTCTGAAATCCGCCCCGGCGGCGTAGCTCAGACTGGGCGTATTCAAAGTGCCTCTCGCAAACTGATCGCCGCTCGGAAGGAAATGGGCGGGCTGTCGCCCGCCTCAATGACTTCGCTAATCGCGGGATCGTTCCGGAAGATCTGAAGCGGTGCGGCTAAAGCTCGCACGCCCAGGGAAACTTTATCTGTGGACCGCTTAACGCAAGACCTTGTCTGCGGAGCTTTTCTCCTAGTAATGACGCGATCATCCCCTCGCCACTCGGACGAGAAAGAGCCCTCCGAGTCCTGCACCAGGAACTTTGGTTGTCTTTCGGGAGCAGCATGACTGTCTGGCAGGTGCGCCTGACGTCCCAGGGTGTTGCTGTATAGGCGTGTAATAGTTGTCAAGTGCCGAGTGACCACTCTGAAAACCTGCCGAACCGCAGTTGACAATAGAGACACAATCTGCTTGACAAGCTCAGTAAGCGAGCGTACACTCTTCACATCCTGCCCGAGGACATAGTATTACGGGCAGATGTTTTCGTGATTTCATCGCAAGGGGATTTAGCGATGAGGGTGACTACCAATAGGATCTTCGAGCAGGCGCTGCCAAGTAGTCCTATCTCTTACTTCAGTCACCAACCTCCCGCCAGGAAAGGACACCCATGCTACACAGAGTTATTGCTGGTTACTCGGTAGTAGTCATTTTGGCAATCGGGATTCTTGCGGCCAGTCCGGCGTATGCGCAGGTTTCCGGAGCCACGCTGTCAGGCACGATCATCGACCCGTCTGGCGCGGCCATCGCCGGAGCGAAAGTATCCGTGTCGAACAAGGCGACCGGTGTGACTCGCGATGTCACGTCGGATGAGGCCGGTTTTTACTCGGCCCCCAACCTGTTGCCGGGCCCCTATGAAGTCGCGGCTTCCGCCAGCGGCTTTTCGACCACCAAACAGTCGGATTTAACGCTCACGGTAGGGGCTCAGCAGTCCTTGAACCTGGCCCTGAAGATTGGCGACGCGAGTCAAACCGTTGTGGTGACGGAAGCCGCACAGCTAGTGCAACTCTCGAACTCCACCATGAGGGCCGAGGTGGAATCCATGACCATCCGCGAATTACCCTTGAATGGCCGGGATTGGGCGTCGCTGGCCACTCTTACTCCGGGCGTCAACGCGATCGAAACGCAGTTATCCTTCGAATCCGGCGCCACACGCGGGAACCGGGGCTTTGGAGCGCAACTGACCATCTCCGGAGGCCGCCCCACGCAAAACAACTACCGGCTGGACGGGAACAGCATCAACGATTATGCCAACGGCGGGCCGGGCAGCGTTCTGGGAGTCAGCCTAGGCGTGGATGCGATTCAGGAATTCTCGGTGCTCACCGGCAATTACTCGGCGGAGTATGGTAAGACCTCCGGAGGCGTGGTCAACGCCATCAGCAAGTCGGGTACAAATGCGTTCCATGGTGACCTATACGAGTTCCTGCGCAACGATAAGCTGGACGCGAATGAATATATTCTGAATCAAAATCGCCAGCCGAGACCGCCATTCAGGCGCAACCAGTACGGCGCGGCGTTCGGCGGGCCTATTCGCAAGGACAAGACCTTCTTCTTCTTCGACTACGAAGGGATACGCCAGACGAAGGGCTTCGCGATAGCATCAACCGTTCCGTCTGACGCGGCACGGGCGGGGAACCTCGTGGCCGGTAAAGTAAACGTGGACCCCGCCGTGACGAGGTACCTGGCGCTCTATCCTCACGGGCTGCCGCAGGCCAACCCGGATAAAGCGACCTTCGCCTTTGCGGGGACACGAATTGCAAGGGAAAATTTCTATACTACCCGAGTGGATCACAGGATCAGCGATAAAGACAGCCTGTTCGCGACGTACATGTATGACGACACGCCCTACACTCAACCCAACACCTTTAATAACATCTCTTTGTTGTCTCAAACCACGCGCCACATTGCAGCGCTGGAAGAAAGCCACATTTTTAGCCCCACTCTGGTCAATAGCGCGCGGCTTGGTTTCAACCGTAACGCCGTGAAAAACAACATAACAGTAGCGGCGATCAATCCCGCCTCGGCAGACCTTTCTCTGGGTGCCTTCCCGAATGGGGACAACCCCAGCACCCGCATCGGTGGTGGCTTTGCAACCTTGGACCCAGGCTTGAACGCCGGGTTTTCTTATCACAACTGGAATTCCTACCAGTTCTACGACGACGCGTTTCTGACCCGTGGAACCCATTCTCTGAAGTTCGGCTTCGCCATGGAGAACATGCGTTACAATTTCTTTCAGCGTTATAACCCCGAGGGAATATGGCGCTTCTCGTCGCTGAAAAATTTCCTCACCAACCAGCCCAACTCGTTGGAGGGAGGGCTGGTTGACCCGGATACTCCCCGCGGCTTGCGGCAGACCATCTTGGGGGGATATATCCAGGATGACTGGCACGTGCGGCGTAACTTGACGCTGAACCTGGGGCTGCGCTATGAAATGAGCACGGTGCTCAGTGAGGTACAGGGCAAGCTCACAAATATCCGCAACTTCACCGATCCGTTACCCTACTGCGGGACGACGGATCCTGCCCTTACCACCGTATTCGGAAAGCCGGGTTGCACCGGGGCGGCCCCTTATTACTCGAACCCGACCTCTCTTAATTTTGAGCCGCGATTCGGTTTTGCCTGGGATCCGCGCGGTGACGGGAAAACGGCCGTTCGTGGCGGGTTTGCGATGTTTGACGTTTTGCCACTGCCAGGATACTTTTACACCCAGCAAGGCATCGAGACGCCGTTTTTCCTCGTGGGCACTGTTTCTGGCCTTACGCCGGCCAACGGTATCGGGGTTACGGCCGACAAACCAACCAGTGCATTCAAGAAGATTGGAGGAAACGCGCTCACCGCCGCGTATATGGAACCGAATCCCAGGCGAAACTACATCGAGCAGTGGAATCTCAATGTCCAGCGCCAAATTACATCCAGCTTAACGGCGACGGTGGGCTATATAGGCTCCCATGGCGTTCACATGCTCATACGGGGCGATGACGGCAATATGGTCCTGCCGACGCAAACCCCCGCGGGATTCCTCTGGCCTAAAAACCCCACTGGAACGGACTTGAGGATCAACCAGAACTTCGGGACTATCCGGTACATGTCTTTTGGCAGCAGCGCCTCTTACCAGGCCCTTCAGGTGAATGTCCAAAAGAGGATGAGCCACGGCTTCCAGTTCGGAGGTTCTTACACTTATAGCAAGGCCATGGACGACAGTTCCGCTACCATCGCTGGCGATTCCTTCTCGAATTCCATCACCAGCTGGTTCTGGTTCGCCCCGCAAATCAGTCACTCCGTCTCGGACTTCAATGTTACCCATAGCGCGGCGATCAACGGTATCTGGCAGGTGCCAGGTCCCCGCAACGGGTTCGCGCGGTCGGTGCTGGGCGGATGGCAGTTGGGCAATATTCTCAAGCTGAATAGCGGGATTCCGACAACTCCTATCATCGGAGGGGACCCTCTGAGGGTGCAGAATAACGGCTCAGACACATTCTCTATTCCGGATCTCGTTGCAGGATGCGATCCCGTGAATTCCAACTACAAGAGCGGACCATACATCAATTACAATTGCTACACGCTGCCTAAGGCGACTCCCGCGATCGCTTCGCAATGCTTGCCCTTTACCGGTTCGGGAACATTGGCGAATCCCCAGTTCCCTGGCACCTGTTCGAATCTCCTGGGCAACGCCGGCCGCAACAGCATCGTCGGACCGAGGCTGGTCAACTTCGATTTCTCGGTGTACAAAAACTTCGCCGTCAAGAAGATTTCGGAGAGCTTCAGCGTGCAGTTCCGGGCGGAGTTTTTCAACATCTTGAACCACGCCAACTTTGCGCCGCCCACGGCCTTTTTTGGCAATAAGCAGTCTCAGTTGTTCAATGAGAACGGAACATTGAGCGGCGCCGGAGGCCTGGATACCCTAGTGACGTCACCCCGGGACATTCAGTTTGCGGTGAAAGTAATTTTTTAAACGAACACATGGGGAAGGTTGTCAGCCTGCGCGCCGATTACGGCGTAAGGGTGTCGGTACTGTCGTCCAGGATCACGATTAGGTCGTAATTGCGGTGGTCCTGAAACCAACGGCGCTTGTTGCCGTCAGTGTAGCAGCATTCCGGGCCATACTCGCTAGGCCACCGCTGCAATCGTTCTGGGCCGGGCGAATACTACTTCACGCCGCATCGGCATCGGTTCCGCCAGGGGGGCGGCAACGGCGGCGGCCAATGCCTGGGAGGCTTCCCGATAACGCAGGGCGAAGCGCTTATGCATAGGGGCGCAGGCCGAGTTGGGATGAATCTGCACGAACAACTGCCCGATCATGTTCCCTCTGAGTCCTTTGCAGACCGAGGCCAGCTCGCGCGCGGTTCCGGCGACGCAGCTTTCGCAAAACAGGCCGGCATCAGAACAAATCTGGGGGAAAGTATCGGGTGTCGGCGTATTCATGTAGGACCTATTATGCCGGTATAGGTAGTCAGGTCAAAGTGGTCTGAGGGGGGTTTGAACCGCCTCTTTTGGGGGTATCGGGTCGGGCATCCGCTGCTATCCTAAAACTTCCTATGGATCAAAACCATTTGCGTGCGCTGCTTGAAGAAGTGCGCGCCGGAGCCGTCGATATCGACGCCGCGCTCGACCGCATGCGTCACTTGCCGTTCGAGGATCTGGGATTCGCCAAAGTGGACCATCATCGGGCCCTGCGGCATGGCATGCCCGAGGTGATTTTTGGGCCGGGAAAGACGCCGGATCAAATTTCTTCGATTGCGGCGGCGCTGCTCGCCAAGGCACAGAATATTCTGGTAACGCGCATCTCTCGCGAAATTGGCGAGCGGTTGCAGCGGGAGCACCCCAGCGCCGAGTACTTCCCGGCCTCCGGCTCCTTACGCGTATGGCGCGACCGGACGGTGCATGGCAAGGGAACGATTGCGGTGGTGTGCGCGGGCACAAGTGATCTGCCGGTAGCCGAAGAAGCGCAGGTCACCGCCGAAGTGATGGGCAACCGGGTGGATGCCATACACGACATCGGCGTGGCCGGGATTCATCGCCTGATGCATCATCGCGAGCGGCTCAGTGAAGCGCGCGTGGTAATCGTGTGCGCGGGGATGGAAGGCGCGCTGCCGAGCGTCGTGGGCGGACTGGTGATGG
>JANXXL010000009.1 GCA_025350625.1 Bryobacterales bacterium | reverse complement strand
CTGTCACCAACGTCCTCGCAGACCGGGTCATGGAAGCGTTATTGGGGAAGCTGGGCCGCTCCGTGACGGAACGGGTCGTAGCCGGGGCCGCGGTGGAAATTTTATTCTGGGGCGCTTTCCTGTTTGTGGCGGCGGCTGCCGGCCGGCGCTGCTGGATCATTGCGCCGATTCTAGGAATGCTCTCGTACGGAATCATCTTCCACATGGGCTTCCTGAATTTCTATCTCTCAACGGGGTTCAGTCTGTGGCTGATGGCGCTGTTATGGCGCCCGCGCAGCCCTTGGTATTGGCTGGCCATCCCGTGCGCGGCGCTGGCGCTGCTGGCACATGCCTTGCCGCTGGCATGGGCGGTGGCGGCGCTGGTTTATGCGCATGGCGTGCGGAAAGTCCCGCAATCTCAACGATGGTCGATTTTCATCGCCGGCGTATGCCTGATCATCCTTATCCAGAGCATTCTGCTGACGCTGTTTCCCACCGCCTGGTCCCTGGGGGACCTGATAAGGCTCGACGGGATACTGGGACTGACTGGAGCGGGGCAGTTGTGGCTCTACGGCGCCCAATATCTGATCGTCGTTGCCGGCGTTCTCATCGTCTGGTCCGTTTTGTTTCTCGCGCGGCTGGATCGCGGATCGATACTCCCAGATCCGGTGGTTCATATTTGGGGCTTAAGCATGCTCGCCTACGTTTTGCTGCCGCGCATGATTCAATTTCCCCAATATCGCTATCCACTATTATTCATGCATTATCGGGTCTCGCTCTTCATTGCGATTCTGTTTTGCGCAGTGGTGGCCGGGGGCCCGCATGGCCGCAGTTTGACGCGTTTCTCCTCGCTCCTGGCGGCTGCATTCTTCACCATGCTGTACCTGGACGCTAGATCGTTAAATCGGGTGGAGGCCCAGCTCACCCAACTGTTGTCAAATTTGCCGCCGCGCACGCGCGTAGTAGCGGCCCTCCGGGATTCTGGGAGCTGGCGATTGAATGGATTAATCCATGTCGGGTCTGCCGCTTGTCTGGGGCGCTGCTGGGATTATGGGAACTACGAGCCTTCCACCGCGCAGTTTCGAGTCCGCGCCTCGGCCCCTAATGGAGTGGTCGTGGACGATATGCTAATAGTTTCCGATATGGAAGCGGGCGAGCACATCGTAACCGCGGCCGAAGCCCCGCTCTACTCGGTTTGCCCCGCTACCACACCGGGCGGCTGGTTCGAATTGCGGAGGCTTGACGCGGGTGAGACCACCTGCCTGGTGCGAATACCCGCAACCACTCTTTTTTAGCGAGTCATGATGAGACTCAGATTCCACACCACCAGCGCGGCGTACCAGTAATTGATGAGGTGAATGACCTGATAGCGCCGGCGCCAGACGCAGATCGCGCCCAGCAGAAGCGCCACCACCTTCGACGCCAGGACTCCCGTCAGCGGTCCCGAATGCATTAGAAAACGAATGAAGGGACTGGCTTCAGCCAATCCCAGCCGGAACCCGAGCCAAGTGGTCACCACGTCCAAGACTTGCAGGTATAGAAAAACATGCAGACTGAAAGACCAGTCCGGATGCGCCCGGGGAATGCTTTGTGCGGCCGTCATGACGGCTCTTCGGCAATCGCGCGAGTGAATATTAGCGCCAATCGCCTAGCGTGGCGCCCAGCGCAACGCAGCGGCCAAAAACCCTAGCGTCCCCAGCGCGATTAATGCGCCGTGCGGCAAACGCAAGCCTTGATCGGAACTTACGTCCAGCTCAGGCGTTTCTTTATACGGCGCACGGCCGCGCCCCAAACTCGTAATGATGATCCCGAGATTGCCAATGGTCCTGCGGAATCTCCCCTTGAAGGCTATCAGCACCAGTCCGGCCACGGCCCCCGCGAGCGAGGTAAGAATGAGAATGCCTAACCAGTTTCCCCAACCCGCGGCGGCCCCCACTGCGGCCATCAGCTTCACGTCGCCCGCGCCCATGGCATGGAGTAAATACAAAACCATGTACACGCCGAAAGCCAGACCCAAACCTTTTAGAGAAAACCACAGCCCGTACACTTCGAACAAAAACGTGTTCAGACCCACTCCCAGTATTACTCCGGAAAGCGTCAGCCAATTCGGAATCCGTCGCGTGCGAATATCCCAGATAGCGGCAACGATCACCAGGATTTCCAGCAGGATCCGGATCGCGGGCGGCGGCAGACTCATGAAAGTGTGGGTTCGGGATCGGCTTCCGCTTTTGCGCCCGCGCGCGTGGATCCGCTTTCGGCGGCCTTGAGCAGTTTATAGAGGATTTTATTGTTGGGCAGATGTTCTTCGACGTAATCTACGCCGGGACCGCTGATCACATAATCGCTGTTCTCGTCGAGCTTAAGATAGTTCCGTTCTTTGAGATACCACATGGTGAATAACAGGTGCTCGCGCGGGAAGGACATGATGGATTCAAATTCCAGCAACGAGATGCCGGGGTCGTCCGGATCGCTGCGGCGCCGCGTATAGAGCAGGCACAGAATTCCCATGCGGCGATTGGCTTCGCCATCCACGCCGATCGTGAAATCCTTGGTCTCAAACAAGTCGATGGGCCGGGCGCGGTGCCCCTGATAAACGTTGTCGTAGGAAATCCGCAGGTCGGAGCTTGAAAGCGTATCGAAGGCTTCATTGAGCAGCAGAAAACGCGCCGTGTCGCCGGTTTCCGGGTTATCGGGATGGTACCGCTGCGCCAGCATTTTGTAGACCCGTTGAATGGTCTCGGGTTCCGCGTTGGGGCTGATCTGCAGGAGCTCGTAATAATCGACAAAGCTGGAATCAGACATAAGAAATCAGGCGTCTCTATGATCATATCCTGATTTTTGCGAGCGGCTCTTGCGCGCTAGGCCATTTTAGCTTCGAGCTCGGCCCAACGCGCATAGACGGCGTCCACGGCTTTCTGCGCATCTTCCACTTCGCGGTAGGCTTGTTCGAACAAACGCCCGTCCTTGGTGAGATCGGGATTCTGCAAGGCAGCGCGTTTCAGTTCCAGTGCCTGTTCGGCGTCGTGAACCCGTTGCTCGATGGATTGGTATTCGCGAGCCTCGAGGTACGAAGGTTTCTTCTTCGACCAAGCAGCAACGGGCACAGCGCGGCGTGTCTCCGGCGTCGTCGTCTGCCGGGGCTGCCGCGACCACACGTCCCACTGGCTGTAGTCGGCGAAGCGCTCCGCGTTGCCCTGTCCGTCGAGACCCAGCACCAGTGTCGAAACGCGATCCAGCAGGTATCGGTCATGCGTGACCAGAACCAGCGCGCCGGGGAATTCGAGGAGGCTTTCTTCCAGAATCTCCAGCGTGGGTATGTCCAGATCGTTGGTGGGCTCGTCGAGCAGGAGCACATCGGCAGGCTCCAGCATAAGGTTGGCGATCAGCACGCGAGCGCGCTCGCCACCCGATAGCCGGGCGACCGGCTGATTGAGTTGTTCACTGGTAAAGAGGAATCGGGCTCCCCACGATGCCACATGGATCACGCGGTCACGGTAGATGACCGAATCGCTATCCGGCGCGAGCGCCCGCCGCAGAGTGAGTTCGGGATCCAACTGCCGGGTCTGATCGAAATACACCATGCGCAACCCGTCGGCGCGCTCGACTTTGCCGCTCAGAGGCGGCATCTCACCGCGCAACAGGCGCAGGAGCGTCGTCTTTCCGCTGCCGTTGGCGCCCACCAAACCCACGCGCATGCCGGCGGTGATCGTGAAATCCAAATCCTCAAATAACACGCGGCCTGCGAAGCCGTAAGCGACGTTTTCGAGATGGATCAGCCGCTTGGTTTTGCGATCGGTTCCGGCAAAATCGATATCTGTCGAGCTGGTGCGGGCGCGGTTCCGCAGGTCCGCGAGTTCACCGATCATCTCGTGCGCCGTATCGATGCGGGCCTTGGCTTTGGTGGCGCGCGCCTTCGGTCCGCGGCGGAGCCACTCCATCTCCGTGCGCACGCGATTTTCGAGCGCCTCCTGCCGCTTGGATTGCGCGTGCAGAAACTCGGCCTTCTTTTCGAGGAAGGCGCTGTATTTGCCGGGCACATAGAACAGCCCATCAGGATAGGCACGGTTGAGCTCGGCAATCGCCGTCGGCACGTTTTCGAGAAAATAACGGTCGTGACTGACGATCACGCTCGCAAACGGCGCATTTTCCAGAAGTTTTTCGAGCCACTCGATTCCGCCCAGGTCCAGATGATTTGTGGGCTCGTCCAAAAGTACAATCGACGGAGCCTGCACCAGCACTTCGGCAATGGCCAGCCGCTTTCGCCAGCCGCCGGATAAGGTCGAGGCGTCGGCATCGAAGTCCTCGAAACCCGCGCGGCCGAGCGTTTCCCCTTCGCGCGCCTGCCATTCCGCTTCTGGCGTTCCCGCGCTCAAGAGGGCGCGGCGAATCACCGTGCGTATGGTTTCTCCCGGCGTGAATTGCGAGTCTTGCGGCAGATACGCCAGCCGCGTGCCCTTACGCATGGCGACTTCTCCGCTATCGGGCTCGCGGCGCTGCGCCAAAATTTCGAGCAGCGTCGATTTGCCGGACCCGTTCGGACCGATGAGACCCACTCGATCGCCTTCTTGAATGGTCAGCGATACGTTTCGAAACAGGAACGCAGCCCCGTAGGATTTGGCCAGAGCTTGAGTGTTCAGCAGGAGCGCCACAGGAAGGTCTGGCTTCAGGATATCAGGCCCGACTTTCGTCGGAAGGAGCAGTGCCCATAGTTCACCGCCGAAAGCGAACGCTGGACCACCGTAATGCGATAGATGGCCGCGTTGTGTTCATCGGCGGCAACGCGTGCCCTCTCCCTAGCTGCGGAAATCGCTACCCGACATGGGTTACTGCTGTTTGAAGCCCGGCGCCTTGGCCGGAGTCGCTGAAGCGGCATCGCCCAACTCGGATTTCTTATATTTCGGCTCCGATATATACCCTTGGATCTGATCCTTGCCAATCTGATTCACCACTAATTGCACGGGCTGAGGCCGGTCCTCCAGGTTGATCCACACCGGTTCATACAGGTTCACGCTTTTCTTCTGCATCTGGTTGTCATCGACGAACATCGCCAGGTCGTAAGACTTGCGCTTAGTGTTTACCTTGCGGAGTGACAGACTCAGAGGCCCGACCCGGCGAAATTCTTTCGACTTGGTCAGTTGGAACTCGTAGTAATTTCGCTCGCCCCGCCTCTGTAACGCCACCACATCGTCGTGGGTACGGCCGATGGAGCCATTCAACTCGTCGCGCGTCGATGACAGCGAACCCGACAGCTCATCCCGGGTGGAGTTTAACTTACCCTGGAGGTCGTCGCGGGTTTGGTTGAGATCCTCCCGCGTGCTGCTGAGTTCTTTTTCCTGATTCGTCAGGCGCCTCTGCATCTGCGTGTAACGCGGGTCCGCCGCTCCCCTTGAAGCCGGCCGGGAAGGCGAACTTGCACGCGAGGCGCCTTGCGCGACCACGCGTTCTGCCGGAGCCGGGGGCCGATTCAATCTGTCAGCCATGGCTTGCATGTCGGTTTTAAGCTGCGTAATCGACGAGCTGAGGGATTGATTCGTCGCCTTCAGTTCATTCAGCTGCGCGCGCTCCCGTGAAACGTAAGCCAGACTAATGCCGGCGACCACCAGCAGCGCCACCACCGCTAAACCGAGACCCCACTTCAATCCTGAATCCTCGCGATCAGAAGTAACATAATTGTCGTTATTGTCGTTGCTGTCCATTTGGCATTTCCCCTGTCGGTGTCAGTCAGCAACTCTATAGCCAGCTTTAACTGACTGATTTCAGGGAAAGATTAGTGGCCTGTCTGAGTAGAATTGTTTGACGGCCGTAAACATTACCTGGCTCCCGCGTTTACTATAAGACCAATGGAGCATCTGCCCCGAAGACTGGCTCTGATCGGTCTGGCCATCTTATTTACGCTGGCCCTCGGCACTGTCGGATTCGTTCTTATCGAGGGTTATCCGGTCTTCGACGCGTTCTATATGACGTTGACCACAGTAACCACGGTGGGCTACGGCGAAATCCACGCGCTGAGCCGCGCCGGCCGGATCTTTAACTCTTTCCTGATTTCGTTTGGAGTGGCGGTTATTTTTCTCGCCGTCGGCGCCATGACGCAGACCGCGATCGAACTGGAGCTGAATCAATTTTTTGGAAAGCGACGGACCAGGAATATGATCGAGAGACTGGATGGGCATTATATCGTTTGCGGTTTTGGCCGCCTGGGGCGCGGAGCCGCCGATGAGCTGAAACGAGCAGGCGTGTCATTTGTTGTTATCGACCGCAATGAGGAACGCGTAGAGAGCGCCATGAAATTAGGAATGCTGGGGCTCGCGGCCGACGCCAGCAGCGATGACGTGCTGCGCGAAGCGGGCATCGCCAAGGCCAAGGGCTTGATTGCCACACTCGCTTCCGACGCCGACAACTTGTTCCTGATCCTCTCCGCTAAATCCTTGAACGCGCGCCTGCACCTGGCGGCGCGCGTCGACGAGGAAGCTTCCGAGCAGAAGATGCGGCGCGCCGGCGCGGACTTCGTGTTCGCTCCCTATAACAGCACCGGCCACCGCATGGCGCAGGCGCTGCTCAAGCCGCATGTTCATCAGTTCATCAATTTCGCCACGCAGGGGACGGGGCTGAACGTAAATATCGAGCAGGTGCAGGTAAGCACGCGCAGTTCCTTTGCGGACCGCACCTTGGCCGAGATCCACGTCCAGCGGGATTTGGATGTGATCGTCTTAGCCGTTCGCAAAGCAGCCGGCGAAATGCTGTTTAATCCCCCGCCTGAAATGAAAATCGCAGCCGGTGACCATTTGATCGTGATGGGCGAAGCGGATCGCCTGCAAAAACTGGAACAGTTGCTGACGGTGACAGCGGCATGAAGGTCCTGACCGCACAGCAGATGCGTGAAGCGGACCGCCAGACCATCGCCGGAGGCACCCCGGAAGACGTGCTGATGGCGCGGGCCGGCACCAAGGTGGTGGAGTTTCTGGAGGCCGAGTTTTCCCCGCTGTCGCGCCAGCGCGTGGTGATATTTTGTGGCGCCGGCAACAATGGCGGCGACGGTTTGGTGACAGGGAGGCTGCTCAAAACCCGTGTCTCGAGCTTGCAGGTGGTGCGTGCTGCCGATACGCCCGGGCCGGTTGATCGCGAGGCCACCATAGTCGTGGATGCACTCCTCGGCACCGGTTTCCGGGAACCGGTGGAAGGGCGCTACGCCGAACTGATCGCGACCATCAATCACCAATTCCCGCGCGCCAAAGTGGTGGCTATAGACATCCCCTCCGCCATGCAGGTGAAGGCCGATTTCACCGTGACCTTCGCGGCCCCGAAAGCCGAGATGCTGCTCGACCCCCGCGCCGGAAACGCCGGCAAACTGATCGTGGCGGATATTGGAATTCCTGCGGAATACCTGCAATCTGATTTGCAATTATCCGAAACGCGCGACTTTGCCCCGCTCTTTCAGCCGCGCAAGCGGGATGCGAAT
This sequence comes from Bryobacterales bacterium, assembly GCA_025350625.1. Lineage (GTDB taxonomy): Bacteria > Acidobacteriota > Terriglobia > Bryobacterales > Bryobacteraceae > Palsa-187. The sequence goes on along the minus strand of JANXXL010000009.1, from coordinate 11,201 downwards.
AAAGGCGACTACGGCCACGTTTTGGTGGTGGGTGGCGCGGCCGGGAAGACCGGCGCCGCCGCCATGACCGGGCTGGCCGCTCTGCGGATGGGCGCGGGATTGGTCACCGTAGCGTGTGCGGATTCTTCGCGTCTGGCGCCCGAATTGATGACCCAGTCGCTCGACGCCATTAGTCTCGCTCGCATGACCGTGCTCGCGATCGGGCCGGGGCTAGGGTTGAATCGGGAACTGGTTTCGCGCTTGCTCTCTGAAGCAACGATTCCAACCGTGATCGACGCCGATGGCTTGAACTCCATCGCCGGAACGGATTTTCGCGGGCGCGGCGCAGAGACGGTGCTCACCCCGCATCCGGGGGAAATGGCCCGGTTGCTGGGATTGAAGACCGCCGCTGAGATCGAGGACCGTGTCGCAGCCGCCCGCCAGTTTTCCCGGGACCGCAATGTATGCCTGGTGCTCAAAGGTTTTCGCACGCTGATCGCCTTTCCGGATGGCGGCGTCTGGATTAATCCCACGGGATCTCCAGCCCTGGCTAAAGGCGGGACCGGCGATGTTCTCACCGGGTTGATTGCGGGCCTCATCGCCCAAACCCAAGACACCGGTTTGGCGATCCGCGCTGCCGTATGGTTGCATGGCCGCGCGGGCGAACTGGGGGCCGAGGAACTGACGGAAAATTGCGTCCTCGCTACCGATTTATTTACCTATCTGCCGAGGGCCATTCGTGAAGTCATTTGAGACTCACAGCGAAGAAGAAACTATAGAACTGGGCCGCCACATTGCGGCCACCTTGCCGAAACGCGCAGTGGTGCTGCTGATCGGCAACCTGGGCGCGGGCAAAACCACTTTGGCGAAGGGCATCGTCAGCGGTTTAAGCGCTACCGATCCCGCAGACGTAACTAGCCCCACCTTCACTTTGATCCACGAATACGGCGAAGGCCGCGTCTACCACATCGACCTCTACCGCTTGGACCGCGCTGAGCAGGCCGCCACGCTCGGGCTCGATGAAATCTTCGACCGCGAAGCAGTGGTGCTGATCGAATGGGGCGAGCGCTTCCCGCAGCTATTGCCAGAGGACCGCATCGAGATCCGCATCAAGGTCCCGAACGCAGAATCCCGCCAATTCGAAATCGTCACCCATGGAGTATCGTAAGGAATGAAAGTTGGGAGACGGTGTATGAAGCGGCAAACGGCAATTGGATTCGCATTACTCGCCATCGGATTCGGCGGCTCCTGGCTGGGTGCTCAGAATCAGAAGGTGGTCGTGATCCACGCCGGGCAATTATTCGACGGCAAGTCCGACCGGCTGGCGAGTAATCAGGTCATCGTCATTCAAGGCGATCGCATCACCGACGTGGGACCCGCCGGAAGCGTGAAAATCCCTGCCGGTGCCCAGGAAATCGATCTGACCAAGGGTACCGTGTTGCCCGGCCTGATTGAGGGTCACAATCACATGTTCAAAGTCGGCGACCACGCGGGCGCCGATTTCGACGCTTCGGTGCCGGCGGTCATTACGCCAGGAACGCCCTTTTCCGCGCCCTACGTGACCATCCTGGCCATGGTGAATGCGAAATTGGACCTCCTCTCGGGCTTTACCACGGTGCGCGATCTGACCAGCGGCTCGACCGCCGATGTAGACCTCCGCAACGCCATCAATGAAGGACTCATCCCCGGCCCGCGGATGCGCGTAGCGACCGAAGGCATGCGCGGATCAATCGCCGGCGCCCGTTACTTCCACTTGGTCGACTCGCCCTGGGAAGGAAGGCAGCAAGTGCGGGTCCAGCTCAAAAACGGCGCTGATTTTATCAAAGTCTACGCGGCCGAACTCCGCGAGAACCCGGATATCGGCCATGGCGCACCGTCCATGACCCTCGAAGAAGAACAGGCCATTGTGGATGAAGCCCACCGCCAAGGCGTCAGAGTCGCCTGCACTGCCCACGCTGGTATTGGCGTGCGCCAGTCCATCGAAGCCGGCTGCGATTCGCTGGAGCTGGTCACCGACATCGATCCGGAATCGATCCGCAGGGCCGTCGAAAAAGGCACCTATATGACATTCGCGCTCACCATCACCAAAATTCAGGCCAAGAGCCGACATTTCCCCATGGCAGAAATGTCCAAATCCAGCTTTCAGCGCGCGCTCCAGGCCGGCGTCAAAATAACTTTCGCGGCAAACGCGACCGGCGCTCACGGCAAACAGACCGGACCCTATCACGGAGAAGAAGCCGTGGAGTTCGCAAATATGGTCGAATACGGCATGACACCCCTGCAGGCGATCCGTTCAGCCACCTCTGTAGCTGCGGAAAACATTGGCTGGGCCGACCGAATCGGGTCTATCGAGAAAGGCAAGTTGGCGGATATCGTAGGAGTCTCCGGCAATCCCGCGAACGACGTCACCGAACTCGAACGAGTGAAGTTTGTGATGAAGGACGGGCAGGTGTTCCGCAACGAGTTTAAGTAAGCAGACGTCCCGGCGTTACTTACCTGCCGCCTTGTCGACCAACGTCTTCACATCCGCCGGGAGATCGAAGAGTTCGCCCGGAATCGGCGGATCCAAGCTGACGCTCGTAATGGTGATCTCCATTTGCTGCGCCCCCGCTTTTTGCTTGGACCGTGTCGGATAGAGGATGCCGCCGAAATCCTTGTAATCCGTTAATTCCACTTCGACTGCCACCTCACCCATGGGGCTCACCGCCGTCGCCGCGGTTTTAAGCAACAAACCAGACTTTTTGGAATAGAATCGCGTCTGTGGTTTACCCACCGGTGGGCTCAACATCACCTTGTAGCATTCCTCGCCGTTCACCGTTTCAGAGCCAGTCGTCTCCACCTTAGGAAAGCTCTTGCGCCAGTCAACCTGCTCATTGAAGTGCGCTTCCCGCTCGGCTTGTTCCCGTTCCTCGCCCCTCTTCACGCGCGGTCCCAGGATGGCGCTTTTTTCCCAGGCCACTCCATTGCTGAAACCCGACTCGATCTTGCCGATCGGGCCCAGTTCTACTACCGAATACTCCTTATCCGGCGCCATTGCGTAGCGCGTAAGCTTGCCACTCAATCCCTGCGCGGGGAAGGAAATCGTACCCGTCATGGTGTCGCGCGTGTGTTTCTCATAGGCCGCTTTGCCGCCGGTCACTTCCACGTAGCGATCGAGGATGGTCTCGGCTTTCGGCAAGGCCTGAGCGCCCGCCAGCGCCCCGCCGAGCAGCCCGATAACGGCAAGCCGCGTAAGACTGTTCATTTTGGTTCCTTTTGCTTCTGTATCCAATCTAACGCAGCATCCACCACCGAATCATGTCCGGCCAGCAGCGCCTCGCGCGTCAGCCTGACCTCCACATCCGGGGCCACGCCGTTCGCTTCGAGCGCCTGCCCGCCCGTCGAAATATAGTTTGCCACCGCATATTGGAAACCGTCGCCATTGGGCAACCGAGTGATCACCGAGGGCAGCGCCGCAGCAGCCGTCCGCGTCCCGAAAATGCGGGCACGGTGCAAATCCTTGAGTCCCCCGGCAAAGATCTCCGAAGTGGAGGCCGAACTCCCATCCACCAGCACCGCAACCGGACCGTCGTAAGCCTCCGCCCGCGGATTGATGAAGAAATTGAGCGTCGCTCCGCGCATAAACATGGTGCCCAGTTGCTGGCCAGGTTGACTCACCAGCCAGCCCGCCATCCCCATGGCCATGCCTCCGATTCCACCCGGATTTCCACGCAGGTCGATAACGATGCCGTCGCAATGGGCGCATTGCTGCACCGCTTCCCCGAATTCCTGCATCACATGCACCAGGTCCAGAAACAAATTGAAGCGGATGTAGCCGGCATTACCCAGCTTCTTTGATTCAAACCAGACCGGCTGCGGCGGCAAATTTCCAAAGCTCGAGAATTCCCCACGCGGTGGGACCAGCTTTATATTGCGCGCTACCCGAGCTCCGTTCTCGTCGGCGAACACCATAGGACGCAGCGCGCTGACAGGCCCCGCCAACCGCGCCGCCACCGCCCGCTCCAACTGCAGTGCATGGATCGCGGGGTCGGTTTCGAGTTTGGCCACAATAGGTAAAAGGTCCGCGCCGCTGGCCTGCACTACCTCCCAGCCCGGTTTCACGCTACCGGTCAGAGCAATACCGGTCTCGGTGACAATGACGTGCCCGCTCAGCACCCGAACTTCGAATCCCGGCCAGCCGCCGCCTCCGGACGCGTCGAGAATCTGGTAAACCGCCGCCGGAAAGATCGCGAAGTGGGTTTGCTTCAGGCGGCCGAGCATCTCGCGAACGACGGCGCGCATCGCGTCGGTAGAGGCGGCCGCCTCCGCTCGAGGCCGGTATTCTTGGTGAATCGCTTCCCAATCCAAGCCGCCCGGTTTCTGCTCCCAGTGCTTGTCGCGGATCGTGCTCCAGACGAATTCAAAGGAAGCCAGATTGGCCTGCTTTTGCTCCGCCGTCAGTTGCGCGAAGACCGGGGTTGCCAGCAGAACAAGCAGCACGGCCGCGAGCGCGTGCCGCTTCCGATTGTCTCCCGCTCTTGACTTTCTGGCCCTCACTATTCTAATGTAGCGGTTCGACTCGCCACGCGCGCCGCCGCCTGGGCTGTTTATAGTCGAACGTCTGTCGGATTGGTAGATCGGGAGGGTATGGAGGAACACACCCTGGAAAAGGTGCTGGAGTCGACGTTAGAGAGCGTAGACACTGCCGAACACACGGTTCTTGGTGAGGCGCAGGCGCTGGGCTTCGACGAAGACGACCTGCATCGGGTGGGCATTGCGCTGCGGGAGTGCATGGTGAACGCCGTGGTCCACGGCAATCGCTATAACGCCCAAAAAAAGGTGCACCTGAAGGTGGTGCGCACCCCCCAGAGTCTCACCGTCGTGATAGGAGATGAGGGCGATGGTTTCGATCCCAGCGCGGTGCCCGATCCTCTGGCGGGCGAAAATCTGCTGCGCGGTTCCGGACGGGGCGTCATGCTGATGCAGGCGTTCATGGATGAATTCCAGATTTCGCGACGGGAACCGCAAGGCACCGAAGTGAAAATGGTAAAGTACAAGGCTAAAGCGATATAAGCCACAAGATAGCGAAGGAGGTTTGCCTGTGAGCGTGAAATTAACCACCCGCCAGGTGGGTGATGTGACGGTGGTGGATGCGGCGGGCCGCATCACATTGGGCGAGGGCGCCAGCATGTTCCGCGATACCATTCGGGACCTGTCCGCCGGCGGCCATAAGAAATTGCTGCTGAATCTCGCCGAGATATCCTACATTGACAGCTCCGGCATTGGCGAGCTGGTGTCCGGGTTTACCACCGTCGCCAATCAGGGCGGTGTCGTGAAACTGCTGAATTTGACCAAACGCGTCCAGGATCTGCTGCAGATCACCAAGCTGTATACGGTGTTTGAAGTCTTCGACGACGAAGCCAAGGCGGTACAAAGCTTTAAATAACTCTCACCGGGATCCCGCCGGCAGCCAAATTGGTACCGGCTCAGCCCGTTCGGTCATGAATTTGAGAGAATTACGGGTCCTCCGTTTCACTCTAGTGTGAAGGGGTGGGGAAGGACCCTTCTTACTGCGCGTGGGCAGTCTCCAATATTCATGGTCCCCGTTAGAGAGCCCAAAACCTATTCCGTTCTGCTAGCCGATGATCTGACACTGGTCAGGGAAGGCTTGGCGGCGCTGTGCGAGGCGCAGCTACAATACCACGTTGTGTCCCAATGCGCGGACGGCGCAAGCGCCATGCGCTTCATCGAATCGCATAAACCCGACATTGCGGTTCTCGACCTGAACCTGCCCGATCTATTCACCCTCGAAATCGTCCGCAAGTTGCGCGAAGCCCAGGTTTCGACGCGCATTGTGGTCCTTTCCACGCGGAAAGACCGGAAGACCGTAGTCGAAGCGTTGCGTTCCGGAGTGAATGCCTTTCTTCTCAAGTCCGGTCCCGCAAATCACTTACTCGAAGCTTTCGAGCAGATTCTCGACGGCGGTATCTATGTCTCTCCCACGCTCGAACTGGACAAGATTTTCAGCCCCGGGCAGAAAACGGCGCCGGAAGATCCTCTCGAATCTCTGAGCGCCCGCGAATACCAGGTATTCTGTCTGCTAGTCGAGGGGACCCGCGCCAAGGAAATCGCCGCGCGCCTGGACCTGAGCCCCAAGACCATCGATACCTACCGCGCGAGCTTGATGCGCAAACTCGACATCCACGATGTCGCGGGTCTGGTCAAATTCGCCATCCAGCGGGACCTAACTTCCACGCGCTAAGGCACAACGACCGTTTACCGGGTCTAATCCCCTCCCGATAGCCCCTGGGCGCCGCCCACTGTTCCCCGATTGCCCGAATTCCATGCGCTATGCTATTAGTGATTAGGTCAACCCCGCCCGGAATACCCCACATAAGGGTAACAAGCGAGAAGGATTTATGGCGTACGTAATTGCGGAACCTTGCATTGGAGTGAAAGATGCGGCCTGCGTGGACGCCTGCCCGGTCGATTGCATCCACCCCAAAAAAGACAGCGAAAAATTCGCCAATGAAGAGTTGATTTATATCGATCCGGTGGAATGTATCGATTGCGGGGCCTGCGTGCCTGTCTGCCCCGTCTCCGCTATCTTTGCCATCGACGATCTCCCCGAGAAGTGGGCCGAATTCGCCCAACGAAACGCCGCTTACTTCGGCCGGTAAGTAGCCGACTGAATTTCCGTCTCCCAGATCTTCACTTCGCGAATCCGCACCGGAACCGGCGTGCCATCCAACCTCCCCGTCATCTGCTGGTAGAAGTATTCCGCGATGTTTTCTGCTGAAGGATTGACCACGTCAAACGGTGGAATCTCGTTCAGAAACTGATGATCGATCCGGTCGAGGATTTCGCCCATCCAGCTTTTTACGTCCAGGAAGTCGACCAGCATACCGGTCTGGTCTAACTTTTCGCCCTCGATCACAACCCGCACTTTCCAGTTGTGCCCATGCACGTTCTCGCAACGCCCCTTATAGTTGCGCAGCGCGTGTGCCGATGCGAACCCCTGTTCCACGGCAACTTCAAACATGCTCGAAAAACCTTTCCACGTCGTCGCGTTTCGTAGTGAACGCATAATCCGGCAGGCTGTCGAAAAAAATCTGCCCGTAACGCGTCTTGGTAATGCGGTTGTCGAGCAATGCCAGCACCCCGCGGTCCGTGCGGCTGCGGATCAGCCGGCCGAATCCCTGTTTCAACGCTATCGCCGCTTGCGGAACCTGGTAGCCCGAAAACGGATCGCCGCCCTCATTCCGAATCGCCGCGATGCGCGCCTCCACTACCGGGTCGCTCGGCACCGCGAACGGCAACTTATCAATAATAACGCAGCTCAATTGTTCGCCTGGAACGTCCACACCCTGCCAAAATGACGATGTCCCGAACAAGACGGCGTTGCGCGTCGCGCGGAACTCTTCGAGCAGTGCGTTGCGCGGGCCGCTTCCCTGCATCAACGTCTGGAAGGGGACTTCGAGCGAAACCTTGTCATAGATCAGCCGCATCTGCTGGTAGCTGGTGAAGAGCACAAAGGCGCGCCCGCGGCTATGCGTCAGGATCTCGATGACTTCCCGCGCCGCCGCCGATGTGAACGCCGGACTGCGCGGGTCCGGCAGTTCTTGCGGAACATAAAGCAGCGCCTGCTGGCGGTAGTCGAAATGGCTCTCGACCACCAGCGTCCGTGCGTTGCGCAACCCCAGTCGCTGCTTGGTGAACTCAAACTCTCCCGCTACCGCCAGTGTGGCCGAGGTCAGCACCGCCGTGTCGATGGCATCGAATAGCTTCTCGTCAAGCAACTGCGATACGTCGATCGGAGTCGCCTGCAGAAACGTTCCGCGGCCGCGGCGCTCAATCCAATACACATAGGCCTTTTCGCCGGACTCCATCCAGAACTGCAGCCGCCGTGAAATTTCGCGCGCTCGATTTACTAACGGAGTGGCCTCCTCCGGCGCCGCCCGCAGCAACTCCAATTGCAGCGCGACAATTTCGAGCGCCGCCAGGATGTCGCGATACGCCTCCTCATGTTCCATCAGGAAAGCTTCGTGGGAGCGAAATCCCGACCGCCCCTCGCTCGCGCCAAACAGCCCGAAGAACTGGGCCGCGCGCTCGCCGAGCGTCGTCAGGATGCGATCGAGTTCCTGCGAACCGAAGTTCTTGCGGCGCGCCACTCCAGCCACATCGCGCGTGAGTTCCTCGAACTGATAAGTGGAAACGGTAGTCCCGAAATACTGCCCCGCGACATCCTCGATATCGTGCGCCTCGTCGAAGATCACCGCGCCATAGTCGGGAATGATGCCGCCGGCTTCACCGCCCCTGGCGCCCATGGGGCCGCCCTTCACCGCAAGATCTGCGAAGAACAAGTGGTGATTGACGATGATGATGTCGCTAGCCTGCGCCCTCTGGTGCATGGCAGTAATGAAGCAGCGCTCAAATTGCGGACACTTCTGTCCGGAACATAACTCGCTGCGCGCGTCGATCTTGGCCCAGGCCGTGCTCGACTCCGGCAGCGACTTGATCTCGGAGCGATCCCCCGTCTCCGTGTTCTTCTCCCATTCACGAATGATGCGAAAGTCCGCGACCTCTTCGAGGCCGTCGAGAATAGGCTCTTTCTCCGCGTCATAAATCTTCTGCCGGCAGGCGTAATTGCTGCGCCCCTTCATGTAGCACGCGCGCAGCGGACCCAAGTGCCGCTCGAGAAACGGAATGTCTTTAAAGAAAAGCTGCTCCTGCAAATTCTTGGTGCCGGTCGAAATCACCACGCGTTTGCCGGACAGAATCGCCGGAACCAGATACGCCAGCGTTTTCCCAGTGCCTGTCCCCGCTTCGACGATCAGGTGCTTCTTTTCGGCGAGCGCCGATTCCGCCGCTTCCGCCATCGCCAGTTGCCCGGCGCGGTATTCGTAGTTCGCATGCCACTCCGAAAGCAGTCCCTTACGGCCAAAGAACTGGCGCACTGTGAGTGGTTTGATTGCGGAAGACACCTACTCGACGATCTTAGCAGCCGCCCGTATCGACACTATTTCTTCGACCTAGCCAGGGGGTGATCTATCCTCCAGCATGCGTAAACAATGAACCCCTGGATGCACACTAACAAAGCGCATATCAACCAGTCGGCGGTTGCAATAGGAATGCGAGTTACTGAAATCTCCATTCTTCCCTCACCTAAGTCGTGTCCGCTTATTATGGCCGGCCGCCCGTATTGATGAAACTGGACGAATAGAAGCAGATCGAAAAGAATAAAGGCTCCCAACATCGACCTGAGCAACCGGCGCTTCCACTTCATTTCTTAGACATCGCAACCGACGTTAGCACGTCCCACTGAAACTCCATGAATTTGTAGAGGGACTCTTCGCGCAGCCGCTCCTGGTCGCTATGAGCGGCGAAACCCTTCGCGGCATCGTCGTCCTCTATCGCCGGACCCACTCCGTAGCACGCGATGCCTTTCGCCCGCAAAAACGCCATATCGGTAGCCGCGGTGCTCATCGTCGGAATGGTCGGAACCTGATAAATCTTGCGGTTGGCCGCTTCAATCGCGCGATACACTTCGGAATCGATCGGCGAGGGCGGCGCCCCGGGGCGTCCGTTCTTGCTTTCCGGGATGATCTCGACCGCAGGATCGTTAATCACCTTGCGCATCATGTCGTAGAACGCCGGCATATTCTCATCGGGCAGCGAGCGAATGTCGAGCGTGGCCTCCGCCTGTGACGGAATCACGTTGATCTGGAAGCCTCCGGAAATGATATCCGGCGAAATCGAGGTGTGCAGCATGGAGTACCTGCCGGGCTCGTGTTCCGCCAGATATTCGCGGCTCGACGCAGCCTTGGCCGGATTGAAAAGTCCGTTATAGCGCTCCGCCTCCTCAGGCGTTCCGATCGACGCCAGCTTCTCGAAATACGTCCGCGTCGTGTCGTTAAACCGCATGGGCGGATCCCACAGTGCGACTTTCTCGATCGCTTGCGACAAATGCAAAACGGCGCTGGTTCGCATCGGCCGGGAACCGTGCCCGGAAGGCCCTCGCGCTACCATCCGTGCTCCATTGGGCTGCTTTTCGCCGGTCTGGACCAATGCGTAGCGATCCCGGCCGTTGTTGCGGACCACACTGCCCGACTCCGCGAGACAAACCTCCGCGTCGATATCTTTCCAGTGCTCTGCGATCAGGTGTTCGATTCCCGGTTCGGTCGCCGCTTCCTCTCCCGCCTCCGCCGCGAAGATCACATCCCGGTCGAGCGCGACGCCGCCGCGTTTGAGCAGCAGCATCGTCATCATCCCTGCGGCCACCTGCCATTTGTTGTCGAGCGCTCCCCTTCCATACACGTAGCCGCCATCGCGCATGGCGCTGAACGGAGGAAATTTCCACTTGGATGCGTCCACTTGCACCGTGTCGGTGTGGCCCATCAGTAGAATGGGGCGCTTCGATCCGTTACCCTTCAGGCGCGCAATCAGGTTTCCACGTGCGGGGTCCTTGGCTGCAACAATGACTGGAATTCCTTCGGCGTCAAAAACTTTTCGGATGTAGTCGACGGCCTTGCTCTCGTTGCCGGGAGGGTCCGTCGTATCGATGCGGATGAGCGCCTGGTAGTGGCGCAATAATTCGTCGTTGACCTTGGGCCAATCGATGTTTTGGGCGCTGGCGAGTCCGCCAAAAGCCACTAACAGGAGGAAAGCGGTGGTGCGCATGTTGCGATCTTACCGCAACAAATCGGGCGCCGCCCCTTTTAGAACGCCTGGCTGGACGTAATGCCGCTGGTCTGCAACACAACCTGCATCTTCTCCAGCGCCGCCTTGTGGATTTGCGACACCCGGCTCTCGTTGATGCCCAGAATTCCACCGATCTCTTTCATGGTCATCTCGCCGGTGTAATAGAGAGAAACAACTTTCTGATAACGCTCCGGCAGTGTCTTCATGGCCACGCTCAGCACACCGCGCAGTTGTTGATGGGCGCAGATCGAATCCGGATGGGTTTCCGGCTTGCATGGGAAATCCGGAGCCGGCAGATCGTCGTTTTCGTTGGAACGCGTAGAAGCCGACACCAGACCCACGTTCCGCAGGTCGAGCATCATGCTGCGCCAGCGTTCCGGATCGATCCCCAGCTTTTGCGCGACCTCAAGCTCGGTCGGATTGCGCTGCAGCGTCGCAGCCAGTTCGCGGGTCGCGGCTTCCACCTGCTTGTGGCGGCGTCGCATGTCGCGCGAGGCCCAATCCAACTGCCGCAGGCTGTCGAGGATCGCGCCCTTGATGCG
>JANXXL010000341.1 GCA_025350625.1 Bryobacterales bacterium | reverse complement strand
TTGGGAGAACCGCTGGTGACCGAGATCGATTTTCGTCCCATGCCCCGGCGATTAGCGCCCCAGCGAGCGGAGTCCGCGCGCCCCAGGCTGCGGGTAATCGATGGCATTGGCGACCCTGTGTTGGGAATGCTATTCCAACAGTCCAAAAAGAAGGAAACGGCGTGAAGATTTCCGAGCAGGATGTCCGCCGCGTGGCGGATCTCGCCAATTTAGCGTTGCGCGAAGACGAAGTGGCGCGGATGGCGCGCGACCTGGACGGGATTTTGAGCCACATCGACAAGCTCAACGAGTTAGACACAACCAATGTGCAGCCGATGGCGCAGGTGCTGTTCGACGCTGAAGAAACTGCGACTTTGCGCGAGGATCGCGAGCGTCCTTCACTCACCAACGCGGAAGCAGTGGCGAACGCGCCCCTAACCAGCGGCGGCTATTACAAGGTGCCCAGGGTTATTGAACGATGAGCAGCCCGCTCCACGGACTCACCATCGATTCGATCCGCGCCGCTCTGCTCGCCAAGAAGTTTAGTGCCGAGGAACTGGCGCGCCAGTCGCTGGCTTATGCCGAGGCAGAGAATCCCAAAACCAATGCGTATCTGACGCTATCGCCGGAGCGTGCTTTGAACGCGGCGCGGGCCGTGGACGCAAAGATCGCCAGCGGCGAAGATCCCGGACCGCTCGCTGGAGTGCCCATCGCGGTGAAAGACGTAATCGTAACGCGCGGGTTGCGGACAACGTGCGGCTCCAAGCTGCTCGCGAATTATGTTCCCCCCTACGATGCCACCGCAGTGATTCGCCTGGAGCAAGCCGGCGGCGTAATTCTCGGCAAGACCAACTGCGATGAGTTCGCTATGGGATCGTCGAACGAGAACTCGGCGTTTGGTCCAGTGCGCAATCCGGTGGCGCTCGATCGCGTACCCGGCGGATCGAGCGGCGGATCGGCCGCGGTGGTGGCGCAGGAAACGGCGGTGGTTTCGTTGGGATCGGACACCGGCGGATCGGTCCGGCAGCCGGCGTCCTTCTGCGGCATCAGCGGCGTCACGCCGACCTATGGGCGGGTATCGCGCTACGGGCTGACGGCCTTCGCAAGTTCGCTCGATCACATCGGGCCCTTCGGGAAGACCACGCGCGACGCCGCGCGCCTGCTGCAAGTGATCGCCGGGCGCGACGAGATGGACTCGACCTCGGCCTTCGCACCCGTCCCCGACTACCCTGCCGCGCTAGACTGCAACCTGCGTGAAGTCAAAATCGGCCTCCCGCGAGAATACTTCGACGGCTTGGCAAGCGAGACAGGCGACCTCGTAATGGCCGCGGTGGGAGTGCTGCAGAAACTCGGTTGCGAAGTGCGCAATATTGAACTTCCTCACACAGCGTACGCAGTGGCGGCTTACTACATTATCGCGACCGCGGAGGCCAGCGCGAACCTGGCGCGTTACGACGGGGTCCGCTATACCACCCGCTCCCCCGGCGTCAACACGCTGTCCGACATGTACCGCATGACCCGCGACGAAGGGTTCGGCGACGAGTGCAAACGCCGCATCATGCTGGGAACTTATGTGCTGAGCGCAGGCTACTACGATGCTTACTATCTCAAAGCGCAAAAGGTCCGTCACTTGATCGCGCGCGATTTCGCCGAAGCCTTCGAACAGGTAGACGCCATCGTCGCGCCAGTCTCGCCCTTCCCCGCGTTCAAGCTCGGCGAAAAGGTGAAAGACCCCATTTCGATGTACCTATCCGACATCTACACCATCACCGGTTCGCTCGCCGGCATCCCCTGCATGAGCGTCCCCTGCGGGCGCACTGCCGAAGGGCTGCCGGTGGGATTACAGGTTCTGACACGTCATTTCGACGAATCCACGATGTTCCGCATTGCCGACGCCTATGAGAAAGCGTCACACTGAGATCAGGAGATCAACACATGGCATTTACATTACCCGCACTTCCTTACGCCTTCGATGCGCTCGAGCCGCACATTGACGCCAAGACGATGGAGATTCACCACGACAAACACCATCAGGCCTACATCACCAACGTCAACAAGGCGCTCGAATCCGCCCCCGAACTGGCTTCTAAGAGCGTGGAAGAATTGCTCGCGAATAACTGCGCCCTCGTCCCGGAGGCGATCAGGACTGCGGTCCGCAACAACGGCGGCGGCCACTATAACCACTCCATGTTCTGGACCATTCTCGGTCCCCACGCCGGCGGCGCGCCGGTAGGCAATCTGGCGCAGGCGATCACCGGCGCATTCGGCGGATTCGACGCCATGAAGGAAAAGTTCAATGCCGCTGCCACCACTCGTTTCGGCTCCGGCTGGGCGTGGCTGGTGAAGAGCGGCTCGGCGGTCGAAGTCATGTCCACCGCCAACCAGGATTGCCCGCTTATGGAGGGCAAGTTTCCGGTGATCGGCCTGGACGTGTGGGAGCACGCATATTACTTGAAGTATCAGAACCGGCGTCCGGAATACATCGGCGCCTGGTGGAACGTGGTGAACTGGGCGGAAGCCGAAAAGCGCTTCAACGCGGGCAAATAGCCTCGGCCGCGAGAACCAACGACAACAGCCTCTCGCGACTGAATACATAGCCAGGGCAAGTCTTGCTACAACGAATCTCACGGTGCATCACGATATGATCGGCGTCGACGGGAATCGACCAGCGCTGCGCGATTTCGACGATCAGCTCGGCTGACGCAGCGTATTGCTCGTCAGCCCACTGGTCCTGTGCGCGGCCTTCATGCTCGATCCCGATGGTATAGAAGTTGGGATTCACGCCCGCGCGGAGCAGCCTCCATGTGGGATTCACGGGGCTTCCAGCATGATAGGCGGTATCTTCTTCGCTGACGTACTGATGTATTTCTCCGGCGCGGCCAACACAGTAGTGCGCCGATACCTTAGCGGCTTGATTATTGAAACACGCGTCGGCGGAACCGAGCGTTCCTTCCGAGATATGAATCACGATAGCCGCCGGCCGCAAACCGCCGGGTCGCCCCGGCATAAAATTCTTTGGAGAACACGCTTTTCGGATTACATTCATAGATCCCCTCGCTCTCCGGCGGCACCGGCCGAGATAGACACCGCCAGAGCGGCCTGCCGCTGCGCGCGATCCTGGGATTCCTGCCCGGCCACCGCCGATCGAAGTTTTAGCAGATCCTTCAGCAGTTGAAACCAGAAAGGCGCCCCGAGGGTGAGCAACAACGCCCCCGCTGCGACACCGGCCCAATTTACTTTTTGCCACCGGACGAGCCATTCCACGCGGCTTGCAGGCACCACAACGATCTCCGCCGCCTGTAGTTTGGCGAACGCTGCACGAATGTCTTGGGGCGTTGTGCCCGCCGCGCTGTCATTGACTGCGATGGCCTGCGCGAGCGTCATCGCCTGCTCCCGCGCGGCATCGCTGCGCGCAAAGCGCTCGAAGAGATCGAAGCTATCGAGCGGAAGCGCCAGCGCCACGGCGATTCCGAAAACAGCCACCAGTTTTCTGCTCTCGCTTGTGAATCTTGCCGATACCCGATCCATCGTCGAGTCAAAAACGCCAAAGACCTCGCTAGCGAGGCCGGTCACTGGGGTCCTTGCCATGGCTGTGGCGCGAGTTACCGCAGCGGCCAAATCCGGACGTTCAACCGAAAATTCCAGAGTTGCGCGCCGCAAGTTCGCCAGAAGATCCTTGGGCTCAAAACCAGGTGCCAGGGCTGCAATCTTCGTTCGCAGTTCCGCATACACCGGGTGTGAAGAACTTTTCTGCGCCAGCACCAGCAGGGTCTCGATCAGATCTTCGCGGGTGATCGCATCTTTCCCGTGGGCGACTTCGCGGGCCAGTCTCCGCGCGCCCTCGCCTGCGAACTCCCAGCTCAGTTGGAGGAACACATTCAGTAATCCATCGCGCAAGTGCCGCGACCGCAGCTTCAAAAAGTTCGCCGCGATCTGCGTCAATACGGTGACCACCAGACTCAACATCAACAGCACTGTGGTGAACCCGATCAAGGCATCTAACGACCTGAGCATGCTCCAGGCATAGCAGCCGGCATCTCGGGATCGCCAAGGCTAAACACTCAACAGCGGAGAGGAAACGACTTTCGAGATCTGCAATTTCGCTACCCGCCGATAATATTTGTTGTTGGACGGAACGATCCCGCTGCAGTTTCGTCTTTTAGTCTATATGGCGGCCTTATTGGCGGATCTGCGGTACGCCCTTCGCATGCTCGGGAAGAATGTGGGCTTCACGGCCGTTGCAGTCGCCGCGCTGGCACTCGGCATTGGGGCAAACACGGCGATTTTTACAGTGGTGAATGCGGTCCTGCTGGATCCCCTGCCATATCCGCAGCCAGACCGCATGATGAAGCTCGGTCGGAAATCTTCAGAATGCGTCGAATACTCCAATTCCATACCCAAGTACATGGCTTGGAGACGGAATCAGGCGTTCGAAGCCATGGCGCTGTACGATTTTGGCTCGCTGGGTATGAATCTCGGCGTAGGAACCCCGCCGGACCAGATCAAGGCTGCGCACGTCTCGTCCGACTACTTCAAGGTGTTCGGAGTATCGCCGGTCGCCGGCCGCGGCTTCACGACGGACGAGGACTTGCCGAAGGGGCCACAGGCTGCAGTAATCAGCTACGGCCTATGGCAATCGCGATTTGGCGGCGACCGTGGCATCATTGGGCGCACGGTTCTGCTCAACGTATCGCCTTTTCCGGTGATAGGCGTGCTCCCGGCCGGATTCCATCCCGATCCAGACGTGCTGATCCCCATGCAGGCGGACCCCTTGAGTGCCAACCGGGGCATTACCTAAACGTAGCGGGGCGCCTGAAAGCTGGCGCTACGCTCGCCGCTGCCCAGACGCAGATGAAGGCTATCGGCGAGCAATTTCGCAAAGAGTATCCGAAATCAATGGGCGCCACCGAAGGCATTGCAGTGGTCCCCATGCGGGATGCCCTGGTCGGAGATGTTCGCATGGCGTTGCTGGTGCTTAGCGGAGCGGTAGCACTGGTTTTATTGATCGCCTGCGCCAACGTGGCCGGACTGTTACTGGCGCGCGCATCCGGACGGCAGCGCGAGCTGGCGATTCGCGCGGCGGTGGGCGCAACGCGTGGGCGTGTGGTGCGCCAGATGTTGACAGAGAGCGTAGTATTGGCCGGGATGGGCGGAATACTGGGATTCGCGCTGGGCGCCTGGGGCGTACGGGCGCTGCTGGCGCTCGTACCCGGCAACCTCCCGCGTCTCACGGACGCCGCCGGTACTCACGCCGCAATCCCGTTGCTCGACTGGCGCCTGGCTTCGTTCACTCTGGGCGCATCGCTGCTGACAGGGTTGCTATTCGGGACGTTCCCGGCCCTGCAGGCGTCCCGCATTGACGTATGGTCGCATCTGAAGGAGTCTAGCGGGCGTTCCGGCACCGGACTGAAACACAATCGCGTGCGCTCGCTGCTGGTGGTGACGGAAGTGGCGCTGGCGCTGGTATTGCTGGTGGGGGCGGCGCTTCTGATCCGCACCTTTGCCGGGTTGCAGAATACCACTTCAGGCATCGAAGCGCGGGGCGTCCTGACGCTTGAAACCTCTCTCGCCAGCGGCAATTATTCCACCACCGCAAAGGTAGCCAACTTCACTACTCAAGCGGTGCAGCGCCTGGAAGCAATTCCCGGCGTGGAAGCGGCAGCGAGCTCGATTGTGCTTCCCATCGAGGCCGGTATCGATCTGCCCTTCACCATTTCCGGTAAACCGCCAACCCACGGCGATTATAACGGCGATGAACAATGGCGCAGCGTTTCGCCGCATTATTTTAAGGTCTTCAAGATTCCTCTATTGCGCGGGCGGGAGTTCAGCGAAACCGACTCCGGTAACTCCAGCCGCGTGGTCATTATCAACGAAGCCATGGCAAGACATTATTGGAAGGGTGAAGATCCCGTCGGCCAGGTAATCACCATCGCGAAAGGACTGGGACCGCAGTTCGAAGATCCTCCGCGGCAGATTATCGGCATAGTGGGCACCGTCCGCGAAAACGGATTGAAGAGTGCCGAGGTCGGCGTCATGTACATCCCGCAGAGCCAAGTCCAGGAAGGTTTGACGGCTCTGGCCAACAGTGTCATCCCGCTCTCGTGGGCGGTGCGAACCGCCGCGAGCCCCATGACGATGCGCATTCCGGTAGAGGGCGAACTGCGGGCGGTGGATGGACAAATCCCCATTTCTAGGGAACGGACCATGGAGAAAGTGATTGCCGACAGCGTCGCGCGCCAAAGTTTCAACATGCTGCTGTTGAGCATCTTCGCGGGTGTCGCCCTCGTACTCGCAGCCATCGGGATCTACGGTCTAATCTCCTTTTCAGTCGAGCAGAGGACCCAGGAACTTGGCATCCGCATAGCACTGGGTGCGGATAGCCGCGACATGCTCCGGCTGGTGCTGTGGCAAGGTTTCAAGCTAACCGTCGCTGGACTGGCGCTGGGTCTGGCCCTGGCTTACGGGCTGACACGTTTGCTCGCAAGCTTGCTGTTTGGAGTGAAAGCCAACGATCCCGCCACGTTCGGCCTGGTTGCGGGGATACTGGCGATGGTTGCACTGGCGGCCACTTACATCCCGGCACGGCGCGCGACAACCATCAATCCGGCGATCGCTCTGCGCTACGACGTTCAGTATTTCGGAACCGAAGGATCGATCTTGTCGCTCCACGCGGTAATGCCGCCCAGCATATTCTTTACGTTCTTGAATCCGGACTGCCGCAGGAAGTCACAGGCTTTAGCGCTGCGCCCACCCATTTTGCAATGGGCGACTACTTCGATGCTGGGATCGAGTTCGCCAACGCGTTTCGGCAAATCGCCCAGCGGGATCAGCTTGGCTCCGGGGATACTGGCGATCTGGTATTCGTTAGGCTCGCGCACGTCGATGAATTGGAACTTGTCGCCGCGATCGATCCGGGCTTTCAAAGCCACCGCATCGATCTCCGTGTCCGACATGAACCCAGCTTGCTGTTCCGCCACGGGCACAACCTCCGAGGGGTTCGGAACCCCACAAAATTGATGGTAGTCAATCAACTCATGTATCGACGGATGATCGCCGCACACCGGGCATTCCGCATTGCGGCGCAATTTCAGCTCGCGGAAGCGCATAGCCAGAGCGTCGTAAAGCAGCAGGCGGCCGACCAGCGATTCGCCCAGGCCCAGGATCAGCTTCACGGCTTCGGTTGCCTGGATCAGTCCGATCGTGCCAGGCAGGATGCCCAACACGCCGCCTTCGGCGCAGCTCGGAACCAGACCCGGGGGAGGCGGTTCGGGATAAAGGCACCGGTAGCACGGCCCACCCGGGTAGGCGAAGATCGTCGCCTGCCCCTCGAAACGGAAAATCGAGCCGTACACGTTGGGCTTTTTCAACAGCACGCAAGCGTCGTTGATCAAATAACGAGTGGGGAAGTTGTCGGTGCCGTCGACCACCATGTCGTAGTCTTTGATGATGTCGAGCGCGTTTTCGCTGGTGATGGCGGTGTCAAATTTATCGATCGTCATGAACGGATTGATGTCGAGCATCGAATCCGCCGCCGAATCCAGCTTCTTCCGGCCCACATCCTTGGTTCCGTGAATCACCTGCCGCTGCAAATTTGTGAAATCGACCACGTCGAAATCGACGATGCCGACGCGGCCCACACCGGAAGCTGCCAGGTACAATCCCAACGGCGCGCCTAGTCCGCCGGCTCCCACCATCAGTACCTTGGCGTTTTTCAGCTTGAGCTGACCTTCCATGCCGACTTCAGGCAGGATCAGGTGCCGCGAGTAGCGCAGAATTTCGTCTTTGTTCAATGAAATAGGGGGCGCTGCAACTGCCATCACACACCTCCAGCAATACTCGGAACGATCGACAGAGTGTCGCCCGCGGCGACCGGGGTCGCGTCCTTCTGCAGATAACGAATGTCGTCGTCGTTCAAATACACGTTGACGAAACTCCGCATCTTCCCCTCGTCGTTGAAGAGCTGCTTGCGCAGATCCGGAAACTTCTGGGTGAGCGACGCCAGCACTTCGGCGACAGTGGCGCCGGCGAGATCCACCGAATCGTGCTTATCGGCGAACTGTCGCAGCGGCGTGGGAATCAGGACTTTGGCCATATCAACTCTTCTTTCTCGGCGGCCGTCTGTTCGGCGTTGGGCAGGAAGCTATTGGCGTGATCGAACTTGCCACCCTTTACCGAGAGTACGACGAATGAATACCAGGGACACGAATTTTCAAGATCGGTTTTCGAAAAGTAGGCGTCGCAATCCGGGTGCGAATGGAAAATACCGATCAGATCGAGCCCCGCGGCCCGCGCCTTCTTATCGGCTTCGAGCAAGTCTTCGGGACGCAGTTCGTAACGCGCCCCTTGCGCCCCGGAATACGCGTTTTCGAGCGGCTGCGCCAGCGTCACATCTTTTACATCGCCATCGATCGCACCGATCATCGCCCCGCAGCATTCGTTGGGAAATTTTGCTTCGGCATGTTGCACCATAGCTTTCCAGGCCGGTTCGCTGATCTTAATCATTCCAGAATGACTCGCTCAGATATTTGGTGGCGCCGTCGCACAACATGGTCACGACCACTCCATTCCCGCCTCCAGCGACGATCTGTTTGCCAACCTCGCGCGCCGCATGGACGTTCGCGCCCGACGACATCCCCACCAGCAAGCCTTCGTGGCGGCCCAGCCAGCGGGTCATCGCGTAAGCGTCCTCGGTTTCAAGCCACAGGTTATCATCGGCGAGAGTCGGGTCGTAGATGGCGGGCACGATGGCGGTCGGCATATGTTTTAAGCCTTCCAGGCCGTGGAATCCGGATGAGGGTTGCGCCGAAATGCACTTTACGCCCGGCACATCCCGCTTCAGCCGCCGCGAGGTCCCCGTGAAGGTTCCACTCGTACCCATGCTGGTGACGAAGTGGGTGACTCGGGCCTCGGTTTGGCGGATAATTTCGGCGCCGGTGCCATCGAAATGCGCGCGCCAGTTGGCGGGGTTCCCGTACTGATCCGGGTAAAAGTATTTCTCCGCGCCCTCCGCGAATATCTTCTGGCAGAGCCGGATGGCCCCATCGGAACCTTCGCCGGGATCGGAAAACACCATTTCCGCGCCGTACGCCTTGAGGATCTGCTTGCGCTCATGCGAGGCGTTGGCCGGCAGGCATAATTTTACGCGATAGCCCTTGATCGCGCAAATCATTGCATAGGCGATGCCGGTATTGCCGCTGGTGGCATCCAAGAGGACATGGTCTTTCGTGAGCTTTCCGGTGCGCTCGCCTTCGAGGATCATGTTCAATCCGGCGCGGTCCTTTACCGAGCCGCCCGGATTGAAAAACTCCGCCTTGGCGTAGATTTCGACGCCCGGCAGGTCCTCGTCTACCTTGGCCAAGCGGATCAGCGGCGTGTTCCCGATCTGTCCCAGCAGCGATTGCGTGGATTGGACTGCGGTTTTGGGTGCGACAGTGACCATTATGGAATACCTTTGATTGTAGAGATCGCTCGCAAAGTCTGTCAACGCAAAGAGGATATCGACTTCATCTGTATTAGAAGCAGCAGGGCGTTGAGAAGATGCAAGTTTGAATTAAGGCGAGCCCCCTCACTTACCGTAAATGTGCTGCAAGTCCGACTCCCCCTCGGTGCAGAACGACTCCATCACGTCGGTATCTGGAAGCAGGCGGAGGCTTACTTTGACGGTTACGGGGCTCAAATACGTCTTGGGATCATCAGCGATCAGTTGCAGATTCATATGGCCGTAGTCGCGGCGATAGAAGCGTTCGGTCAAATGCAGGTTTTCACTGTAGAAGTGCCCCATGGCGTCCAGTCTGCCCTGATCGTTGAAGCCGACGGTATCGATCACAAACCAGTTGCCATCCCATTTGCCGGCGTAATTACCCAGCCAAGTGGGTTGCGGATCGACCGGCAACTTTCGCCCATCCGTGTAGATCTGCCGGAAGAAGTTGGAATTGCCCTCGTAAAGCATCATGGTCAAGCCGGGAGTGGAAACGAACTTAAACGGAGCCGGGAGCAAATCAATTGCCGGCAGACTTGGCGGCGCGCAAAGCGTCGGAGGCTTCTGACGGTGCTGGAGGCGTTCCCTAAATACCGCTGCTGCCGCCGGTTGAAACGGCTCCTTCCCAAACGGGAAATCCGAGAAAACATTGAGAAAATACTTGGACGGGACGTCCTCCCCCAAACCGTTCTCGCCGCCCGGCAGCATCATGTGCTCGATCTCCTTGAGAGGCGAGCTTTCCACTTCCCAGACTCCCGAGAGATCGGGTTTCCCGTTGGGAGTGCGCGGCGCAGGCGCCGATAGAATTGGCTTGCCATCTTTGCTTCGCGGAGTCTTGGGAGCGGGCTGATTCAGCCACTGGGCCGAGGAGCACGTTGCCGCTCCAACCAAGGCGACAAGTATCCAAAAGTTACGCATATGCATAAAAATGAGTCCGGTCTAGTGATTTATTTTACGCCATAGGAGCCAGGTTTGTACCGGAGAATTTCAGAACGCCGGTTCACACTGGAGAAGTGTAGGCCGCATCAATCTCAGTCGCCACGGAGCGCCCCAGCAGCGTGACGGAAATCACCAGCCTGCAGGAATCCTTGATGCGCAAAAGAATCCCTTCCACTCCCGCCAGCGAACCGGAATGCACCCTGACTCGCTGGCCAATCCGGACATAGGGCCAAGGCTTCACCGCGGCACTGGTCTCTATCATCTTCCGAACGGCTGCGATCTCTTCCTCCGCAATGGGAAGGGGTTGGTGCTGCACTCCTACGATATTGACCACTCCGGTGGTTGCGAGCACCAGACCGCGCGCTTCGACCGGAATTTTGCAAAAAACATAACCGGGGAAAAGCGGAAGGTCGAGATACCGGATGCGATCCGACCACATTCGCCGGGATCGATAGGTCGGCAGGAATTCTTCGACACCCTTGGCCTGCAGTAAATCGCTCACAGGCCGCTCAAAATTAGACCGGACCCGCAAGGCAAACCACTGGCGCGGATTATCGGAGAAAATCAAACCTGGATCGGGTCCGGCCATTCGATCACTTGTTAAGAGTGATCTCCACGCCGGAATCTTTCATCTGATCCTTCTTGAGACTCTTGCTTACTGACAAGCCATTTTTCAACTTAAGCGGATAATGGCCTGGCTTCCCATTTTGCTCCGCGGAATAGGGAATCCTCACGACCGGGCCGCTCGCGAGAACGCTGACGCCTCCCGCCAGAATACAGCGATACCGGAAACGGTCACGCTTTTCGCGGGAGATCAGTGAACAAGCGGTCGATTTCCCAGCCGTTTTTGCGGCTTCGCCGGCTGTCAGGTTTGCGAAGTCGAGATGCACCGCTGTGGCTGCGAATTCGAGATCCCACTGTAGGGCGACCGGCTCTTTACCTGAAGGTGAGTCGAGCCGCAGCACCACCGTCCCGGAATGCCCGTCCGCTGCCGGTTCCGGCTGGACTTGCAGCGATTGACCATACAATGCCACCGGCACCAGCCAAATGAGTTTCATCATTCAAAATCATCTCCGGCAGACCTGCTTCTAGAGAACCCCACGGCTTCCTCTGCTGCGCCCTGACAGATCATCAGCCTGATACCACTAGAGTACGATGTTTTGCTCGCCGCCTTGCTGAACGATTCCATCCGCTGCCGGAACGAACGCCTTTGGGGAATTACCGCCAGCGTGCAAATCTGTACCCACTAAGGAGAGGATTCACTAGACCTTAGCGATCAGGGCGATTCCCGATGGGGTACTGCGCGAAATTTTGGCAATCAGTGATAAAAAGTATCTCGGCGTAGTACTGAGATCAATCGTTCAGGTCCTTCGCTGCGGTCTTTGCCGTGGCACGCAAATTGCCTCATGTCAAGGCTCATGACCGAAACAGCAAGCCCCAGAGGTCTTAGAATACGCAGAGAAATACGCATTACGGCGGTCGTGACTATGTCGCTGATCGGCAGTTCTGCGCTGCCGGCGCAAAGCGGACGCCCGGGGACCGCAGGGGAGTGGGACCGGGCTGGGTTCGGAATCTACGACGTTTCGTTGTTCTCGGGATTTTCAAGCACCAGGGCGCCCGGCTTTGACCAGGCCACCAGCACCCTGCTTCCGGAATCCACTTTTAATTCGTTTTCGGGCGGCATCTCGACGTCGGTGGGTTGGCGCACTCGAAAGTCGGAAGTTTCGCATTTTTACGTCAGGTATTCGCCGTCTTACTATTACCAAAGCTCCTCCGGAGGATTTTTAAGGTCGCATTTCTCTCCGCAGCACACTTTAGACTTGAGTTGGGATAGGAAACTAGGAGCCCAATGGACTGCGGCTTTTAGCTTGTCAGGCTCTCTCGCAAACTTCGATCAGTTCCTGTTGCTGCCAACCACTGCACAAGGTTTGTCGTTACTGCCGGGCAGCGCTACCCAATTGTTCGGATCCGCCCAAGGCGCGTCCGCGCTGGTGACGCCTCAACAAAGCTTGTACTATGGGGGCCGCATCCTTTCCGCCGCAGGACAAACATCTTTGAACTATGCGGCGTCCAACCGTCTGAACATCACAGTGGGACTCGGCGCCAGCCGGATGCAGCACATCAAAGGCAACCAGTCCGCCAGCCAAAGTTCGTTTCTGCTGCAGCAAAGCACGTTTCTGACAGGGACTCTCTCAGTCAGCTACCAAATTACTCCAAGGACAGACTTTTACGCCACGGCCGGCTATAACCGGTCTATTTCTTCGGCGGGAACATTTCCCTCCACGTCGATCATGCTGGGCCTGGGGCGCACCATTACGACACGATTAGTGGTCCGTGGTTTTGTGGGCGCCGGATATATTTTGCCCTATCATGGGGCTTCTCTTCAGCGGACCCAGTGGCAGGCGGCCGGAGGGCTCAGTTACCGGGCGCTGCGCAGCACCTTCTTTGGTTTCGCGAACCGCAGCATTGCGAATTCTTTCGGCGTAGGCGCCGGGGGCACGATAGAGGCAACGGGGGGCTGGGCCTGGAGCCCACAGCGGCGCTCCTGGGGTCTCAATGCCGGGGTGCAGGACACCTTCCTGCAAGGCTACACCTTGGGAAGGAACGGCTATAACACCAACGTCGGCGTGTACCGCGTAATCGGACGCCACGGCAACTTAAGTCTCAACTATGGCTACGGGTCTTACACTAGTGCCAACATCGGCAATGTGCAAACAAATATTCCGTTGGACTACAGGCAGCACTCAATTCGGCTCAGCATAGGATTCAGTCCCTATTTGGGTTACCCGGATGGCAGCAGTCCCCTCTCCATTCCATGATACGAGTCTTCAATCAATACGTTGCCATTAAGAGCGTTTTGCTGGTTATCGTGGAATCGATGATTGTAGCGTTGTCGCTCGTCGGCGCTGTCAGTCTGCGCTTCTGGGGCAACCCTGGTTTGTACGAATCCGTAGTGTGGGTCCCGCTGTTTCCGGTAAAGGCGCTCATCATTATAATCACGCTACAATTGTGCTTTTACTATAATGATTTGTACGACTTCCACATGCTCCGCGGACGGCAGGAGCAGCTCGTCAGCCTGGGGCAGTCGGTAGGACAGGCCTGCGTTCTTCTGGGCGTACTGTATTTCGCAGTCCCCGACCTGATTATTGGACGCGGCGTTTTTCTCATCAGCATCGCCCTCGGCGCGACGCTCATCGCTGCCGTACGACTCGCATTCGAAGGCAAGTGGTACACCGGGGCGCTCAAGCAGAAAGTCTTGATCTTAGGGACCGGTGAACTGGCCGATACCGTTGCCCGTCATTTCACATCGCGCCCCGACCTGAACCTTTCGATCGTGGGATTCTTGAAATCGGGAGACGATGCAATCGTATCCTTGACGGCAGAGCAAAAAGTGTTGGGCAAGTTGCAGGACTTGGTCGACGTCGTACGCGCCACTCGCGCGGAAAAAGTAATTGTGGCCCTCAAAGAGCGCCGCCTGATTCTGCCGGTTCGTGAGCTGGTTCGTCTGCGCATGGAGGGCATCGTGGTCGAAGACGCCCAAAGTACGCTTTCGGCTCTCAGCGGGCGGGTGTGCCTCGAAACGCTGCAGCCCAGTTGGTTCGTTTTTTCAGAAGGATTTCGACGCTCCAAGGTCCTCCTGGCCGTGAAACGCCAGGTCGACATCGCGTGCGCGTCTCTGGGGCTGGTTCTCTCGTTACCCATCATGTTGCTGGTCGCTCTGGCAATTCGCCTCGACTCGCAGGGGCCGGTAATTTACCGCCAGCGGCGCGTGGGACTCGGAGGGCAGTGTTTCAATGTGCTTAAATTCCGGTCCATGGCCCAGGATGCGGAAAAAGCCGGCGCCCAGTGGGCTTGCGCCGGCGACGATCGGATCACGCGCGTGGGCGCATTCATCCGCAGGTATCGCCTGGACGAGTTTCCGCAGTTCATCAATGTAATTCGAGGAGACATGAGCTTCGTGGGACCCCGCCCGGAAAGACCCGAATTTGTCGAGAATTTGAGAAACGTGATTCCGTTTTACGATGAGCGGCACACCGTCAGGCCGGGCATTACGGGATGGGCGCAGGTGCAGTACGTTTATGGAGCTAGCGTCGAGGACGCACGGCGGAAGCTCGAGTACGACCTGTTTTATCTCAAGAACATGTCTATCATGTTCGATATCGCGATCATTTTCCACACAGTTCGGACCATCATGTCGGGACGGGGCGGGCGCTGAAGCCTGCGCCCCTGAGCGCACTCGAATCGCTTTGAACGGGATTAGCCGCTGACTCGTCCAAATCTTTTTCCGCATTTGGGTTCCCAACCCGAAGTAAGGGATTGGCGCTCCAGTAACTCGTTGATTTTTATTGATTTTCATTTGGAACTCTGCCTGCTGCCTTAGTACGCAATCGGAGGATTCCACCCAAAAATGACAAAGACTTTCCTGATTTTTCTGGCCGGAGGTCTGCTCGCAGCAGTTCCGTCGGCGCGCGCGGCGGAGGCTTCTGCGTTTGCCGTGCCGGAAGCCGCCTCCATCATAATTTTGGGCGGGGTGGTCGGATTGTCCGCCTTGATCACGCGGCGGAGAATTGATCGCAAACGTTAACCGCTTCTTCTTTCCTGTGAATTTTAAGCCGCCCGGTCGCATCGGGCGGCTTTTGTATTAGAAGATCCAGCCGCGGGTTCCCAGTCGAACGATTTGAACTTAATCCCAACCGAAAGAGCGCTGGAACGCCTAGTTGACATCGAATTTGGGGCTTATTCCTTTGTTTCAAATAACTTTATAGTTTTGGTCTCTGGCATGCTCTTTAAGGATTCGCAACAAGATGTTGGCAAGCAGAACTTAAAACATAATTATGCCTTCTCCTTCTCTTCAAAAAGAGTCCCCACCCGCAGAGTACTCGACCCTCTCTCTTTTGCGGATGATTTGGCTTCATAAGCTGAGTATTCTAATCATCTGGGTGGCAATAACCGCTATCACCGTGGCGATTGCTTATAAGATTCCGCCGACCTATACCGCCGAAGCGCAGATTCTGGTGGATCCGCAGAAAATCCCGGAGCGATTGGTGCCGTCGCTGGTCAATTCGGACGTTTCAGACCGGCTGACGACCATTAGCCAGCAAATTCTGAGCACCGCACGCCTGCAAAAGGTAATCGATGATTTTAATCTTTACAGCGCCGAGCGCAAGCGCATGTACAACGAAGAAATCATTAACTTGATGCGCAAAAATATTACCATAAAGCTGGATCGTAGCTGGACCAACAACCGGCCAGGAGCATTCCGGATTGGGTACAGCGGTGCAGACCCTGAGGTGGTGGCAAAAGTCACCAACCGCATCACGAACTTGTTCATCGAAGAGAACATGCGGACGCGCGAAGTGCAAGCCGAGGGGACCTCGGAGTTCATCGAATCGGCGCTGCAAGATTCCCGGAAGCGCCTGGCAGAAATGGAAGCTTCCATCAGCTCCTATCGGGTCAGGCACAACGGCGAACTGCCGGAGCAGGCGGCCGCCATCACGGGGACGCTGAACCGCCTCCAGCTAGAACAGGCGAGCAATCGCGAGGCAATTGCGCGGGCTGAATCTTCGAAATCCATACTCGATAGCACCCTGGGGCTGGCGGAGTCTACCGTAGACGCTCTGGCGCAACGACCCAATGCGACGACGACCATGCCGCAAGAAGATCCTACACCCGTGGCCGCAGTGCCAGCCCCGCCGCGCTCGAAAAAAACTTCCGAAATCCTCGAAGCCCAGCTCATCGAGTTGAAAGCTCGCCTGGGCGACGCTCATCCCGACGTCAAGCGGATGGTCCGCCAAATTGCAGTAGCGCAAGAGACCGAAGCCAAAGACGAACAAGAGCTGGCGTCGATCCCTAAAGTCGCCGTCAAGGCGCCTAAGGCAAGTGGCGCAGCTATGCGGGCGTCGCCGGATCCGAACGATCGCCCCGAAGTAATACAGGGACGGGAGCGCGCACAGGCGCTACGCACTCAAATCGCGCTTATCGAGAAGGAAATCGTTAGCCGCCAAGCCGACCAGGAACGGCTGAATCAGACCGTCACTGAATATCAAAACCGCCTCAATATTATCCCGGTCCGGGAACAGGAGATGGCCCAGATCATGCGCGATCATACCAGTCTGCTGGCCGATTATGAATCGCTGCAAGGCAAGAATTCGGCGGCAAAAATCTCGAGCGATATGGAGCTCCGGCAGAAATCCGAGCGGTTCGCCATTAACGACCCGGCGCATGTGCCGGGAGTTCCCACCAGCCCCAATCGCCCGGCGATCGACCTGGCAGGCTCCATTGTGGGGTTGGTGCTAGGATGCCTGATTGCTTTCACCCGGGAATTACGCAACGGGCGCTTGCTCGGCGCGTGGGAACTGCCCCCGAGTGCGCTCATTCTCGCGCACGTGCCTCAAATCGCTCCCTCTCATTCCGCCGCTGGAAGCGTGTGGAGTCCAGGGAGTTGGACGCGGCGCGTCGCCATCGTGTCGCTGTTGCTGCTTCCGGTATTGGGATTTCTCGCATTCAGGATGCGCTTAGGTCTCTAACTTTTATCATGTACGAACAATACTTCGGCTTGGCGAGAAATCCGTTCAATATGACGCCGGACCCGGCGCTTCTCTACATGACGCCCAGTCACCGCGAGGCTCTGGCGGGTTTGGCTTACGCCATCCTGCAGTGCAAGGGATTTGTAACCATGATGGGGGAAGCGGGTACGGGCAAGACCAGTCTGCTGGCGAGAACCTTGCGCTGCCTGCCTGCGAATCGAGTGGTTTCGAGCGTCATCTTGAATCCCAGTTTGAGCGAAGACGAGTTTTTCGAACTCATGCTGATGGACTTTGGATTTAACGACGTTCCGGCGAGTAAAGCGCGGCGGTTCCTCAAATTTCAGGAATTTCTTCTGCGAACCAGCGAAGCCGGGAAGATTGCCGTTTTAGTGGTGGATGAGGCGCATAAGATCAGCCCCACGCTTCTCGAAGAAATCCGGCTCATTAGCAATCTGGAGCTTCCGGGCCAAAAATTATTGCAGATCGTGCTGGCCGGGCAAACCGAACTGAACGATGTTCTGGACCGTCCGGACCTGCGCCAGCTTAGGCAGCGGATCGCGCTCCGGCTGACGATCCAGTTGCTTTCCGATCGCGAAGTAGAGGAATACATCCACCTGCGATGGTCGAAGTCGGGCCCGAGCCCGGTTCCGTTTGCGCCCGATTCATACGCGCCGATCGCACGGGGATCGCGGGGAATTCCGCGCCTGGTCAATTCTATTTGCGACAACGCGCTGATGCTGGCGTTCGCGGAAAAGGCGCCCCTGGTCGAACCTCGGCATGTCCGGGAGGCCTGCCACGATCTTTGTTTGGTGGAGAAGGACACTGCTCCGAAACTATCCGCTGCGCTCAATGGCGCAAGCTTGCCAGTTGCCGTGCGGACACCACTGATCGAAGAGCATACGCAGCCGGTAGCCACACCCCCATTGCACCTGCCGGCGGGACCCACCCGTTTGATGGAATCGTATATGCAACCGCGACGGTCGCTTTGGCCGAGATGGATGACCACGCGGCGAGCCGCCCAATAGGACAAACATGAGCAAGATATTTGATGCACTTCAAGGGTCCCGCAGCGAATTAGGCGACTTATTGCCGTCGCTCTTTGACGACGATCTGCCCCCTCCCCACCCGGTTCTAATGACGCCTGTTGCAGCCACGGCAGCAGCGGAGTCCGTTGTGGAGCCGCCGGTAGCGAAAAAGCTGGTGGTGGAGCAGCCAGTTGTGGAGCTACCACGAGTTGTACCGGCTAGGGTTGAGCCTCCTCCAGTCGAATTGCCGGGAGTTGAGCAGGCTCGAGTTGTCCAGCCCGTGGTTGAGTCGCCGGAAGTGGAGCGGCATAGATTCGAGCAGGCTCCGGTTCCCCAGCCTGCGAATAGCCAGCCAGTAGTTGCGCAGGCCGTCGCGGAACCGCTCTCGCACGAGGCTTCTGCAAAACCGGCCATTGCGCCTGAGTCTCCACATAGGACGCCGCGCATCCGGCGGCTGCCCTTGGTAGTCGGCTCCTCGGAACCCTTGCTGCCTTTCGAGAACCAGGAGGAACCGGCCGCCGAGCAGTACCGGATCGCCCGTACCAAGCTTGCGCACCATCCGAAGAATCCCAAGATGATCGTGATCTCAAGCGCCAGTTCGGGAGATGGAAAAAGTTTCACCGCTATCAATCTGGCCGGTGTTCTGTCCCTGAAGGGCGATTCAAAAGTGCTGCTTCTGGATGGGGATTTCCGTAGATCCTCCATGCACAGCCGCCTCGGTTTGCCGTCGAGACCGGGCCTCGCGGAAGTAATCACCGGGGAATGCGCCTTCGAAGACGCGGTGATACAAGCGGACCAGTTCCCCAACCTGTACATTATGGTGCGGGGCGACACGAAAACGATCAATCCCAGCGAACTCCTGGATTCGCCCGGCTGGCGTTTGCTTTGTAAGCGGACGCGGGAAGAATTTGAGTATATTATTATCGATTCGCCGCCGGTTGCGGCGGTGGCCGACTTCGAGCTGATTCAGGTCGCTGCCGACGGAACTATTTTAGTGGTGCGTCCGGAGCATACCAAGCGCTCTGCCTGCCTGAAGGCGATCGATACGATCCCAAAAGACAAGTTTT
This sequence comes from Bryobacterales bacterium, assembly GCA_025350625.1. Lineage (GTDB taxonomy): Bacteria > Acidobacteriota > Terriglobia > Bryobacterales > Bryobacteraceae > Palsa-187. The sequence goes on along the minus strand of JANXXL010000341.1, from coordinate 10,535 downwards.
TGGGCGTGATGCTGAATTGCGCAGAGGACTGGCTCTTTAGTAAGCACAGCAGCTATGGCTATGGGTATGGCTACGCCGACAAACCCACTGCGGCTCGTGAAAGCAAGCTGGCGTAAAGCTGTAGTATTTGGATTTGTATTTTCAATTACTTACGTTTATGTTATGTGAGTAAAACGGTGGAGCTTGTCCGCTCTGCAGCTCTCTACCGTTTCTCGACCGCAGAATTCCAAGGTTAGTCCGGGGAAATTAGTATGTATCCAAATCTCAAACTGCAGTTATGGATGAGCGGAATTCGTCAAAACAGGCTCGCGAAGATGCTTGACCTGGACGAAACTACCCTCAGCAGAATTGTGAACGGCTTCAGGGAGCCAAACGAAGAGATACGAGGCCGCATCGCCTCGCTTCTGCAGAGCGACGAGGGCTGGCTCTTTAGAGTAGCCGACGATAAGCCCGAATCTCCGCTTCCCTCCCCTCTGCCGGTTGAGGGCGAACGAAAATAGAGCGCCATCATGTGCGGAATTGCCGGATACCTGACCACTGAAGGAGCTGCGCCCAACCGCGCGCTCCTCAAATCCATGTGCGACCAGATCGTTCACCGCGGTCCGGATGCTTATGGATCGCTCATCGATGGTCCGGTCGCCCTGGGACACCGGCGCCTGAGTATTATCGATCTCACGACCGGGGATCAACCGGTCGCAAACGAAGACGGCAGCATTCAGGCGATGTTCAATGGTGAGATTTATAATTACCGCGAACTCCGCAGCGAATTGCAGCGCAAGGGACATCGCTTTCAAACCCAGAGCGATACCGAAGTGCTGGCCCATCTCTACGAGGATGTAGGCGAGCGCGTTCCGGAATTCCTGAATGGGATGTTCGCCTTCGCGATCTGGGATCGGCCGCGCCAATGTCTTTTCCTCGCCCGCGACCGGCTGGGTAAGAAGCCGTTGTATTACTCGACCTCGGTCCCCGGCATGCGCGTGTGTTTCGCTTCCGAGCTTAAAGCGCTCAAGGCAATCCCAGGATTCAACGACCGGATAAACCGGCGTGCGGTGGCCGATTTCCTGAGTTTTTCTTACATAGCGGACCCCGACACAATCTACCAAGACACGCATAAATTGGCTCCGGGCCACGCGTTGATGGCGACGCGATCCGGGGTGCGGACCTGGCGCTACTGGGAGCCGAAATTCGCAGATACCGGGGCGAACCTCGAACATACGGTTGAAGAGTTGCGATCGCTCGCCAAGGACGCAGTCGAGCGGCGTATGGTGAGCGATGTTCCCCTGGGTGCGTTTTTAAGCGGCGGAGTCGACTCGAGCGCAGTGGTAGGTGTGATGGCGGAACATTCCCCGGTTCCGGTCAAGACCTTCTCCATCGGATTTACCGACAAGAGATTTGATGAGCTGCAATACGCCCGCATCGCGGCCGAGCGGAATCACACCGAACACCACGAACAAGTGGTGTCCCCAGCCATCGAGGACATCTTCGACGTATTGGTGAATCATTTCGACGAGCCGTTTGGCGATGCATCGGCCATCCCAACGTTGTATGTTTCAAAAATGACGCGGCAGCATGTAACGGTAGCCCTCTCGGGCGACGGCGCGGATGAACTGTTCGGCGGGTACCGGCGGTATTACTTTGGAGTATTGGAAGAACGGCTGCGGAACAAATTTCCCGCGTGGTTCCGCCAGTCCGCGATCAAGACCGGCGCGCGCTACTACCCCAAGTTCGACTATCTGCCGCAGGTCTTTCGGGCGAAAACTCTGCTCACCAACCTGTCCCAGGAACTAGGCGACGCCTATTTTACGTCGATGTCAACATTTCGCGATGCCAACCTGACAGCCGTATTGTCGGAAGACATGCGGAGCGAGCTAGGGGGCTACTCGCCCCGGGAAAAGTATCGCGGGCTTTTCCAAGCCGTCCGGCACCGCTCGCCCCTCGAGCAAATGCAGTGGGTAGACATGCAAACCTATTTGCCCGGCGACATTCTGGTGAAGGCCGACCGCGCAACCATGGCGTACTCGTTAGAAGGACGCTCCCCCTGGCTCGACTACCGGCTGGCGGAACTATCGCTTCGTACACCGCCCGATTGGAAGGTCCATGGAAGAACCGGGAAATACATTTTTAAGCGGGCTATGGCGCCGTACATACCGCAAGAACTCCTAAACCGGAAAAAGATGGGATTTTCGGTGCCCCTCGGAGAATGGTTTCGAACGACGCTGCGGCCGGTTTTTCAGTCTCTCGTATTCAGCAGCGAGATGGAAGAGTTCGTGTCGCCTGCTGAAGTGCGGCGCATCTGGAACGAACATCAGTCCGGACTGCACAGCCACGAAAGAAAATTGTGGAATTTATTGATGCTGGCGGCTTGGAACCTGCGCCACCGGCGGGGCGTACGATTTGAAGGACTGGCAGTGAGCGCCCGATCTGCGAGCAGAACTTCTGCGCTTCCCGCCGTGTCCGTAGTGTCCTGACGTTTTAGTGTGTCAAAGGAAATGTACGATTCGCCTCTTCCCCTTAAAGTCACCGGCCACCGGATCGGACGTGACGCCGATGCCACCCCGGCGCGAACCGATGCACGCCTATCGCGCGAAGGCTTCAATAGACCCCCCACTGCCGCGGCGAGGCAATTCTCTATTGTGCGCCTTCTGATCGCTTTTGTTTGCTACCTGACGCTTATCGCGGTTATCCAGCGCAGCGCAGGCGCGCCGATGGCTGCCTTTGGCGCGTTTCCCGATGAACCGGCGCACTTCATCGGCGGATTACTGGTGAACGATTACATGAGCCTGGGGTTGGGCTCGAATCCGATGAGCTTTGCCCGCGACTATTACTTTCATCTCCCGTATTTTGCAGTGGGATATTGGCCGCCCCTCTTTTACGCTTTAGAAGGAATTTGGATGCATGCCTTCGGAGACAGCCGGGCATCGGTTCTATGGATGATTGCGGGATTCGGGGCTTGCCTGGCGACAGTTTTCTACTGGATTCTCCAAAAGCGCTACGACCGGTGGACAGCCGCCCTGGGCGGCGCTATGATGCTGCTGATTCCAACCGTGCAATGGACCACATCGCTGGTCATGATCGACCTGGTTTGCTCGCTATTCGCGTTAATTTCGGTGCTTTTTTTCGCTCGATTTCTAAGAACCGGGCAGTGGCGGGATTCGGCGTTGTTCGGGCTTTTTTGTGCGATTGCCTTGCTGACCAAGAACAGTACGTTTTATCTGCTTCTGGTGCCGCCCATCGTAATCGTTGCTGCCAGGCGTTGGACCTTGCTTGGAAAATGGGAGCTATACGTCGGGCCTGCCGTAGCCGCGGTTTTGTACCTTCCCTGGCTCGCCATTTCGAACTCCTTCCTGTGGCTGGGTTTCAATGGGTTGCCGCACCTGACGTTCTGGGGTTTGCAGCGTGCCTACATCGGGGTTTTCTGGCGGGAATTGTCCTTTCTGCTTCCGTTAGCGGTTTTGGGCCTGATTTCCTGGGTGTTTAGCAAAAGAACCGAGTCCGATTACGTTGCCTGGTGCTTACTGGCACTTTTCCCCGCCATTCCCCTCAGCGACTTCATTGTAAGGATGCCCATTGAAAGCCGCTATTTGATTCTTTCGTTGGGGGCTGCGATATTTCTGGTTTGCGAATTCTGGTCGGCGGTTCTGCCGGGCCGCAGCCGGGCGGTGGCGATGACAATGACATTCGTCGTATTCGGAGCCATCTCCTGGATGCACTTCCCGCCGTTCCCTCGCAATGAAATGCATGCGGCCGTCGGTTTCCTTAGCGCGCGCGACGGGGGCGGTCCGGGGGCTGTCATCGTGCCGTCGAACCAGGAAGGACCCTGGATTGCGGAATTCGCACAAAACGATTCCGTTCGATCGAAGCGAATTCTAATCCGGCCCACCAAAGTGTTCGGAAAAGAGGACTGGAACGGAAGTCATTGGGAGCCGTTTCAATTCGCCGGCGGATTACCGGGGTTGTTCGTTAAAATGCCGGTAAAGTATTGCATTCTTAGCCGTTCCGTGGCCCGCCGGCATTACCCGCATGACGAACTCTTAGAATCCGCAGTCGCCCGAAACCCCGCGGGATGGCGCTTGGTTTATAGCAGCGCAGGCAGGGGATTCCAGATATACGAGAACCGGGCATGGACGTCGGGTAATCAAACCGACGCCGCCGTTCTCGGAGAGCTTCACCGCATACTTCCCCACTAATAGATTGGCGGCGTTAAAGTTGAGGATTCGGCAGGCATGAACTCCAAATCGATGAAAACTTGGGAACTCGACGGGCGACCTTTCCGAAATTGGTCGCAAGGCCGGGCCAAAGGCTCGCTCCGGGATTCTTTTTTAATCTTCTTTCTCGTAATCTAACGAATCAGTTCCCCGTTGCCGATCTTATATCTATGTCAATCTGGTTTGTGGCACAGGAGACAAGTTGATGTTAAGGGTTCTCAAACATACCGTCGCGGCGTTCAGCCTGCTTATCGTGACTGGCTCAGGGCCGCTATGGGCGGTCACAAACTCTCTTACGATCAAGGAAGTTGCAGGGGTTACCACCGCCAATTACCCGATCCAGATCGGTCGGCCTTTTGTCGCCGGGGAGATCGCGAATTATCCTCAGGCGCTGGTGAACGGCACGCCGGTGGCTACTCAGGCCGATATCAAGCAGCGTTGGTCTGACGGGACCGTGAAACACGCCGTACTCGCGTTTTTGATTCCGAATCTGAGTTTCGGCTCTACGGTGACAGTGACGTTTCAGAATCAATCGTCGGGGAACAACACCGGACTAAGCGTCGCGCAGATGCAAGGCGCCAACTTCGATTTCAATGCGCAGATGCTCTTAACCAACAGCGCCACCGTAACCGCCGATGCCCGAACCATGCTCTCGGCAGGCGCGTTTACCGCGTGGACCAGCGGAGGCATCGCGCAGACCATCATTCTGGCGGATCACTCGCTCGCGCGTGCGTATGACGTTGGGTTCGATGCCAACCGCTCGTTCCGGCCAATTTTTCACGCCACGTTCTGGCCTGGCGTCAATAAAGTGCTGGTGAGATATATCGGGGAGAGCGCGAATACGGAGGCGCTCCAGAATCAGACCTACTCGCTGGTTCTAAAGGCCGGCAATGCCTCGCCAACGCAGGTGTATAGCAAAGGCTCCTTTACGCAGTCGGCGGCCACTCGCTGGACGAAATCGTTCTGGATTGGAGGCGCCCCTCCGGCGATTGCGATCGATAACAATCTGGCGTATATCAGGGAAACCAAATTCGCTCCTTACTATGACACCAGCAGAGTGGTCCCGGGAAGCGCAATCAGCACTTCGTGTAATGCCTGGACCTCGGCAGCGAAGGATATAGCGGATGCTGGGAACTGGATATTAGCCATGGGAACCGGCGGCGCGCGCCCGGATATCGGACCCTACCCGGACTGGACCGTACAGTGGCTCTACACCGGCGACAAATGCCTCCGCGACAAGGCCTTGGGAAATGCCGAACTAAACGCGTCTTGGCCCATTCATTACCGCGAGGGACGGGCCGGCAAGATCATGCTCAAAACCGATGCTCCCAATTCCGGAACCGGTGTGGGCAAAACCGTTTCTTTGAACGGGCGGCCCACGGCCAACTTATTCCCGTTCAATTACAGCAGCACCGTAGCCGATCAATTCACTCTGGTGGGCGCCGTCACCCCGCAAGGCTGGCAGTGGGACCCGGCTCACGAACCAGAGCCCGGAAGCATCATATATGCGCTGACTGGAGATTTCTGGTATTTGGAAGAATGCTGGTTTTGGGTGGCGGCGGACGCGGTAGCGGACTACGGCCCCAGCCCCATCCAGCGTGGTCCGACCGGAGCCGAGGGAATCCTGGACCATAACCAAACCCGTGCGGAAGCCTGGGAACTGAGAACTCGAGCGAACACGGCCTTCGTTTCGCCGGACAACCTTCCCGAAACCACCTACATTACGGCCCTGATCATGGACGCGATCGCGCTCGAAGAAGGCACCAGAAATATCACTACAACTTCCTTCAACGGCAACCCCGCCTGGAGTTGGGGCCGGAACCAGTTCGCTCCGAACACCGATCCTACCTCTGGCGCGTTGGCGTTCGGCAACCTGGGACTAACCCCGCTCCATCAATGGTCTCGCGGAAGCGGCGCGTTCGCGCAGGACGAATATGGAATTTGTTCCAATTACGGCGCCGGAACGCCCTGCGCAGCGAATACGACAAAAGAGGCGGCTTCTCTGTTTGAATCGGATTATTTGCTGTACTCGCTTGGCCGTACGAAAGAGCTGGGGTATCCTACCGATGCCCTGCTCACTTGGTTGGGAGCCCTCTATACGGGAATGCTGACGGACCCGGGTTTCAACCCTTTCATGATCGATAACGGACGTGTCCCGACCGTCCGCGCCGATGGAACCTATTTCAAAACCTTCGCCGATCTCAAGACCGGATATAGTCCGTCTTGGCAAAATTCCGCTTCCCTTCAATCCGGATCCGATCCCGACGGCTATGCCGCCTATGCCACGGCCGGTATTTCATACCTGACCGGCATTCCAAACGGGTTGGCGGCCTGGAATTTCATGAAGCAGAATTTCGTTTCGACAGCCTCGGCGCTAAATAGCAATCCGAAGTGGGCACTGGTGCCCCGTACCAGTGCTTCCGCCGGAAGCTGCGACCTTAATGGCGACGGTGTTGTGGATATCCTCGACGTACAAGCCAGTATCAACCAAGTCCTGGGAGTAAGCGCTTGCACGGGGGACCTGGATGGGAACGGAGTCTGCAATATAGTAGATACGCAGCGGGTTATTAATGCGACTTTAGGAACGGCTTGCCGTCTAGGACCATAACGCGCCGCGCGCTTTACTCGTAATCGGGAACCATGCGAGAGGCGGAGCCCAAGTTACTCAGGATGAGATCTTCAATTTCCGCACCACCGTTGAGCCGGGAGCGGAGAAAAAAGGATGGACCCCTTTTCTGAAAGATACTCGCACGGTTCTTGGAAGGACGGGTTTCTTCCGTGGTCCTTCCAACAATCCAAATACCGCCATCCGACAGGCTGTCGAAAACTGCGTGTATTCCCTGCAATAATTTAGATTCGTTGAAGTACCCCCGGTTGAAAATATTCATGGTGCGAATGGCATTCGACGGAGCGGGAAGGGGCGCAAATACCGAATGCTGGCGGATTTCAAACCTGGAATCGCTAGCTCGCATAAAACGTGCGCGTGGATGAATTAAGCTGACCTGCTGCAGGGTCCAGGGGGGGAAGTGCAGGACGGCATTTTCGTCGCCGGGCCATTGACAGCGATTCAAAATTTTGCGGATTTCATCGAGACGGTGTTTGGCTTTCGAAGCGAGCCAAGAATTGACCGGGTAATACCAAGGGATCTGCTCTTGCAGCGACAGCACAAACGGCGGGCGAATATACTGAATGGCAGCGCCGTCCGGCTCAAGGATATACGCCTCCTGTCCCTCATTTTTCGATACTTCAATCAGATGAAACAAGATATCGGAAGCGACAAAACGGGCTGCCGGAAAAAGGTGCCACAAAGACGCCGCCCATTCGGCGGATACGCTGCAATCCGAGGCGGCCCAGTCATGGACTTCGATTGGAGAATTGCCGAATACTTCAACAAAAGTGGCGTTTACGGCTACATCCAGGTCGGCGAATCGGCCGGGATATGTGCGCCGGTAGATACCGGAAGAGAGCCGAAGGTTTCTAACCACGAATTCAAAATCTGCCGATGTCTGGGGGGAGTAGTCCGCTGACTCCTTCAGCAGCCGGCAAGAGACGTCCCGGAAGCCTTGCCTGACTCTCCGGTTCTCTGAGGGTGGCAGGCGGTGGAGTCCGAACTTGAGCATGTTGAAACCATTATTACGCACTGCCCGACGCATAACTGAGCAACGACCGCGCTCGCGAGCTGCATATATACTCATTCATAAACTTCTGTGAATTTAATCACCATAGCCAAGCAATCTTCGTTGTACCTGCTCGAAAACGTGGCCCGCCGCGCGGTTGGCTTCTTAATGTTGCCGGTCTACGCCCACTATCTGACCCCCGGTCAATACGGCGTGATGGAGATCCTCGAATTAATCGTCGGACTGGTGGTAATCAGCCTGGGCATGCAAGCGATGGGTGGCGCGATGGTGCGCCTCTTCAACGAAGAAAAAGACGCGAAAGCTGGTTCGGCGCTGGTTTCCTCTACCATGCTGAGCACCGCGGCAGTGAGTCTGACTATTGCAGGTTTCGCCAATATATTTGCCTTACCGCTGAGCACCCTGTTATTTAAAACCCCCGAATATGCAGGCCTGATCCAACTGGCCTTTATCGCCATGGTGTTTGGAAACATGAGCGAGGTCTGCCTGTTGTATTACCGGTTGGGAGACCGGGTTCGTTTAGTGGTCATGTTTTCGCTGGTGCAATTAGTGGCACAGGTGGCGCTCAATACCTACTTCATCGTATTCGCGGGTATGGCGGTATGGGGCTTCATGTGGAGCAAACTTATCGTAGCGGGCGCCGGTGGAATCATTCTGATGGTGGATGTCTTTCGGAAGGTGGGAATACGCTGGCAAGCCGAGCCCATGCAAAAAGTGGCAAACTTCTCATTGCCGCTGATTGCCACCAGTTTGTCCGTCTTCACTATCCACTTCGGCGACCGGTTCTTTCTTAATCAGATGCATAGTTTGAAAGAAGTGGGAGTCTATAGTTTGGCGTACAAAGTGGCTTTTTTGATCTCCTATTTAGTCGGGGATCCTTTTGCGAGAGTATGGGGCGTGAGCTTGTACGCCAATGCGGTTCATGCGAGTTGGCGGTCGCAGACCGAGAAAATAGGCAGGTGGCTGACCTTCCTGCTATTCCTGACGGGGCTTACGATTTGTCTCTTCGTTTCGCCCATACTGGTTATCTTGACAGACCGGGCATTCTGGGGAGCGGCGGCGGTAATCCCAATTCTGGTTCTGGGCTATATCGCGAGAGAAATTGGCGATTTCTTCAAGGTGATCCTGTATATAAATAAGCGGACCTATCTGGTGGCTCGAATTACGTTATTGTGCGCGGCCGTCAATACGGTATTGAACCTCCTTCTGATTCGGAAGTGGGGGATCGCCGGCGCCGCGTGGGCGACTCTGATCACCTGGCTTCTCTACATGGTGTGCTGCTGGACTCTGGCAGAGCGGGAACATAAGATCGCTTTCAGGCTGAGTTCGTTTGCCAAGATAGGCGGGCTGGCGACCGCCATCTTTGCAATTGCGCGGTTGTATCCCATGGGAGGCGGGTTCTGGCTGGTCGTCCAGAACACATTGCTTATTCTGATCTTTTGCAGTCTGCTGGTGGCGGCTGGCTACTTGCCGCGGGGGATGTGGGGTACGGCTTGGACGAGTTTCACAGCCGCTCGCAGTAAGACTTCATGACCTTAGCCTCGATATGTATGTGCGCGGAGCTTAAAGTCGAGGGACGGGGGACCATCCAGTGCGTGACGTCGTTCTAGTTGCGATATTCGTAAGTTTAATTGTTTTCGCATTCAGGCGTCCGTGGGTCGGACTTCTAGTTTGGTCCTGGATTAGTTACATGAATCCACACCGCATGACGTACGGGTTCGCCTATAAATTCCCATTCGTAGCCGTAGCAGCGGGAATAACGATGTTAAGCTGGTTCCTCTCCTCGCAACACAAGCGCTTTCCATGGACGCGTGAAACCGTCATCGAGCTGCTGCTCTGTATCTGGATATTTATTACCACTCTTTTTGCGATAAATCAGGTCGATTTAATCTATCCTGAAGCCGCGAATGCCTGGGACAATTTAAGCAGAGCCTTGAAAATACAGGCCATGATTTTTATGACGTACTTAGTCATTAGAAACCGGTTTCAACTAAATGCTCTGGTGTGGGTGATCGTAGGGTCGATCGGCTTTTTCGGCCTAAAGGGGGGAGTTTTTGCATTCATGACCGGAGGGCAGTCCATGGTTACCGGGCCGCTCCAAACCATGATCGACGGCAATAACGAAATCGCATTGGCGATGGTGATGGTGCTGCCCCTGATGAGATATCTGCAGATCCATTCCGAAAGCAGGTGGGTGCGCTGGGGTCTTTTGGCCACGCAGATTATTACTACCCTCTCCATTCTGGCCACTTACTCGCGGGGCGGCTTCCTGGCTCTGTCCGTGGTGGGCTTTCTTCTGTGGCTGAAAAGCCGAAAGAAACTGGCGCTGGCAGTGATTATGCTTTTAGTGGTTCCTCCGCTGATCCAGTTCATGCCTCAGAAATGGGGAGAGCGGATGCACACCATCTCCACCGATCGCGATGAGCTGGACGAATCCTCATTGGGACGGATCAATGCCTGGGGCTTCGCGTGGAATTTGGCTAAGGCTCGCCCCATCATTGGCGGAGGATTTCGGGTCTTTTATGTGTATAGTACTTGGCGGCAATACGCACCAGATCCTCAGGATTTCCACGATTCGCACAGTATTTATTTCGAGGTTCTCGCGGAACATGGTTTTGTCGGGTTAGCCCTGTACCTGGCCTTTGGGATAACGACAGCGCTTACGGGAAGGTGGGTGATCCGGACTACGAAAACG
>JANXXL010000290.1 GCA_025350625.1 Bryobacterales bacterium | reverse complement strand
AGCAGCCCAGTCCCCTCCGTGAGCAACTCTTCCGAGTTGGCACCATTTGCTGAGATCCACGAATCACCGACTCTTGCGATTGGTGAATGGTCTTACAGCCGACTCCGGATACGCATCTGTTACGATCAGCCGTGGCTCTTTTTCAAAAGCTTTCCCGGCCACAACAACTGAGCTTGGTAGGCGCAGCGATCTTTTATGTTGTCGCGGGGACGTTTCATTTCATTAAACCCGAGATCTATCTGAGGATCATGCCGCCGTATATTCCATGGCACCTGGCGATGGTGCGTGCGAGCGGAGCCTTGGAAATCCTGGGTGGTTTGGGACTTCTTGTCCCCCGGACGCGCCAAGCAGCGGCATGGGGCCTTATAGCCCTGTTAGTCGCGGTGTTTCCGGCGAATATATACATGGCGACGAACCCAATCGACGCCGGTGCGCTCTCTATCGCACCTATAATTCGGTGGGGACGCCTTGCCGTACAGCCGCTCCTGGTATTTTGGTTACTTTGGTGTACTCGGCCTCGTCTGGTTCTTCGATGAGATAGAGACCGCCGATTCGACCCTCGGGCATGTTTATGTCTGTGCCGCCTGTTAACACGTATCGGAAGCTTGCGGACTGGTCCACTCTGGCGCTTCTACGGGTAGGGTGCAACCCATCACGGTGCGATACCAGAAAGATCGCGGCGCGGGTGTGCGGCGCGGCTACTGGCAGGGGACGCGGAAGGTCGCTCCTTGAAGGACCGCGCTCGCCGCGCGTACGAACGTTGTCGACAAGCTCATCATCCACTCATGGCTGATATCCCTCAGTCCTCCACTCGTGGTAAAGACCGAGCTGCTCTGCGGTCCAGAATGGGCCGCCAGGAGGCATGGTTTGACCCGCCAGACTGTCCTGGACTGCTTTTGCATTCGAGTAGTTGTTCGTCGCGTCGGACATGTATTGGTAATCGTCCAGATAAACGCCGTGAACCTTCATGTGACTGATATCGACTTCCCGAAACATTGGCTTGACGTCCTTTGAGAATGTTACGGGCATGCCATTTCTCCTCTTCGATAGAATATCTCGCAATTACCATGTCTCTTCGCATTTGGCCTCGCAGGATGCTGCGAAGCAGGCCAGTCTTATGGGACATACCGGATAAATGGAACGCCTCTGAGCGTGAGCTTGTCTCGTAAATGGAGGGGAATCACAGATCGATCTCCAAATTACCCAATGGTCGCGTACAGCAGATCAATAAGTTACCTTCGGCTGGTGCCTCTAGGGGTGCCGGAAGATAGTCGACCCCACCTCCGATTAACGCGCATTCGCAGGTGTGGCAGACGCCGGTGCGACACGACCACCGTACTGGAACGTCACAGGCTTCGGCAAAGTCCAGCAGGCTTAGGAACCGCGAATCCCACGGCACTGTTAGCCCGCTTCGCGTGAATGAAATCTGAGGACCGATTCCTGGAGGACCCAAAGGAACATGCGCCGCAGGCCGGGAAGACCGCGCGATACCGGGCGTGATCGCCTCCTCCGGCCCAAAGACCTCGGAGTGAATTCGGGTCGAGTCGGCGCCCCATGTTTTCAGGCCCGCGCTGAAGCCGCGGAGGAAGGGCGGCGGTCCACACAGATAGAAATCAGCGCTGCGATTCACGCCAAGCTGATCGAGCAGGGCCGCGTCAAGATGGCCGGCTGAATCGTAGTCGTGGCCGAGTGATCGTTTGGTTCGGGCTTGCTGTAAACAACATGGCTTTGGCCGCGGGCAAGTACTTGTAAAAGTTCACGTGACTCCTTCGCGAACGGATGCTCTTTGCGGTTGCGCGCTCCATACAGCCACCACACCTCGCGAGAGGACTGCTCAGCGGCAAGTGCATGCAGCATGGCTAGCACCGGAGTCGCCCCGATCCCGGCGCTCACCAGAACGACCGGAGTATCGCCGGCCCGCAGCGTAAAAGCTCCTCGCGGAGCACTCACTTCAAGGACGTCACCGGAGTTGACATGATTGTGCAGGAATGAGCTTGCGGCGCCATTCACTTCCTGTTTGACGCTTATTCGATAAGTATTTTCACCCGGCGCGCCCGACATCGAATAGTTCCGCAGCAGTGGTGGAGCGCCAGGCGTAATGCGGAGCCGCACGACCAAAAATTGTCCAGGCAGAGCGGCGGGAAGGGGAGATGTGTCCATTTGTTCGAAGGACAGCGAAATTACGCTGGCACTCTCCCGATCGACCTTTGCGACTCGTAGTGACCGAAAGCCGGGCCAGGCCGGAGGTGGCGCTACCGAACCAGAAAGGCCCGCGTTTCCGGCTTCAGCGGCACCCTGATCGAGTAGCGCTTGAAACGAGCTTTTCCATCCCGTACTGAGCGCGGGAATGCGCAATGAACTCTCGAGTTGATCGCGTGGGTGCCCCGGCAGATAAAGTAAGGCGTCGATATCAGCAACGGTAATGCGCTCGGGCCCATCGGCGATCTTCGTGATTTCGTCGCCAGCGCCCACTTCGCCTTCTTCGAGGACGCGAAGGTAAAAGCCGGGCCGGTGATGGGACACGAGAAGAGCGGGCATTGCCGGGTCGGCCATTCTGATGCCCACGCGGTAGCACGTCACACGTGGCTGCGTCACTTCAAAAAGAGCGCCGCCAATCCGGTAGCGATCGCCGATGCACACTTCGTCATCGGGCAAGCCGTCTACGGTGAAATTTTCGCCGAACTGCCCGAACGTAAAATCGTGGCGGCCGAGCTGAGACTCCCAGTGGCGATAGGAGTCCGTCTGGTAGACCATTACCGCGCGATGTTCGCCTCCGTGTCCGGCGAGATCTCCTTGACCGTCGCCGGCTACATTCAGCTTCCGGACCATCTGCCTGCCTGGCACAGCCTGCTTCCAGATGCCGGTATGCACCCTCTCTCCTCGCCAGGAGACGTCACGAGGAAGACCAATGTTAACTGAAACGAGTCGTCCCATCAGATGCTCTTAGCGTACCCGTTCTTTCCCTATCCGCTCTCGTGGGTCAGATCTGAGCGGATCCGCCATCCACAAAGAGCTCACTGCCGTTCACGAAGCTGCTTTCGTCTGAAGCCAGGAATAATGCCGCGCCGGCGATCTCGTCCGGGTCGCCGAGGCGTCCAAGAGGTGTCGCAGCGATCGTTAGCCTTTGCATTTCCAGGTCCTGCTCCTCCGACGCCGCCAATGCGTGCCAACCGGGCGTCGAAGTCGCCCCAGGCGCCAGAACATTAACCCTGATACGGCGCGGCGCCAGATCCAGAATCCAACTGCGCGCGAAACTGCGAATCGCCGCCTTACTTGCGCTATATACGCTGAACGCCGGTACACCCGTGACAGCGGCCGTCGAGCCCGTGAGGATGACGGAGGCCCCGTCGCGCAGCAGTGGCAGCGCCTTCTGTACGGTGAACAGCGTGCCTTTGACATTAGTGTCGAAGGTGTGGTCGTAGTGCTCCTCGGTGATCTCCCCGAGCGGCGAGAACCCTCCGCCGCCGGCATTGGCGAACAGGACGTCGATGAAGCCGGCTTCGTGGCGCACCACATCGTAAAGCCGGTCGAGATCGGCGAGATTGGAGACATCGCCGCTCACGCCGGTTGTCTTGCCACCAATTTCGCGAACGGCGGCATCGAGTTCGGGTTGGCGCCGTCCGGTGACGAAAAGCCGGGCTCCTTCGCGAACGAAGCGCTTTGCGGTGGCGAGCCCAATGCCGCTGTTCGCGCCAGTCACGACTGCAACTTTGCCTTCAAGTCTACCCATGATCTCCTCCTAGCGACCTCCTGAAGTGCTGGTCTGCCGTAGAACTACCTGCGACTGGTCCTTCAACTCAGTAACGATCAGAAATCTCCGCGACGACAGTGAAGCCGAGCCTCCGCCCGCCAGCGTCTTCAAAGGTCCGATTGCCTGCACGATTCCTGCGCCGTCCGGATTCGACTTCAATACCGCCAAAGGTGTGAGCTCCCCGAAGGGCTCGTGGTTCGATACCGCCAGATACACCTGGTACTGTGTCTTCGGAGCCAGCCCCTTGGCTGCGATCTCGACTAGATCCAGCAACCCCAAAGAGTTCACCGCCACCGATGCCTGCGCACCGGGGAAACGGGTTCCCGCGGCCTCGAGGTGAAGACGCGCGGTGTTGCCGGCCTCTCCGAGCGGCATGAGGTTCTGGGCGCCATCGCCGCTGGGGACAGCGTTCGGAACGTACACCAGCGCTTGCGTAGTTTGCCCGATGGGAATATTTGCCAGCACTTTATTGGTAATCGTGTCGATCGCGACGGCCATATTTCCGTTTTCCAGCGCCACATAAACCCGCGAGCCGTCGCCCGACGGCCAAATCCCGTGGGGAAGACTTCCCACCGGGATGGTTGCAACCAAATCTAACGTCTTGCCTCGACGAAATGCCTTAACTTGGTTGGCGCCGCCAATGGTGACGTAAGCAAACTTGCCGTTGCGATTGTTCACGAAGTTCACATGATTCGTGATCGGTCCGATGTCGAGCAAAGCCTTCTGCTCAAAAGGAGGCTTGGCGCTGAATACCTGCACTTTACCTACATCTTTGAGCGTGATCCAGACCTCGTCGTTTTCCGGAGTCACCGCGATATTGGGGCAGAACGGGCTCGCTTGCGGCAAGCGTTTGAGGATTTGACGAGACTTCACATCCACCACAGTCAACTCCGGAGTGAAGCTGGAACAAACAAAAGCATACTGCCCGTCGGGGCCGAAACTCGTCATCCCGGGACCGTTGGCCATCACGATACGCCGTGTTTCCTTCAGGAGCGCGGCGTCGATGACCGAGACGTAGTTCTCGCCTCGAACCGTCACCCACAACTCGTGTCCGTCCGGAGTGAAGAATGCCTCATGAGGAGACCGACCCACATAAACGACCGCTTTGACCCGATTTGTAGCGGTCTCGATCAGCGTGACCGAATTCGAACCGACCGAGACCACCGCCAACGTCTTGGCATCGGGCGAATATCCGAGACCATGCACCAAAAGCTGACCTGCATAGAGCGGGCTGAGAGAGCCGGGTACCGGATCGCCGAGTCTGATGACCCCGAGCAGCCGGTTGGTCGAAGGATCGATGACGGAGACTGTATTAGACGTCTGATCAGCCGCGTAAACACGATCGTGCCCTGAAATCGGAATATCTGGCCGCCCCCACGGCGCTTGTTGGGCTGGCACAAGACCGGCAAAACAAAACAGTGGAAACCATCGGAAGATCTTCATGCGGATGCTCCTTGCTGGCGAAAATCGTCGCGTCATTCGGGTGGCCCGTGTTGTTTAAGCCAAACTTTCATCAACTCAATCTCCGATTGCTGGTCGGTAATGATCTCTTGCGCCAGTCGTCGCATTTGCGGATCCTTTCCGAAAAGCAGTTGGGTTTTCGCCATGTCAATTGCCGCCTGGTGATGGGGAAGCATCAATCTGACAAAATCGACGTCACTTTCGCCGGTTGGCTTTACCAAAGTCATCGCCGCGTGCATTTTCTCCATGCTGGAACTCAACTCAGACCAGGCGGAACCGGCAGCCGCCTCATCGCCCATATGCATGGAGGGATGGTGTTGTCCCTGTATCGCAACAGCGCACAACATCGTTGATACTATTCCTGCCGAAAGAATTACCCATCGCCACACGATTCCCACGGTTCCTCCTCAGCTTCATTCTCTGTCCTGGATTCAGGCGTTGCGTCGAAATTCCGCTGGGGTCGTTTCAAGGCGCTGCCGGAAAACGCTGGTCATGTGCGATTGACTGGAGAAACCGCACGATACAGCTACGTCGATGATGCTCGATCCCTTTTGTTTGAGATAGTCTTGAGCGCGGCTGAGGCGCAGGTTCAAAACGTACTGATGGGGAGTTAACCCCGTGGCCTCGCGGAACATCCGCAGGAAATGAGCACGGCTGTAACCGCTCTCTTCCGCCAAACTGTCCAAACTCAAATCGGTTTCGAGGTTCGCCTCGATCTTCTCGAGTACTCGATTCAGTATGCGCGGCGGCAAAGCTGAGACGCGCGAGTCCGGCCGTGCGCTAGGAGCGCAATCCAGCAGCAAATAACGGGTTGCGAGTGCGTGCGCGAGGGAATCGACGTACAATCTGCCCAACGGCCTTTCTGCATCGAGTTCCTCGGTCAGCATTCCGATGATGCGCCGGATCGATTTATCCTGAATTCCTCCGCGAAACATTGGTCGAGGCACTGCTTGGCGACCCAACTCTTCGATCACGCCACGTGTGAATTCTTCCTCCAAAGCACAATGAATGAAGTTCGACGGCGTATGCAGCCGGATGTCCGGCACGGGACCGGAAGGCGTAATCATCATCATTCCTGGTGGATGGAGACGTTCCACGAAACGACCGGAAAGGTTTCGATGCTCGAAACGCGCGGGGGACCCAGTGAGCATCGAGATGACGTGCCTATCAACCGACGCCGATGTGCGTTCCCCAGGAAGCGTGAAATGCTGTTCGAGAAGAATACCGTGCCACGACACATTTAGACTCGAGCGGATAATCCGAGTTGGTCCCGGGGCGATCGCTAAGAGGGGCGACGCTGCTTGGTTCCTTTCAGGGCCAGTGCGTTCGAGGTTTGCGATTAAAAGCTGAACTTCCATGTGCAATCCACTCCGCTGAAGAACATCTTCAGGAAAGCTCATCGTCCGCCGGCGCAGCGGTTCGGACGCCCAAACACAGTTAATGTCTCTTAGATACTCAGGCGGCAGCGTGGCCCAATGATGAGGAGGTCGCAGCGAGGAATTATCTTGGGAACTCAGATCTCTCCTCAGCTTCTGGTCGAGATTAGCAGAGCTCCCGAGCCGCTACCATTACATGTTTCTATAGGTCGCCGTCGTGGCGATTCCACCAGGCGTCCACACATGACGAGGCGAAGTCTCGCATGATCCTGAAAGAATCGCACTTTTGCGCAAGCTTCCGCCGGTGCGCGTCGCGAAAATCAAGATCAGATCAGGAGATTTCAAATGACCCAGATAGTAAGCGTGATCGCCGCGGCGGCGGTGACGCTGGTTGCGGCTTCCGGAGTGTTCGCCCAATCGGCGGCGGCCATCCGCGGGCCCGCGCCGGTCGTTCCGCTAGCAAGCCAGCCCCCGGCGAAACTGATCGTCGACCCGCCCCTCGCAGAGCCCCTCTCACACGGCCGCGTTGTCATACAATACCGGACGGAGAACGTGCACATAGCGCCGGTGTACGGGCCGGCGGCGCTCGCCGTCTCGCCGCGTCTCGGCCATCTCCATGTTACGATCGACGATCTTCCCTGGCACTGGCTCGATGCCAGTGACGAGCCCTTGACACTGAACGGATTTCCGGCCGGCCCGCATAAGATTCGAGTCGAGCTGGCAGACGCCAACCATAAGATCGTCGATACCCACGTCGTGACCTTCGTCGTACCGAAGGTTAAAGCGGCGGGCTATTAAATGGCCGCATGATCCCGCAAGAATCGCACTTTTACGCAAACTTTCATCGCCTGATTCGCGTAACGTACATCTGCAAGGAGAACAGACAATGACTGCCACTGAGCCTAAGATGCAGGCGCAATATCCGGTGCATTACAAAACCGTTCGCGTGAATGACCAGAATATTTTCTATCGCGAGGCGGGAGCCGAGGGGGCGCCTGTGATCTTGCTCCTCCACGGATTTCCGACCTCTTCGAACATGTTCCGCAACCTGATACCCCGGCTTGCTGGTTCTTTTCGTTTGGTCGCTCCCGATTATCCCGGCTACGGTCAGAGCAGCATGCCGGATTACAAGGCATTCGACTATAGCTTCGAAAACTTGGTGAGCGTGATCGACGGCTTTGTGGAGTCCATTGGACTGGGCAAGTACTCTATGTACGTCATGGATTACGGCGCCCCTATCGGCTTCCGGCTCGCACTCAATCATCCAGAACGAGTCCAGGCGCTGATCGTGCAAAACGGCAACGCCTACGAGGAGGGGCTACGGGAATTTTGGGACCCCATCAAGAAGTATTGGGGCGATCCCACTTCTGAAAATCGAGCAGCGCTCAATTTCCTCGTTGTGCCCAAAACGACGCGATGGCAGTACGAAAATGGCGTACCGGATACTTCGCTGGTCGACCCGACCACGCAGGTGGCGGATCAAGTCGGCCTCGACCGGCCAGGGAATCTCGATATCCAAATGGATCTGATGCTCTCTTACGGGACGAATGTGCCGCTTTACCCGGAGTTCCAGGCTTTCTTCCGGAAGTATCAGCCGCCAACCCTAATCGTCTGGGGCAAGAACGATGTCATCTTCCCCGCCGAAGGCGCGACGCCCTATAAACGCGATTTGAAGAATGTTGAAACCCACTTGCTAGACAGCGGCCATTTCGCCCTTGAGACGCACGGAGAGGAGATTGCCAGCCACATCGAAGAGTTCTTGGAGAAGAATCTGAAGCGATAGTCTCTGAAGCTCGATGGCACATAACTTTGGATCTTTGGTTTTTACTCCCCTTGTTAAGGCGCTACAGGAGAAATATGGCAGCCGCGGTCAATACGCGCGAACGGAGGGAGGCAGTGCCTCACCGGACCGCTTCGGCCCCGAGGAAACGGAGTTCATTGCCGAGCGGGACACCTTTTACATGGCGACCGTCGGGGCGACCGGATGGCCGTATGTTCAGCATCGCGGCGGGCCTAAAGGATTTCTCAAGGTGGTCGACGATCATACGGTTGCCTTTGCCGATTTCCGGGGGAACAAACAATTTATCAGCACTGGAAATGTTGGTACCGACAATCGAGTTGCTCTGATCATGGTGGACTATCCGCGCCAGGCGCGCCTGAAGATCCTAGGACGAGCTGAGGTCTTCGAAGGCATGCCCGCAAGCGAGTGGATCGAACGGCTCCGCGAACCGGGATACAAGGCCGTGATCGAGCGGGCGTATGTAATCAAAGTCGAAGCATTTGACTGGAATTGTCAGCAGCATATTACACCGCGTTTCACCGCGGAACAGATTCAGGAAGCGCTCGCGCCGTTCGAGCGCCGGATGGAGGAACTCGAGCGCGAAAACGAGAAGCTCCGCGAAACGGCGCGAGCGGGTGGGTAGAACTCTAGATCGCAAAGGAGATTAATTATGAAGCAGGCACAACCGGTCAAAATCTCGCGTCGCCTTTTCATGGGGGCAGGCCTTTCCGCAGGAGCCACGCTACTCACCCGGCGTCCGCTCTTTGCAGAAGTGGAAGGAATCGTTCCGACCATGGTCAACGCGGCGGCGAAAGCTAAGATAACCGTCCATCCCGTCCGCCGCAATATCTCGGTTCTCGAAGGCTCCGGAGGCAATATCGCCGTCTTAACTGGGGCGGACGGCAAGCTTCTGGTCGAGGCCGGCTTTGCGGTGTCGCGGCCGGCCATTTCGAACGCTTTGGCCTCGATCAATGCCGATGCCATCAAGCACCTGATCAACACGCATTGGCACGCTGATCACACTGACGGCAACGCATGGCTGCATGCCGCCGGCGCCGAAATTACCGCGCATGAAAACACACGGAAGCGCCTTGCGGTCGCCACTCGTGTCGAAGGCTGGAACTGGACCTTCCCAGCCGCACCCGCCGGCGCCTTACCCGTAAAGGTGTTTGCCACCGACTATGAAGTTCGGCGGAATAATACCCGAATCACGATGAAGTATTATGGCCCGGCCCACACAGACAGTGACGTCTGGGTTCATTTCACCGACGCAGATGTGGTTCACCTCGGGGATACTTGGTGGAACGGCGTGTACCCCTTTATCGATTACTCCACGGGCGGCAGCATCGATGGGCAAATCCGCGCCGCTGAGGCCAATCTGGCGACATTCACCGATAAGATCATCTTCATCCCGGGACATGGTCCTGTCGGCGGCCGGTCCGAGGTCGTCGAGTTTCGCGACATGCTGGTGGCGACCCGCGAGAAGGTGGCTGCTCTCAAGAAACAAGGCAGGTCTCTGAACGAGACCATCGCCGCCAAACCAACCTCCGCTTACGATGCGAAATGGGGACAGTTACTGGTTACCCCGGCACTGTTCACAGGCCTTGTCTACGCAGGAGTTTAACCGGTCGGATCCAGGAAAGGAAAACTATGCCAACAATCACAACCAAAGATGGTACGGAGATCTACTACAAGGACTGGGGGAAAGGGCAGCCACTGGTCTTCAGTCACGGGTGGCCGCTCACCGCCGATGCGTGGGAGGATCAGATGATCTTTCTGGCCGCCCGCGGGTTCCGCTGCATCGCGCACGATCGCAGGGGCCACGGGCGCTCGGGCCAGACCTGGGACGGCAATGAC
>JANXXL010000257.1 GCA_025350625.1 Bryobacterales bacterium | reverse complement strand
ACTGCATAACGCGGCCAGTGATTACCTGGCGCTGCGGCGAAGTTTGGGATTCAAACTCGAGCAGCATGGTGTCTGGTTAGAGAAGTTCGCTGCTTTTATGGCTAAGAAGGGCAGTTCCCGAATCACTACGGCGCTGGCGCTGGAGTGGGCAACTCAACATGCGCACCACAAGCTGCACCGATGGGCAGCCCGTTTGAGCGTGGTCCGTGGGTTTGCTCGACTCCGGAGCGCTACGGATCCCGCAACCGAGGTACCGCCACCAGGCCTGATTCCGTACAAGCCGGCTCGCGCCGTTCCATACATCTATTCCGATGGGGAGATCCAGCGCCTGCTGGGCGCAGCCAAAGATATGGCAGCCGGGCACGAGCTGCGGCCCTGGACGTTTTACTGTCTTTTCGGATTGTTAGCTGTGACGGGCTTGCGCATCAGCGAAGCTCGGAATCTCCGAACAGGCGATGTTGACTGGAAGGAAAGCATTCTCACCATCAAGGACACGAAGTTCGGAAAAACCCGCTTGGTACCCGTACACCCTTCGACCCGGAAAGTACTTGCTGAGTACGCCAGGCGACGGATTCAGTTCTTTGGAGAGCCAGTGGATTCGCATTTCTTTGTGAACAGAAACGGCCAGCCGCTCGATCACGGTGACATTCATCGGACGTTCTATCGACTGTCCCGAGAGATTGGGCTACGCGGCCCTTCTGCCAGTCACGGGCCCCGCATACACGACTTTCGTCACCGCGTTGCTGTTCAAACGCTTTTGAACTGGTATCGCAAGGGGGACGATGCGCAACGCCGAATGCCGATTCTTTCGACCTTTTTGGGGCACGCCCAAGTCACAGATACGTATTGGTATCTCACTGGCACACCTCGCCTGTTGGGTGCTGCTGCGAAGAGGCTGGAAAAACGGTGGGAGGGACTGAATGCAGACCGCTAACTTTGCTTCCGTTTTACAGTCCTTCTTCTCCACTCGTCTTATTAAGCAGCGGGATGTCAGCCACAACACGATCGCGGCGTATCGTGATACCTTCCGTCTGCTGCTCCAGTTCGCTGGAGAACGTCTGGACAAAGCGCCGTCGCAGTTGTCTCTGGAAGCGTTGGACGCAACCTTGATCTCGGCGTTTCTCCAAGACCTGGAAACACGCCGCGGTAACGGCCCCCGCAGCCGGAATCTGCGACTGACGGCCATTCGCTCATTCTTCCGCTATGCCACGCTGGAAGTGCCGGAACATGCCGGTACGTGCCAACGGGTGCTGGCGATCCCCAGCAAACGGGAGCCCCGAGCTTTGGTGGGTTTCCTGAACCGAGCCGAGATTGAAGCCCTGTTGGCGGCGCCGGATCAGGCCACGTGGCTGGGACGCCGCGATTATGCATTCATGCTCATGGCCATTCAGACCGGTTTGCGTCTATCCGAGCTGACGGCGTTGAGAAAGCGGGACGTGTCACTACGAGTTGGCGCGCATGTTCGTTGTCAGGGTAAAGGGCGCAAAGAACGATGTACGCCTCTCGCCAAGTCCACGGTCTCTGTGCTCAAGGCCTGGATGTCGGAACGAGACCTGGATGGCGGTGACCGACTGTTTCCCAGTTCGCGCGGTGGACCTTTGAGCGCGGACGGCGTTCAGCACATGGTGGCGAAACACGCCGCAAAAGCACGGCGGACTTGTGAGTCCTTACACAATAAACACGTAACCCCGCACGTGCTCAGACACTCAGCCGCTATGGAACTGTTGCAAGCGGGCGTCGACCGCGCTGTCATTGCGTTATGGCTGGGTCATGAGTCGGTCGAGACAACCCAAATTTACCTTGACGCCGATCTCGCGCTGAAGGAGAAGGTCCTCGCCACGATAAGTCCTATCAAGGGTAAGTTCGATCGTTATCGACCCGACGACAAGCTACTGGCGTTTCTTAAAGGCCTGTGACCGTGATCCGGGTTATGCCGCATTGTAGGGCCAGACGTTTTGCAAAAACCCGTTTCTTACAGATCAGTCTAAAACTGACGAACTCACGATGCGGCATAGTCCCGGAGGCGGCATAGCGCTGCAATGCCTGCTGCCAGGTGTTCACCGCGGCGGAACCCGCGGGCGTCGGCGCCGGAAAGTATGACATAACAGCCGTGGCGATGATCGCACTGCTGAAGTACGGCACGGGAATGCCCTTCAACCGCATGGAGCGGTTGGAAGAACAACTGGGGATGCCGCTGGCGGCGGCAACGCAGTGGGAGTTGATGGAGGCGGCGGCGAAGCCGATCGAACCCGTGCTGGAAGAGCTTATCCGGCAGGCTGCGCAGGGCGGTGTGATGCACAACGACGACACGAGCATGCGGGTTCTGAAACTGGTACGCAGCAACGATGACGGACGCTCGGGAGTGTTCACAAGTGGCATCGTATCGATATCGGGCGAGCGAATCTCGCCGATGTTCTGAGGCGGCGTGCGGCAGAGCTGGATGCGCCCATTCAAATGTGCGATGCTCTCTCTCGAAACACGCCAAAGCTGGCGGGCATGCAAGTGCTGCTGGCCAACTGTCTGGCGCATGGAAGACGGCAGGTTGTAGATGTTGCTGCGAACTTCCCCGAACAATGCCGGTATGTGTTGGAGTCGCTGGGTGCGATATACAGCTTCGACGCCGAAGCGAAAGAGCGCGGTCTCACACCGGAAGAAAGGCTGACGTTTCATCAGTCGAATAGCGCGCCGGTGATGGACGATCTGCACCAGTGGTTGAAGAATCAGTTTGCGGAGCACAAAACAGAACCGAACTCCGGACTGGGCAAGGCAATCTCGTACCTTCTCCGGCACTGGCCCAAACTGACACTGTTCTTGCGGCAGGCAGGCGCACCACTCGACAACAACATCGCCGAAAGAATGCTGAAGAAAGCGATCCTGCATCGTAAGAATGCGCTCTTCTACAGGACGATGAACGGAGCGCGTGTGGGCGATCTCTTTATGAGCCTGATCCACACCTGCGAACTGAATAAAGTCAATCCGTTCGACTATCTGACGGCGTTGCTCCGGCATCCCGCGGAACTGTCCGTGTGCCCGGCAGAGTGGATGCCGTGGAACTACAGGCGCGACGCAACCGTGGCGGCCGCGTAATATGATGGTCCGATCGCATGGCCGAAAGCATTAGCTGAAAGCCCTGCGCATCGAATCATCTGAAAATGGCCGCCAAACGGGCTTCCGGAACAGCAAAATCGAAGAGGGTTTTCGGCCAGCCACAGGCGCCGTCGAAAATGTTTCGGGTTGGGCTCTAATGCGCGGGTGTCCACGCACGACCAGCAGACGTTGCCCTTGCAAATGCGTGCCATGCGCGAGTACGCCGCCAGGCGCGGCTGGGCGATCACGCTTCAGATCAAAGAGGTTGGTTCCGGAGCGGTCGAACGTGAACTCCGGTCACAACTGCTTGCTGCGGCCCGACGCCGTGAGATCGATGTGGTGCTGGTCTGGCGACTGGATCGCTGGGGCCGTTCACTCGTCGACCTGGTTGTCACTCTGAAGGAACTCGCCTCGCTGGGCGTCGGTTTCGTGTCGCTCACCGAGGCGCTGGATCTAACGACACCGACGGGCCGCGCCATGGCCGGATTGCTCTCGGTCTTCGCTGAGTTCGAGCACGAAATCCTCCGCGAGCGAATCCGCGCCGGTATTGCCGAAGCCCGGCTCAACGGAAAGCACCTGGGTCGGCCTCTGACGGTGGGGAAAAAGGCAAGCCAAATCCGGAAACTTCACCTCGCCGGCGTCAGCAAAGCCCAGATCGCCCGCCAACTAGACATCGGCCGCACCTCCGTGCGTCGAATCCTCGCCACGTATTTCCGGAAGAAATAGGGTAACCCGCTCCCGCTACGCACCCTTGCCGGAAACTCACTGAGTTTCGCGAGGGATTTGCTGGCATGACCCGCGATCCCATCGACCTCGGCACGCTGATCGAGGCGCGGGTGGCAATGCGAAGGGATCTCTTGCGTGGGTTGACGGACAGCCACAAGCGGTTCCTCCTCGGACTCTCCCGTGCGCGGCCCGATTGGAGCCTATTGTCATCCCCCAATGTTTCTGAATTGCCAGCATTGCGTTGGAAGCTCGCGAACCTGCAGCGCTTTCGAAAACAGAGGAGTGGCGAACTGGAACAGCAAGCAAAGGCGCTTGAGGACGGATTGGCTTTGTGATCGAATCCGCACCAGCCGTTAGATCCCACGCTTTTCCCCAAAAGGATGTCTACTGAATCTGGGGTTCTTCCGAGTTCACACACCGGATCCAGGACCGGCTCACCTCCCAAGGCCAGCGTGATTCGAGCAGCCATTGACGTCGGTCTTGCTTTCATCGTAGAGGAACAGGTTGCGCCACTGCTCGGGGATGGATCGTTAGTACGCGTGCTCGAGAATTGGTGCCAGCCGTTCAGCGGCTCCTTCCTCACTCTAATCTAAGCGAGTCGGCGACACCAGCCAGCTGCG
>JANXXL010000241.1 GCA_025350625.1 Bryobacterales bacterium | reverse complement strand
CGCGTTTGTGCTTGCAATCAAATGATGCGGACAAGGAGAACAGTATGACAAAAGCCTCTTCCGGGTACATTCGGCTCATCCTGACGTTGGGGGGTATTGCCGCATGCTTGCGCGACCGCATTGCGCCCGGCTACACGGATTTAGTTATTCGCTTGCAGGCATCTTCCGCCGCCGTTCGTTGAAGCGGTTCGTGAAATTACATAAGTCTTACAAGCCCTTGACGCAATTCCGGTTAGCCTGAATTGTACTTTCACGAATGACGACCATTGAAGCAGTTGCGGAATTGCGCAGGGAATTCTCCCGCCGCGGCTGGGACACGAAAGCGCCGAAACGGATCGTGTTCGAGCTATCGTTGCATGTGAGCATCGCGATGGCAGGCATCGCCCTCTTCATGATCTGCCACCACCCGGCCCTGCGAGTCCTGGGAATCCTCATCTCGAGCATCGGGTGCATGGGCGTCGGGACCAATACCCACACCTCGACGCACTACGGCACCAGCGATAAACGCTGGGTGAACGAGGCTCTGAGCTATTTCGGTTATCCGATGTTTTTAGGCCTGTCGGCCACGTACTGGTGGCACAAACACGTGGTGCTGCATCATCCGGCACCGAACGTCGTCGGTGTGGACGGCGACGCCGATCTGCTCCCGTGGTTCGCAATCACGGCGGACGAGGTTCACGCCAGCTCCGGCCTGCGCCGTTTTTATTACAAGCGCCTGCAATTCTGGCTGTTTCCGCTGGCGCTCGCGATGAACGATTTCAGTATCCAAAGCGGCGGGTGGGCGCACGTTCTCCGCGCGCTCCGCCATCGCAATGAGCGCAAGACCGCCCACTGGATCGACCTAGGCGCACTAGTGCTGCACTATGTGCTGTGGATCGGCGTGCCGCTGCTCTTCTGGCCGCTGCCGGCGGTCGCCGCATTCTATATTCTGCGAGGCGTTCTGCTGGGGTACGCCATGTACGCCATCTTGGCGCCCGGACATTTTCCGGCCGAGGCGCAGCGGTTGACCGAGGAAGCCCGGCATGGCGCCGATTTTTTCGCGGTCCAAACCGCGGGAACCGTGAGCTTTCGGACAGGTGTGCTCGGCAGGTACCTATGCTCGGGTCTGGAGTACCAGGTGGAGCATCATCTGTTTCCGAATATCAGCCACGTCCACTATCCGGAGGTCAGCGTGGTGGTGCAGCAGTTCTGCGCCGAGCGCGGGCTTTCCTATCGCTCGTACAGTTGGGGCATGGCGTTATGGAAAAGCTGGGAGGTCCTGCGATTCCCGCAGCCGGTGGTAGGGCATGTGCCAGTCCCCGCCCAGGCATCCCCCTCGTCGGTTTAGTGGTTGCACAGAAACGCTCTCCGACCGGCTCAGGCCTTTGAAAGACGCTTCAGCCGGGAATCGTGCGCTCGGTACACTTCGCCCGTTCCACCCTCACCAATGGCCGTAAGAATTTCATACGGGCCGAATTTGTCGCCGGCCTGAAGCGGCATACGAGGTTACTCGATCGGAAGCCGATGGTCCTGAGTGACGGCGCACACCGAAGGTATCGCACTTTTCCGTGTAACGCGCAACCCGCAGATGTGACACCTGAGACCCAGGAGACGAAGCTACCGTTAATGTTCGACATCGGGCAATGATGCTCGAAGGGACACGGCAGAAGCTCACCGCGTCAGATTCGGAATACGTTCAGCGACCTGATGGAGTCTGGACACGATGAAATCAGGAGCAAAGCCCAAGTGATCCATTCCTATGTGCGACCGGTTGCACCAGCAAACTTGGTAGCCTTTGCCTCGGCTGCGTCCCATGAGTTCGATGAAACGAAGAGAATCTCTTCCGGTGCGAGGTGAAGGATCTCGGGACCGAGAGCGTAGACTTTGGGAGATGGTTTGTACGTCTTCACACGGTCCACTGAGATGATTTCGGTAAATTTGGACTCCAATCCGTTGCTGCGAACTGCGGAATCCAACATCTCCGGTGAGCCGTTGGAGAGGATTGCCAGGGGAATCCTGTTAAAGGATTCCCAGGCGGTGCCCACATCCACAAAAGTAGTTGGCACGAGATATGCTTGCATGAGCCGGTTCATCTGAGAATCGGTTATCTCGATCGAAAGTTGCCTGACCGCAGAGCGCAGCGCTGCCTCAGTGACGTGCCAGAAATCGTCGTAGCGTTCCATGAGCGCGCGCAACCACGTGCAC
>JANXXL010000215.1 GCA_025350625.1 Bryobacterales bacterium | reverse complement strand
CCACCATAAATGCCCGCATCCCTTTATACTTCTGCTGGTAGCCTTTCCGATCGTAGTACGCGACGTATCCGACGATCTTCGTGGCCATGCGCTCGTGGCTCATGGTTGATCGATCCGCTTCTAAAAAAACATGGAATTTATTCTTTCGTCCTGACCGTTCTGAGTGCTCAAGGATGAAATAGGCATCCGGGCGGACCGGGATCGCCGGATCATCATGGTGGGGGATGACCGAATCCCAAAGAGCAGAACCCTCCTGCCAATGGGCAAGTGCGATCGAACCGGTGCGCGTGAGTAGTAGCATACGCGTGTGGATGTCAGCGACGAAAAGAGAATGGCGGATGCCAATCTCGGTAAGCTCGTTATGCCGTAGCCGCCTCTCCGCGAAATCGCTCGGGGCGTAGCCGTGCTCGACGAGGACCGGCTTGGCTTCCGACCCGATTGCATAAACCTGTTTCTGCATGAAACGGGCAACGGTCGTGAGATAGCGACGCTCCTTAAGTTTATGGAGCCTGCCCCAAAGCGCCTGGATGGATCGCCCGGAGAGAGCGACTAAGTGATCGAGGGTCGCGATACGAAGCTGGTACACGGAGTGCAAAAGTTCAATGTCGCCGTCTTGGAGTTCAAATCCATTTTTCGCGGGCATGCTAGTTGGTGGGTAGAACCCCAATCGACGAGATACGCGTTAGGGGGGCCGACGAGGTGTCCTGTGATTCTACCGCCGGGCGGCGACGATGGACAAGTCACTGAGTGTAGAAAAGTAATGAGTGATGGCTCCGTTTGGCTCCATTAAAAAAGAGCCTGAAGCCAGTCATTGAAAGTAGGAGGGTTGCAGGCGCACTCCATTGACACCGTAGACGCTAAAATTTGTATTTTCAATCTACGATCAATTTCCCAAGCTGGACGTCGCCGGTTCGACCCCGGTCTCCCGCTCCATTTTTCATACACTTAGGAAATACCACCGATTCCTCGTTACTCCGTTTACTCCGTTTACTCCGTTAGGCCTGTGGACTCGCCGTTTTTTTTATCACGGCTGCTTCGAGCTTGTTCACCGCAGCCCGTTTTTGTTCCAAATCCGAGCACGTATAGACTTCCATGCTGACGCCGAGACCGTGACCTCGTTGGTCTGCAGCGACCTTGGGATCGACGCCGCACTTCGTCGATAAGCTGGCGTTGGTCTTTCGCAAAACCTGGAAAGTAGCCCAGCCTAGGCCAATCTTCGCTAACTTCGGCTGCATGGTCCGCCGCCAAAGATTATCCGCCGTCAAAGGCGTTGTGAGCGCCTCGCTCGGAAAAACGAACCCTTCCGGGCTTGGATCCTTCGCAAGATCGCGCCACTCCTTTAATAATTCCCAAGTCGAATCCGAAATCGCTACCTCCCGCGTTTTCCCATTCTTCGGCGTGTCGAAGACACGCTTGTAAATACGCCGGTCCACGGTCATGGCGTTCTGCCCAACAACCTTCGATAGAAGTGCCAAAATCTCGCCCGGTCGCATTCCTTCGAAAATCGCAAGCCTCGAAATCAGCGCCTCGCGAAGGTCGAAAACATCCAGGTACTCCATAACCTCCCCTTCCGACAGAGAGCGCATCATTCGTCCCGGCTGACACTTTTTTGGAATCCTCAACTCGGCTGCCGGATTGCCGAACACGAGCCCATCCGAGACTGCCAGTTTGAAAATCGCGTTTAGGAACCACCGAATGTGACTCGCAGGGCTGATCGAAAGCTCCAGCGCTTTCCGATCAAGCATATCCTGCAACTCCTCGCGTCGGATCGCAGAGAGCAAATACTTCCCGAACTCCGGAATTAGGTGTGTTCTGACGATCTGTTCCGAAGTTCCCGCGGTGGATTCCTTCCAGCTTCGACGGCAAAATGGCAGGTATACATTCTCGATGAACTGCACGAACGTGTATATAATCCTGGGCCCGCGGGCCACGCCGTTGTTGATCGGCTGGAGAATTGCCGCCAGGGCTGCTTCGGCTTCCCCCCTGCCTAGTTGCGAGCAGCGACCCAACACCTTGGATCTCCTCCCGCCATTCTCCCAGTAGCAGGCAACCCACATCCGATATTGGCAATGCTTCCGGGGTTGCAGACTGCCTTTCTGAAAACGCTTTCGACGCATTTGTTAGCCTCTTTTTCCCGGCGCCGAAAGTTTGGACTCTCGGCGCATTCAGACATTACCATCTGTAGTTACTTTTTGTCCGCCATCCTCGAGCCACTGATCCAGCCATTCCGCCTTGATTAAAATCCGCCTGCCGACGCGAGCATGTCGCAAGCGCGGCACATCGGGAACTTTTCGGTTGATCACGTTTGCTAGATGAGCTTTTGAAACCCGCAAATAAACTGCGGCCTCTTTCAGTGTCAACACGCGCGAGTACTCGTTCGTGTGAACCATTTGGTGTTGACTTATTGCTGGTTAGAAGGTGTCACTCTTGAGGGCAGGGAACTTAAAGTGTAAGCGATTTCGTATTGGATGATCCATATGTTTAATTGGCAAGTGCTCCCTTACTAGGGGGTGAGCCAGATTTACTCCAAACTGATTTGCGGGTAGTGGTTCAGTTTGAACTTGCCGCCCGCGCTGGGCGGGTCGCTTTCGGCTCGGACTTTTCCAGCAGTCCGATGATTTCCTCGACGCTCCAGATGTGATCCGTGATCCCCGCCGCTACCGCTGGCGTCGTCCCCAGCGTCTTGTGCTTTCGTCCGAAGTTGTAATACATCATATACAGCGCGACCGATGCGGAGTGGTTTTCGATTTTCTTGGAAAAGCCGTTGGTGAGGCGGGTGAAGCGCCGCATCGACATCCGCATGGTGAGGTTCTGGCGCTCGATGTAGGACGTGCTGATGTGCTAGGGATCGGGTTGGCCGATGACCGCTTTCTTTTCGCAGCCGATGCACTTCGCGGGAGAATAGCGGGCTTCGCCGGTCGGCTCCGCGCCATAGATCTTATGCAAGATGCTGTAATCAATTTCCGTTCCGAAGGCATTCCGTACAGCGTTGATGTAGACCTTCAGGCCGTCCGTGGTGAGCTGAACGCGATTCGAGAGACGGCTCGCAAGATCTTGAATGAAGTCCGCCGCCGTTTCGGCGTCGCGACGGCCAAGGGTCCAGGTTGGAATCAGCTTCGTATCGGCGTCAATCGCTACCCATGCCCAAACGTCGCCAGCGATACGTTCTTCGGCGATCTCGGGCGTCACGTTGCGTTGCTTGGCATAGCAGAAGCTCCACGCCTCATCGGCCTGTAGGCGCTGGCAGTTTAGATTCCGCATTTTGACATCGAGAAAACCAGAACAGGCCGCGCCGATCTCGACTAGAAGCTTTAGAACCGTGTTCTTCGCAACGCCCGTCATGCGTACCGTGGAGTTGATCGAATTGCCTTCGATGAGGCACCGAATCACTTGAGCGCGGCGAGTTGTATCCATTCGGTTCATACTGACTATTATGCTTGCTCGTGCAAGAAAAGTCAAGGACTACTTAATCCTAGACAGCTTAGTTGGTGCCAAATTGGTTTGACGCTTACCGCCGCCTCCAACTCCAGTAATCGTTAACCCGAACAACAACTGTTCCAATTCGGAAAGCGGAATGCACAACTGTTCCGCAATTCGTGATCGGCTTATGCCGGATTCATAAAGGTTCCCTAAGAGCTTAGGCAATACCAAGGAGCCTTCTCGTTGAATGGAGTTGGGTTCACAGTCTTTGCCGAGCTTGGCGATCTCAACGCAGATGCCTCTATACTGCCAATCTGTCATCAAATCCAGAACGTGAAGGCGGTAGGCGAGGGCCGCTACCGAAACCGCCCACCGCTTCTTTAGGCTCACTAAAGTTTGATAAGTGGGAAACCTTGGAGCGTGTCCGAGCACGCTTCCGCGCGGCATCAAGAAAGCCGATGCGAACTGATTTGCTTCCCTCTCGGCCTCCTTGCCTTGCGGAGGGCCATGCTTATGAAGCACAAGGTGTCCCAATTCGTGGGCCGCGTCAAAGCGGCTGTGCTCCGGGGTTTTATTGGCATTGAGAAACACAAAAGGCTTTCCACCCTTCCACATCGAAAAGGCGTCCACTTCTCTGGCGTCTATTGCTAGCGAGAATACCCCGACTCCCTTCGCCTCAAGCAAGTGGACCATATTCCTAATGGATAGCGTTCCCAACGCCCACTCACGCCTTACTGATTCCGCTGCGGCTTCTGGCTCTGGTTCACGCCCGAAGTCTGGAATCTGCGGCTTCGGCAGTCCAAACTTCTTATCAAGCCAAGCACTGAAATGCAGGCCGAGCGCAGCTTGACTCTTTGCCATCTCGCATTGGGACGCAGTCATTTTGGACAGTGACCTAAAACTCCCGCTATCTAGGCTTGGCTCATCTAGATCGTCACCAAAAAAGAAACTCTCGGGAAAGCCCAGTATCGCCGCGAGTTTCGCCATTCCATCAGCTTTGACGGGAGCATGTTTTCCGGACTCATAGGCGCTCACCGATTTTCGGTCGATTCCCAACTTGGCCGCCAGTTCGATTTGGGTAAAACCCCTGCGTCTGCGTGCAAGCGCTATGCGCGTCGGGTTTGGGATTCGAGACTCTTCTTCATTAGGCGAGTCGTTGAATGTCAATTGTGATCTCGGGGCTTTGGTCGGCATCGTTGAAAATTTGAAGATTCTCACCGAACGGGATCTCGTCAAAAATGATGCTTTCGGCCCACTCGTCAACGTATCCATCCTCGGTCATGGATACAGGTCGGGAAAGTTCACAGCGGAGAACCCGAGCAACTAGATCGCGATAGGTGAGAAACAGCCAAGTGGATCTATCCGGCGTGTTGATTGACTCTATTACAGGCTTTGGATCTGAGAAGGGCAGCATTATCTGACGATTCACGCGAACAGCCTCGGCAGTTTTTGGTCCGCGTGCAGATCGAGTACAGGGAAACCCATCTTTGTTCCCAGTCTCAGAATCTCCAGAGGCGACCGCGATAGCTATTGTTTCCTCAGCATTGACCACTAGCGGTAGATTGGCTTCGTTCTTGCGCGTCCAGCCGCTTCCAAAAAGACCCTCCCTCAGTGAACGTGTAGTCTCTGCCCATGCCACTGTTCCCGGGTATGTTCGTGGATGATTCGGCGTACAGGATGCCCAACCGGCAAGCCCTTGAAGTCCGGCAGTTGTGAACGACTCCGCTTCTAGGCCGAGCTCGAAGAGTCGTTGATTTCTATCGTACGGTGCAATATAGACCTTGGACGTTGAAGGCATTCGATCTCCTTTGGTGGCTTGCGCCACAACTTCCCATTATCCTACCACAAATGAGGGAGAAAAATGGGAAGTTTTTATTTGGAGACTTTCCAGCGGGCTTTCGCTGCCTTCTTGGCAATCTGCTTCCGCTTCCGATCCGAGAGAGACTTGGCGCGCGCAATGCCGCCCTTGGAGGCCCCGAGCTTGCTCAGTGCCACCGCAGCCGGATTCCGGGTGTCTGGTGGTTCGACGCGCTTCTTGAGCGGCTTCCCCTCCATCGTTTCCCCGATGAGATCCTCCATCACGGATCGCGCCAGTAGGTTGGGATCACGCGGGCGCTTTGGCTTGCTTGCTCGGGAAGGCATGGTAAGATTATGGCACACAGTGGCCACTTTTATTATCACAATCTCGCCAACCTCCAGCTATGAAATAGATGTGCCGGATGGCATTCGTCAAGACATCGACGGTCGTGTCACTAGCCTATGGCTTGAAGGTAGCCGCCTAGCACTCCAGCTCTCCAGCTTCAAACGTAGTGAAGGTGAGCAAGTGCCAGCAAAGGAGAGACTGCGGGATCGAATCAAGCGAGACCAGGGTAGTTGGACCGACTTTGCGCTTCGCCTCCCACCGGAAATCGACGTCGCAGCCGCGCTCATGACGGATATGGAGGGGACCGCCTGGCTCCATGCTTACCTCACATGGCCAGACCTGTGTATTTATGTCACCCTTTCAGGACCACCAGAGCAGATCGCCGAAGCCAAGAATTGGGCTTATAGCGCCCTTTCAAGCCTAAGACGAGTACGGCCCCTTTCAAACTGAACCACTACCGATTTGCGAGACGCCTCGTGGTTTGGCTCCCGGCATTAAGCGAAAATCTCCGAACGCGTTGGCGCAAGAATCGAATGCGCGTCGGTTACCGATTCCCACGAAAAAATCCAGATTCAACGCGAGTGCCTCGTTTTTGGAAACGAGACCATAGGGCCGCCCATATTGATTGCGGAGCTCGATTGCGCTCTCGCTGCGATCGAGGACATCACGCAGTTCCTGGCCCACGAATACCATTTTTGATGACACTCCTATTACGCATCTCTCCCCGATAACCCCTGGGGCGAGGGGAGAAACCCAAACAATTTCTGATTAGATTTTCCCGCTTTGTGCCGAAATCGTCCATTGTTGGCTTTGAAGTATCGGGGGCGCTATTACTACAACTCATTCAGTCGGAATGTCTTCCGCAGTGAAAAAATTAGTTGTTAAACGTAATTATTGTAGTTATTTTTGAGGTCCGCGAGGGAAAGCGGGCAGCATCAAACTAGCCCACCTTCGGGAGAGCCATGAGCTGGCGGCGTGGGGATCTTTCTCATACCCTCTTATCCATCCGTGCGATTTAAACGGCTCTCGATGGGGAGTCGGAACTTTTCGATCTCCGAGGGACCGAAAAACGTCTACGTGCTTTTTGGGCATGGCCGCAGCACTCTCCCGCAGTGCTTTATCGATGGTCTGGTAGTTATGGTTCCTTCTGGCGGGACTTCGTTTTCGTGCTGACGGCTGCTGCGCTTGTGCTATTCGCTTCGTCAATTCCGCGTTGAGCGCGATTAACCCGAAAAGCCATGTAAAAATTTCGTCAGACGCATCACCTAAAGGTTCGATGGTTGCCATTGAGCGTAATTCTCCCTGTCGGAAAAATCGCTTGGGCAGGCGAACAGTGTGGCCGCCCAGCGTGCCAGGGAAGTCTGGCGCTGTTTTTGTGGCGGTCCTCGCTTGGAGTTTGAAGGGTCAGGCGCCGCTGCCGCAATACTTCGGACGGTTGCATCGGATTCATCACGACAAGAAAAATTGTTCGAGTGTTTGTCTATGTCGACGCTCTGGTCCCGATGCTTGCTCGGATGTACGATAAGCGGTTGAACGGCTACCGCGCCATCGGATATGAGATGGAATCAGACGACCAATTGTAGTCAAAATTGTAATTCCCGATCCTACTTAGACTGATTTTTGATCTATAAGTCCCACGTTTTCAGTGCGCAGCCCTGCGACCCCCTGCACTTTCGGCAGGGGTGCGCTTGGTGAAAATAGCGCTGAAAACTAAGGAGATTTGGTCGGGGCGGGGCGATTCGAACGCCCGACCCCCTGCGCCCAAGCCAGTGGATCTACTTAGGCCCCGAAACTATGCGACACGCCAGCTGCAATCGAGTCTTCTGGTGTTGCGCTCCACCCAATCGCATTTAGCGCTCCACGGTCTATGCCAAGCGCTGCGCCAACGGGCGCGCCAGGTCCGGTTGATGCAAGAGAAATGGGCCAACGGGCCGAACGTAGCCGAGAATCGCTTACGTTTTGGCGTTTCTGATCAAAGGTCGGGCTAACTACACGTCGCTACCCTCAGCTTGATCGCATCGTTCGGAGCATGGACCAGGTCCTGTTTTGTGCCGAGATAGCGTTCCGCTAGGAGCAGTTAAATCTGCTCCAGTTCACCGCCGCCGGCTCGGCATAATTTGGCGCAAGTGCGCCGGAGATCATGAGGGGCGATACCAGGGACGCCAGCTGCTTCGGCATAAGGCTTGATGAGTTGCCAGACGACCTTTTCTTCCAGCCCGCCGATTTTCACGCGGTCGGCGCGATTCACGGGCCGGAACACGTAACCCTCCGCCACCCCTGCTTGAGACAACCAAGCGTCGATTGCGACCTTCACCCAGGTTGGCATCGGCGCGGTGCGGACGCGGCCGTGCTTGCCCACCAGGTCGACTATGCACCAGCGGCCATCGCGCTGTTGGAGATGAGTGAACGTTAGTGCTGCCACCTCGGAGCGCCGAAGCCCGCATCCTAGACGATTCGATCGCATAGCCCACCTCGGCCCTTTTAGTCTTGATGAGCCCTTGACCGCACGATTACGGCGTCAAACGCTGTCCTGCCATGCTAATCGGCAGAGCTAACTTTGGCATAATAAGAGCCGCATGCTCCAGTGTGTTCTCGGGATTTTCCTTCTTCTCGCCCAGCAATCCGCGCCAAGCGAGTCCTCAAAACCGGCCGAGCCCGAGCAACAGCCCGTTAAAGAAAAACGCACCGAGCTCAACCTGTTAGGCGCAACCGACTCGGCCGCTGGCGAAAGTCGGCGCAATGAAAACGTTCAGTTCAACCTCATCGACAATAATGCCCTCAAGGACTTAAATATCCGGCTTGGCACTAACGCCACTATTATTACCGAGTTCCAGCCCGAGCGTAAATACTTCGGCACCGAGTATGGCAACAAACCCGCGTCGCTCACTCATCTCAGTGCGCTCAAGCACTCCCGCGATTTCCACGGCGCCCTTGTGTTCGCGCGCTCCGATAGCATCTTCGACGCGCGAACATTTTTCCAGGTTGGTGGCGTCCAGCCGGCCCACGAGAATGACTACGGATTCACAGCCGGCCTGGGACTCTGGCGTGGTGCTCATCTGACATTGGATGGATCTCAGCAAAAGCTGCGAGGCAGCGTCAACGGCAATGTCCTGGTTCCACTACCCAGTGAACGCACGCCCCTTACCACCGACCCCGCCGCCTATCGGTTGATCCAGCGATGGATCGACGCCTACCCGGAAGCTGTGCCCAACCGTACCGACATTAACCCCCGGGCACTCAACACCAACTCGCCGCAATCGATCAATACCGATGCGTCGAACCTCCGCCTCGATCAGGACCTCGGCCCTCGTGACAAAATCTTCGCGCAGCACAGTTTCACCAATCAGAAGGTCATGGCCTTTGAGTTCGTCGCCGGCCAGAACCCCGACACCAATACCAAATCCAACAACGCCCGCCTAACCTGGAACCACCTCTTCGACGCCCGCACATTAATCGATTTCACCATCGGCTTTGACCGCGTACATTCGCTTTTGGTACCTGAACCGAATGCCGTCGGCCCGCAGGTAATCATTGGGACTTCTTATCAGAGCCTCGGTCCCGGTGCGACGGTGCCCATTGACCGCCAAATTAACCGCTTCCGTTACGCTGCTGTCTACCGGCGCCAGACTGGCAAGCATTTGTTCGCCGTGGGGAGCGAAGTCGATCGCTTGCAAAATAACGGCCTCGAAGCCTCAAGCGAGCGAGGCAACTACTACTTTCGAGCTGATTTTGGCCGCGACGCCATTACTAACTTTCGCATGGGCATCGCCAGCCGCTATTCAGCCGCGATCGGCGACGGACACCGCGGCTTCCGTTGGTTCGAGCAGCAATACTTCGCGGGCGACATTTGGAAGGTCCGGCCGCACTTTACATTAAACTACGGTCTACGCTATACGCCAGTGACCGCGCCCAACGAAGTGAATCACCTCACTCCGATCAATTTTAACTGCGACTGCAACACCCTCGGGCCCCAATTCGGTTTCGCCTGGAACACACACAGTGCGGGCGTCATACGCGCCGCCTACGGGCTCCAATTCGGCGACATCTATCCGCAGACGCTCCAGCAAGTTCGTTGGGATCCGCCGAATTTCCTAAAGTTCGAAGTGCAGGCGCCACCCTCGCTTCTCACCCCCCTGCAGGGTACTTATCTCGAGCCCGGCGCACGCCATACCCAATTCGATGTTCCGCCGAACCTTGAATCGCCTTATTCGCACCAATACACTTTCCTTTGGGAGCCGATGCAAGGGAAACCCTGGTCGATTCAGCTCGGCTATATTGGCTCTCGCACCCACAAACTCTTCATGATGTGGTTCGCCAATCGCGCGGTCCCGATGCCCGGCGTCCCGCAAACTACAGCCACCATCACCCAGCGTCGTCCCGATCCGCGTTATTACGAATTGCGCGAGGCCAGGAACGCGTCCGACGCCTACTTCGACGCCGCCCGCATTACCCTCAAAGCCCCGGCCTGGCACGGTTTCACCGGCGATGCTTCTTACTGGTTAAGCAAAGCTATCGACACTGGCAGCGCCTATACCAACATGGCCGCCGGCGACGAAGCGCTCCAAGGTTACTCGCAATCCCAGAATCCCGTCGCTGAAGACCTCAAAGGGCCCAGTGCATTCGATCAGTCTCATGCTGTCATGGCACGCTTCCAGTACGCGCTGCCGGTGAGCTCTTACGGCAACCACTTGGCGCGCAGCGTAGTCAATGGCTGGCGAATCTCCGGTGTCTTTTTGGCTAAAACCGGTCTCCCCTTCACAGTGATCACTGGTTCAGATGGCCCCGGCTCCGGCAACGTGGACGGTTCGAATGGCGATCGCCCCAACCTGCTCGATCCTACTATCCTCGGTCGCACAATAGGCGACCCAAGCACTTCGACGACGCTGCTGCCGCGCTCTGCGTTCGGTTACATCGCTTCAACCGATTCCCGCGGCAGCCTCGGCTTCAATACCTTCCGCAGAGGCGGCATCCGCAACATGAACGCCGCATTAGCGCGCTCCTGGAAGCTACACTCGGAGTGGCAGGCCACGTTCCGTGTCGAATCGATCAATCTCTTCAACACTCCGCAGTTCGCCAATCCCAACCCGGACCTGAGTTCCCCGGCTTTCGGCAAGATCACCAATACGTTGAATGATGGCCGTAGCTTCCAATTCACGCTTCAGCTTCAGTTTTAGGAAGCTCACGCCGTATGGTTCGAACAACTCGAATGCTAGGCTTGCCAAGTGCTAGCTTAAGCTAGGACCACGAACCAGACCATCCAGTGGTTTGCTATGTAGTCGCTTAGGGTCCCGTTAAGCAACATTATCGCTAGTTCGGGCGTGCCACCGCGATACCGAATGAGCTAAGAAGATAACCGCCACTTTGTGCGCGTGTACGCGATCCGGAATCCTTTCCGCTCGGCGTTGCGCTGGGAATCGCTACCAACCTAGGCCGCCATCACGGCCACTTCGCAGGCGTGGTCGTACGCGTAGCGCATTCGCTCATTTAAGAGGGCGCCTTGCAGCCCACGGCGGCGCAGCTCTGGAACTGTCGCGGACCCGCCGAACAGGGCAACGCCGTCGTGTATATATAACGTGCCAGCTGCCCCGGTTTACCCTCCAGCTCACGCGGAGTCGAAAGAAACCACTCCAACGCAAGAAGGCTCCCGGCGCCGGTCATAAGCCCTGGTGGGACGAAGACTACACCGCCCCCCGCAAGATTCTCGAACGCGAACTTGTTCGCCTGAACCTAGAACAGTCCGCGCCATGCTTCGAGCTACAGCGCTCGGCTCGCCCTGGGGCACCAATATTTGTCCCGTAAGCTTTGAACGCAACGCTGAAGCGTTTTTGGGCTTTATCGCTCAGAGGTCCGTATACCCGCGACTTTTTCGCGGGATCTATTGTTCGTCATTCTTCCTAGATTATTGCCTATGAAGTGTGCCGCGAGGTTTGAAGAGGTTTTTAGTGAGCTGCGCTGGACAGCTGCCGGCCGTCGCGTGCCGAAGTCATCCCGATTAATCGACAACTCAAAAGAGGAACTCGCAAGCCCACGCCCAAATAACGCTGGAATCCGGTCATCTGAGGTCATCTGGACTAGATATTGGGCGAGCCGAAGCCGACTTCCGCCGGTAGATTCGAAATGGCTGCCCGCCTCCGCAAAACACAGCGCTGTCAGGAAAATGGCCGCCCCCGCGGCCAGATATGCCATCGGTGCCGCCGGACCCCGGATTCAGAGCATGCCCGCTTCCATGGCGGATTGTGATCCAACAGTGCCGATCTTGATTGTGCCGCTGTGACCGGCTACGTCAACATTCCTTAAATGGATGTTGTTGCTGTTACCGCTGGAGACGTTGATCGCGGCTTGATTCCCGATGGCGATGTTATTAGTTCCCATTGTATTATTCACTAACGCTAGTTGACCAAGGGCGATATTGTTGTTCCCAGTCGTGTTGCTGACAAGTGCAGCGAAACCGACGGCAGTGTTGGCGAACCCGGTCGTGTTTGATCCTAGCTCCCGGACCTCCCCCGTTTTTGATCAAGAGCCAATTTGGTGGCGGGCTTCGGAAGGCGCGCGTTGGTGGCGTTAGTGGAGCCTTCCAATTCTCCGGGCCGTGCCGCCGGCTCTGTAATAGGGCCAGCATTATCGGTTCCACACCCAGCTTCACTGCAACAATTTGCTGGATTCGGTCACCGGTTTCTGGAAACGCGGCGTCGTCAATGGGTTGTATAAGTCTTGCTCAAATCGTTCCGACTGTTGGTAACTGTGAATTTTCCGTCTTTTGAGATTGACGCCTTAATCCAGTTTCCCTTGGTCTCATCCTGGGTCGTTCTGAGATTCGCAATCATTGATTCCGAAGTGTTATGCGCGTCATCATTGCGAATTGCGCGATGACCTTGCCAGATTCCCTCCACACCCGGGATCTTTGCAAGGGTTTCATATCCAGCTGTTGTCAATCCCTTGGTGGGCCCATTTTCGACGATCACAACCTGCGGCTTTATAGCCCATACCAGCGCTGGCGGACCTGACAAATCATTGTAAAACCCGTGGTGCGTCGCCTGGAACAACGTAATCGAACCGATTTTATTCGCTGGACAAGCCAGCATCAGTTCTCTATCCCAGGTAAGATCGCCTAGATTGAGAAACTTGAATTTTCCGAATGTGAGCAGCGTGCCCACACTCAGAAAGTTCTCGGGTTGCGTTGGGTCAGGTTCCTTTTGCTGTGTATCCTTACATAGGTGATTTGGACCCTCGGCTTTGATCTGCTTTGCGATCACCTCTCCGTTTGAGGAAACTACGATGACATCCGCCCCTTTGAGCGGAATCTTGTCCCCCGCTTTCACGATCACCCGCTTTCCTTCGGACACGATCTTGTAGCCTTCCCACATCTCTGCGGCTCGCGGGTTCCCTGCCGCTTCGGCCGAATCGCCGTGGTCGTAAAACTTTTCGATTGGGATCAACTTTGAGAGCGACACCACCCCGCCCACATGGTCACCATGGTAGTGCGTCGTGATCAGAACATCGATCTTTTTTAGACCTGCGATCTGCGTAGCTTCAAAAATGCGCTTGGCATCTCGATCGGTGGGCGAGGGATTTCCGGTATCCACCAGCATCGACTGGCCTGAGGGAGTCACGGTCAATGTCGCCGCTCCACCTTCCACATCGATAAAATAGATGTTTAGGGTGCCCGACTGCGCGTAGACCATTCCGGCCTTGGCAAAAAAGAGGAAAAGGCTCAAATTCACTCGTGTCATAAACTCACGTTCTGGCTTGCGCAGGGTATCTTCACTTCACCAGAGCGAATGCTAAAATACCGCCTGCGCCGGCGAGTTCCACATATTGTTTGCCGCCGACCATATAGGTCATGGGCGAGGCTCTCCATGGTTGTCCGGTTTCAAAGTGCCAAACGGGCTTTCCTGTTATGTGGTCGACGGCGGTAAAGGTACCCCCGCTCTCTCCAAAGAAGACGAGTCCGCCGGCGGTCGCCAACGTTCCCGAGCTACTGCCTACAGGTAACTTATAATCCCACGCCTTCTCGCCCGTTTGAATATTGATCGCTCGGATAAACACCTCGCCGCCTTGGCTTATGCCTGTGCCTCCAAAGAATCTCTGGCCCATGTCTATCGGCGAAGGATCTTTCGTGTATACGGCGCACCCGTCGGTGACCCGCACATAGAACAGCTTCGATATTGGATCGTAGGCGGTGGAGGGCCAGTTCG
Source organism: Bryobacterales bacterium (assembly GCA_025350625.1). Lineage (GTDB taxonomy): Bacteria > Acidobacteriota > Terriglobia > Bryobacterales > Bryobacteraceae > Palsa-187. Next base: position 5,636 of record JANXXL010000215.1, on the reverse strand, counting down.
CTCCCCCACCTACCCCAGGGCACACCAGTGCTCCTTCCAAAGTCGAATCAAAATGCTCGGTTAGAATTGGCCGGCCGTCCTTTCCATATCCCGTGGCCCAGTTTACTTTTGAAAGCGGCTTTGCGAGCAAAAGTTCTCCATTCGTGCGATCCAACACGAAAAAGAACCCATTACGGTCGCCGTGCAGCAGCAGTTTGCGAGGCCGGCCCTGCCATACCTCATCCACCAGCAGCATCGGTTGCACTGCGTCCCAGTCATGCATATCGTGCGGCGTGAATTGGTAGTACCACTTCATGTGTCCGGACTTTGCATCCAGCGCCACCACGCTCGAAGTGTAGAGATTGTCGCCTTTCCGGTCATCCCCGTTGAAGTCAGGGCAGGGATTGCCGACTGCCCAGTACACCAGTCCTAGAGTGGGATCGTAGGAGCCTGTCAGCCAGGTTGCGCCGCAACCATGATCGAGGGCGTTTCCAATCCAGGTTTCTGAGCCCTTCTCGCCCCGAGCTGGGATGGAGTAGAAGCGCCAAGCGCGCTCGCCGGTGGCGGTCTTGTAGGCATCCACAAAGCCACGCGCGCCCTCTTCGCCACCAGCCACTCCCGAAAGCACCAGGTCGCCGATCACTAGCGGAGCTGCCGATGCACTATAACCTTCATTAACATCGGCCATGGTTACATCCCAAAGTTTGCTCCCCGTCTTACGATCCAAAGCCAGCAAGTGGGCGTTGTCGGTAATCATAAAGACGCGATCGCCGGCGACAGCGACGCCGCGGTTGGCGCCTCCGCCGGCTTCGCTCAGGATCCCGGGGGTCCGCGGCGTACGAAACGTCCAGATCTGCCGGCCGGTGACCGCATCGAGCGCATAAGCCTCGTTGGGCCCTGTGATGTACATGATGCCGTCCACTACCACCGGCGTGACTTCCAGGCGCGGCGCATTCGGAACTGGGAAGCTCCATGCCGGAGCAAGGCGCTGAATATTACCGATGTTGATTTGTTCTAGCCGGCTATAGCGGTTCCCCGTGTCACTTCCGTTGTAGCTGGTCCAGTCCTGCTTCGGCTCAATCTGGCGTTCCTCATAACTATCACCATCGCGGACGAGAAGATGAAATTTGCCGTCCGCCGTCAGCACCGTGGCACTGTATCTGGTCTGGCTTGTCAGGGTTCCTTCGAGCATGCGGCCATCTTCTAATTTCAATTTGACCGGATGCGGCTCAAACAGCCCTACAACGCCACGGTTACCACCGGCAGACTCGACGGCTGCGGTACCCGAAACTAAGCTGCGCAGATGTGCCAATAGCGCTCCCATCTCGACATCCGTAAAGTCGAAACGCGGCATACCCTTTTCCACGCGGCCTGTTCGAACCAATGTCGCCATTTCACCGTCGGAGTGAGCAGCTACAAACGTGAGGATCGCGGGCGCACGGTCGGTTCCATTGCCGTCACCTCCATGACAGATTGTGCAGCGGTTGGCAAACGTCCGGGCGGAAGTGCCGGGTTGTTGAGCCAAGAGAGCCCCCGCCGTTAAGAGCCATAGAGCAATGATCGGTTTTGTCACTTTATGCTCCTAGCCTAAAACTTAAAACGCAACGCGAACTGCATTACGCGAGGGTCCCCCGCAAGCGTAGTGATTGCCCCGGCCGAGGTCCCGCTCATATTCGTGCTTGGAAGTCCAAATAGCGGATGATTCGCTACGTTAAAAACCTCCCAGCGGACCTCGAATTGCCGTCCCTCGCTCACCGGGAAAACTCGATGCAAGGAGAAATCCGTTCCTATGGAGCCAGGTCCGCGTAGAATGTTCCGGCCGGCATTTCCGTATACGCCGGGGGCTGGTACCACCGCGAAATTGGCCATTCCGGGCAGTTGCGCCCGGCAGAGTGAGCTGTTTGACTGGTAATACCAACAGTCGATGTTGTGCGGCAAGATGGGGGGGCCGACTATGTTGGGGAGGGCGTGCTGCAGCCCGGCGTCAATCGAGCTGTCGTTGCTAGTGGCGAAGAGAGTGAAGGGACGTCCGGACTGGCGGAACGCCGAACCGCTAATTTCAAAGCCGCCCACCAAGTGTGACAGTAAGCCCTTCTTGGCAAATTTCCGGTCCTTGCCGAATGGGAGTTCGTAAATATAGCTGCCGATCACTCGTTGCGGGATGTCGAAATCGCTAGGGCCGCGCCAAGCCGCCGCATTACGGGAGTCCTGGCCGAAGGCGTTGGAACCCCCCACGCCCTGTTGCTCGGTCGAGTTGTCAATCGATTTCGACCAGGTATAAGCGATCCGGAACCCCAGGCCTGACTTGAATCGCCGCTCCACCGTGGCGTCCAGGCCGTGATAGATGGAATTGCCGCTCGGGTCCATATATTCCACTAAGTTGAACGAAGGATAAGGCTTCACGCCGGTTGACTGGCGAACACCGTTCACCACGGTACTCAATGGCTGGTTGATGTTCCGCAGGGTATTCAGACGAGTAGTCTTCGTCCCCACGTAATCGATGTCGAGGAATAAGCCACCCGGCAATAGCTGCTGGAATCCCGCGCTCCATTGCTGAACGTACGGTTTAGGGTCATTTTGGTTTATCGCTCGCACTCGCACCAGCTTGAGGAGGTTTGGGTTCGTTGGATCCAAATAGTCCGCCGGAAAACCGTTTTGCAGTTGGAACACCGGGGCGGTTGCTGTCGACGGCAGCGCGACGGTAACGTCAACCAGGTTGGGAGGATTTAGAGCGAGCTGGTCCTCGCTTCCGATCCGGTCGAGCAAAGAGTAAAAGATCCCGTAACCAGTGCGGAGAACCGTTTTCGATGTAAGCTGGTACGCAACACCGGCCCGCGGGCCCCAGTTGTTACGGTCCGCACTCACCAGTGTTCGATTCTCAATAGACCCATCCGTAGCGAAGACTAAGGATCCAGCGCCGGCTGGAAGGAAATTTGCCATGCGGTTACGTCCCTCGAGTGCGGACGGGGCATAGTCATACCGAAGGCCGAGGTTCACCGACAGTTTGGGCGTCACCTTATAGTCGTCTTGCATGAAAAAAGAATACATGTGTATCCGCTGATCGACGACATAAAAATTTGTCAGCCCAGCCGTCTGTACTTGCCCGAGATCGAAGTCCGCGTACGAGATCCCCGTCCCGGCAACGCACTGCTTCGCTGAGTTTCGCTGGCAGGTGAAGATTTTATCAAACACCACCTGGCCCTTCACATTCGGCACATCAAAAAAGGTATTACGCAGCGGCCCGCGAATGTCAATGCCAAATTTCAACTGGTGGGCTCCGTGAGTCCAGGAAATGGTGTCGGCCCACTGGACCTGCGTGGTCGCTTGAAATGCCGGCTGGAAGCGCGGGGAGCCGAGGATCGTATTGAAACCGGCGAAGGTGATGGCCGAGATCCCGCCGTCGGCTGCTTTGACACAGGGAATACCGGGGATATAGTCCGAATTGCAATTCTGCCCGAATGGTATTTGTTGGCGTCGCGAATAGTTGCGATTAAAACCGATTCGGAGTTCGTTAACAATTCGGGCGGTGAGGGGACGCGTCCAACCGAGCCCCGCCCCGTGTCCCTTTAGATCTTGATTGCCAAAATTCGCGGAAGTGGTTCCATCGGCAACCCCATTGAAAGTGCCAGGAATCAGTCTTACCCGGGTCGACCAACTATAGCGGACGAAGATTGCATCCTTAGAGGTCGGCTGCCAGTCGATTCGCGTATTGTAGCGGTCGGAGTTGTCGGAAAAGGGCTGGTTAGCGAAAAAATTGTCGACCTGCCGCCCGGGATCCGAGGGTAGAGGGATCACCGACCATATTTTTTGCGTGGCAATGTCAAGTCGATCGGGGGGGATTTGGTTATTCGGAAAGGGGAGACCAGTACGCGGATCGTAGATGGTGGGATAGGTTACATGCGCCGCACCACTCGCAGCGGTGGTGAAGTTGCCGACACGCTCGTTGGCGAGTGGCGCCGTCGCAATGCGCGAGAGTTGTCGCTGAATCCGAGTACCCTCCCAGTCGGTAAAGAAAAATAGCTTGTTCTTAATAATTCTTCCGCCCAGGTTTCCGCCGTATTGATTCTGGATGTTTTGAGGCTTCACCAAGCCATTGCGATTCGTGAAGAAATCAGTGGCATCGAATACCCGGTTTCGCAAGTATTCATAGACAGTGCCGTGAAACTGGTTTGTGCCCCCCTTTGTTGTGACACTAATGGCGGATCCGGGCTGCCGACCGAGTTCGGCCGAGTACGGATTAGTGGTGATCTTGAACTCCTGTATCGCATCTATCGAAGGCCGCACGACCTGAGTGCTCAGCTCCTGCACGTTTTCCGAGATAGAATTATTGTCCAGCCCATCCAAAAGGAAATTGTTTTGCAAGGAGCGTACGCCGTGCACGTTGAATTGCCCGGCGCGCGATGAGTTGGCAGCGCCAGCCTGATCGGTTTGCCGCAAGCCCTGTACTCCAGCTACCAGGATCGTCAAATCGTCCCAGCCACGGAGCAATAGCGGAAACTGAGTGACGAAATTGTTGTCTATCACCGCGCCCACCGAAGCATCTTGCGTTGAAAGTTGCGGGGAGACGGCCTCGACGTTAACCGTCGTTTTCTCCGTCCCGACCTCTATGGCGAGATCCACACGGGCCCTTTGTCCTGTTTGCAATGTGAACTCGCGGGCGGTGCGGCTAAAACCGACTAGATCGGCAGTAATCAGATAATCGCCGATCGGCACGCTGGGAAACGTGTAATAGCCCGTCTGATCACTGGTGACGTTCCGTTCCGCATTGGTAGATTTGAGCGTTAACGTTACGGTGACGTTAGGGACCGCTGCACCACTTTGATCCGTAATCAACCCAGTCAGACTGGCCGTACTCACTTGAGCGAGAGCCGCAGTCGCGACCAGAAACAAGAAAACCACCAGAGACATTAGAATTCGTTTCATACAACCCCCTAAATGCGAACCCTGGTCTTTCATTGACCTATCGAAGTCTCCGCGCTCGAAATAGTACATGGCAATGGACTAGAAATCAAGACCGAGAAAAGGTTCCCGTCTAAGTGCACGTAGAATCTTACCTGTATTGATTGAGCAACGCAACCTAATGTCGCCACAGCTGTCGTTAACATGTGATCTGTCCGGTGCTATTAACACGTGAAGTGTCCGCTTTGATTAAAGCGGCGAGAGGCTGGGAGAGTGGAAAGCACCCAGCAGTACTCGGCCGCGGAGATGGAGCGGATGATGAAGCTCAAGACGTGCTGTTGAAGGCGATGGCCGGGAAGATGAGCTGGTGGGATGCCGCCGAGATTATCGGGGTAACGGACCGGACGATGAGGCGGTGGCGGGAACGGCTACAAGAAGGCGGCTACGCTGGCTTGGCGGACCGGCGGAAGGGCAAGCCGAGTGAGAAACGAGTGCCCCTGGCCACGGTGGAACAGGTGCTGGGGCTGTACCAGAAGACCTACTACGACCTGAACGTGAGGCACTTCCACGAGAAACTGAAAGAGGAGCACGGCATCCATCTGAGCTATACGTGGGTGCAACAGGCGCTGCAGGGAGCGGGGTTGGTGGCCCGTGGGCGGAGACGTGGAAAGCACCGTCGGCGGAGAGAGCGGCGGCCGATGGTAGGGATGCTATTGCACATTGATGGCAGCAAGCATCAGTGGTTCGGGGATGAGCGC
>JANXXL010000142.1 GCA_025350625.1 Bryobacterales bacterium | reverse complement strand
CGAAGGTCGCATCACACAGTCACGGCGTGCGCGCCAAGAATAGGCTGTCGACATCGACTCCGAATGAATATGCTCTCTGTAAATATGCATCGTCGCTGGCCTTATGCCCCAACGGGAGTACTCGTCCCACTGAAACTGCTTGTTAACGATCAGGGGGAAAGATAATCATTCGGGTGCCCAAACGGTTGGGACCCACCGGCCGTTAACGTGACCTTGCTCGGCGGCTAGTTGCTGATCACGACGGTGCGCCTACTTTCCGCCTAAAAGAACTTGATTGTTCCGCGCGTTTGAGGGATTGATGTCGTGACCGCGGTATTTGCCGCGATAAGGAGAATCCTAACGTGCTGACGTTCACTATCGATCGCAATAACCACATCACTGCTCTCACCCCCACCTCACAAGCTCCGCTCAACCCAGAAGCCACGCGCTTCAACGGTCTTCAAGACCTGGGCCGGCTGGCGAAGCGTTGGCCCGGCCCACGCTTAGTAGAAATCTGGAATGCGTTGCCCGGCCAGAAGCCAATCAAGAGGTTCACGAATCGGAAGGTAGCTGTCTCCCGGATTTGGGCGGTGGCCCAGAGCTTGGCCCCGAACGCGGGCGCAACTGGGCTCCGTCTGGTGCCTGAGCAGGTGAAGGCAAGTAAACCGACCAGCCGGATCCCGAACCCGGCTCCAGCCCGGAGTCGTGGCAAGACGGGTCGGGTTCTGGAATTGCTGCAACGGCCCGGCGGTGCAACGCTGAAGCAACTCACCGCCGCGACTCAATGGCAAGCCCACAGTGTTCGCGGCTTGCTCAGCGCCATAGTGAAAAAAAAGATGGGGCTGAGAGTCGAATCCGTCCTGCGGAAGGATGGCGCACGAAGCTACTGCGTTAAAGCCTGAGTTCGGCGTCGATCAGCTTTACCGGCCCGCAATGCGCGAAAACGGGCGCCGATCACCGCGCCCGTTTTCGTTCCTTCAGATTATAGAGTTGGACCTGAATCCGGCGCTTTGCCGTAAGCCAAACTCACACTCCACTAAATATCCAAGTGCATCGGAAACGTGCGTCAACTCCGGATTGGACTTGTCCAGTTGCGGCAACAGATTGTCATGGGCGTCAGCCTTCCACACGACTCTGTCGAAATCAGCGATGAGCCGTTTACAACGCGGGTCGATCAAGAGCCGGCGGTCACCTTGCGTGTTGCAGAGCAGCGAGTTGACGGCATTGACGCGGTCACGCACGAACGGATTCGAGGATTTGTTGTGATAGGTAACGGTGAAGCCGCCTGCTCCGCGGAAAGATTCCCGGATGATTTCGTAATCCGACTTTCCGACGGTTTTCCGCGCGCTTCCCGCCGCATCCCCATAGACACGGATGGCAGTCAGGCCAGGGCCATTGGTCCAGCCGCGAATGCGACTCAGAAATGCCTGACACAGCTCAGCGGTATTGCTGTTGGGTAGCACGATCTCATCCAGCACATGAACAGTCACGCGGCGTCTGCCGTAACGCCGGTCTTCGGCGGAGCTATGATCTTCGATCTGAACGATCACTGAACACATCGGGTTCACGTTAAAGTCCAATGCCCAGCAGATGGCGATCTGGCTTTGCCGTTGAAGAGAACAGACATTTCCGCTGCGGTCAAAGGCGTAGTAGACCAGGCCGTCGCAGTGACTATCAAAGCTTGCCAGATACTCCTGACGGTAGGTCCGCTCGTCCAGTTCGCCAGCGGCGCTGGCGAGTTCCGCGGCGGTCACGTTGCCGCCCTGCTGGGTGGTGAACTGGAATGCGGCCCAGTCCTGCCGATTGCGCGCATTCTGAAACTGCTCGTAGAAATGATTGAAACCCCTGGGCGTGCCGATAAACAGCGCACTCCCACTGCGATCGCTGAGTGACGGCCGCAGTACCTCAGGCCAGGCCTGCGGCGACATATCGCCGTATTCATCAAGGACCACAAAGTCGAGCCCGTCGCCCCGGAGCGAATCGTAGTTGTCGGCACCCCGCAACGCAATCGTTCCTCCCGCAGTGAGCTCAATGCGCAGCTCGGTTTCGTTCGGTCGGCACGCCCAATAGGGCCGGGTGATTTCTTTTAGCGGTCGCCAGAGGATCCTCTTGGCCTGCTTGTAAGTCGGCGCGACATACCAAACCTTTCGGCCGGGCCCCCAGGCGGCCCGGCACAATTCGATCGCTGCCAGATAGGTCTTTCCAAAACGGCGGCCCGCCGCCAGAATGCGGAAGCGCTTGTCCGAACTGAAGACCTCCGCCTGAGGCGGCTTTAATGAGACATACATTTTGTGGCTCCCTTGATACGCCTCTCAAGCGGCTTTCTTTTCGAGCATCACTACAAAATCTGGTGTTCCAGCGGGCCGTGCCTCGACGACATGAATCTCCCGCAACCCACCCCTGGTTTTTATCCAGAAAATAGTCGCGGCCACATGCTTGCCCGACGTCGCCATTTGGTAGAGCGTCTGGAAAACCTGGGTCATGGCATCGATTGCCCCTCGATCCAGTTCCTTACGGAAGTATTTCCTCAGCGTCTTTTCCGAACGGAGGCCTAGAACCGTGGCGATGGCTTTATGCTTAATGCCATAGCCGGACATTGCCATTACGGTGCGACGTCTTTCTTCGGTAGGTACAAATCGTGGTCTTGGCATTGTATTGCTCCTTGAATTTGGTATTTAAACGGAGGTTGACAAACGGTGAGTCTTGACTTGATCGAAGCTCGCGCCATCGGCATCGAGGGTGGCGGACTTGTCGGTGAGATTTTGCCAGCGGGTTACGATGACGTCGACGTACTTGGCGTCGATCTCGAGACCGTAGCAAATGCGGCCGGTTAGCTCAGCCGCGATCAAGGTTGTGCCTGATCCCAAGAAAGAATCGTAAACGACGTCGCAGCGTTCAGTATGGTTGAGAATGGGCCGGCGCATGAGCTCAATCGGTTTCTGGGTTCCGTGGCCGGTAGCGGTTTCTTCTTGATTTTTTCCGCCGAATGGATTGAGAGTAGCGACCTGCCACAGCGTAGATTGCGTGCGGTCCCCGCGCCAGTGCGAGGGCTGGCCCTTGCGGATTGCTAGCCAGCAGGGTTCATGCTGCCAATGATAATTTCCGCGGCTCAAAACAAAATGCGGTTTGGCCCAAATAATCTGCGATCGGATTTCGAAGCCCGCAGCCTCAAGGCCCATCGCCACTTCAGCAGCGTGGACGCCGGCATGCCACAGATAGACTACGTCGCCCGGGAATAAAAGGTATGCGGCAGTCCAATCCACCCGGTCATCATTCGGGACTGTGCCTACTTGCACTTGATTTCCCAAACCGGCTTCCTCTCTCCATTGGGGCCGGTAGCTTACACCATAGGGAGGGTCGGTCACCATCAGCGAGGGCCGAACGTTTCCCAGCACACGCGCCACATCCGCAGAATCGGTGGCGTTGCCACAGAGCACCCGATGGGGTCCGCAGCACCAGAGCTCGCCTGCCTGCGTAACGGGATGGATCGGCACATCCGGGGCTGCATTCGCGCCGTCGTCGATTTCTTCATTTACCAAGAGCTCGTCGATCTCTCGAGGCTTAAAGCCTGTGAAATTTAGAGCAAAGTCGACTGCTTTTAGTTCCTGTATCTCCGCGGTGAGGAGCTCCAGATCCCAACCGGTATCCTCGTGGCATCGGTTGTCCATAATCCGGTAAGCGCGTACCTGCGCCGCCGTCAGGTCTTCCGCGACATGGACTGGAACGCTATCGAGGCCACGCTTTCGGGCAGCGAGCCAGCGCACGTGCCCGACGACGATGACGTCATCTTTGTCCACCACGATCGGCTGGCGCCAGCCAAACTGGTCAATCGAGCTTGCCACTTTATCGACCGCAGATTCCGGAATCTTGCGGGGATTGCCTGCGTAGGGGATTACTCTGGCCAGTGGCCAGATTTCTATTTTCATTACTGCTTTGTTCATGGAGCTCCTTAATTGAAAATTAGTTGTTCGTTTAGCGACCGCTGCCGTTGCTCCTTTCCGCACCGCAATGCAAACCACGTTCTTAGGCGAGGCAGGTTAATTTCCAAAGTGACTTCCCAGCTTCGACCGTCGTTTTTCATAAACTCCTTTTTGAGAGCCTCGCGGCTAATATGATCCCCTCCGTGCATACATGTAATCGGCAGGATTTGGCCAACGTTGCAAGAAAGTTGACGGCCACTCTGGAATCCGGCTTGTGCTTGGAGTCCCATCTGCTTAAGCTCAAGGCCTTTAAAGGCTTATGTTTTCTTATATTTAGTTAGAGATGATGCTAGGTAAATTGGAAATGCTGAGCTGAACAGGACGAGGGAAGAATAATTGTGATTATTTGCGTTCCAGAGACGGGCGCGATAGATTTCTCCATTGTTCACGTTGCTGGTTCCAGAGCAGAGTCGCCGTCACCTTCCGCAGCGAGGGCTCTGAGAGGCGAAGACGCTCCGCCTTGTCCGCTCTCAGAAATAGAATCTCCTCCTGAATGTCCGGCGCCAGATTCAGCAGGCTCGTCATCTGGGTTACACGCGCGCGCGATACTCTCCCGAGCTGGGCCAATGCCGCATAGTCGTTCACTACCCCAGTCCGAATCAGCTCTTCAAACTTCTGCGCTAATGCTAGCAGCCGTGTGATCCGCGGCACGCGTTCCATGGATTTGGTCGCCGCAATCGGCGATGCCCGTTGTTTCCTGGTCTTCGGCAGTGTGCCCATCACCCCTCCAGACACGGTGTGTTCCTTGGTGAGACATTCCTGCACCCGCTCCCAGATATCGAGCTCGACCATGGCCTCCTGCTCACCCGCATATACCGCGCCCAGGTATGACACCCGGCCAAGGTAGAGCACATTGGTCAGCAACCGTTCGAGTGTCGCTTTCGTGAATGCCTGCCCTAAATGCTCCTCACCGTCTTTCGTTTTCCAATGCTTTGTCGTCCAGCCCCGTGCCTCCATCTCAGCCAGTACTGCTTTGAGGGACCGACATTCCAGATAAAGGGCGAAGATCGATCGCACCTGGCGGGCCTCTTCCGCGTTCACTTCCAGCTTGCCGCCGGTGGCGGCAACGTCGTATCCCAACACTGGTCTACCACCCACCCATTTCCCCTTCCGCCGCGCTGCCGCCATCTTGTCCCGTGTTCTATCGGCAATCATCTGTCTTTCGAATTCCGCAAACGAGAGCAAAATATTTAGCGTCAGCCGTCCCAGCGAGCTGGTCGTATTCAACGGTTGTGTGACCGACACCAGGTTGACCTGATGGCGTTCGAAAATTTCCATGAGGCGCGCAAAATCGAGCAGCGATCGGCTCAGCCGGTCCACTTTGTAGACCAACACGCAATCGATCTTACCGGTCTCGATGTCTACCAG
>JANXXL010000125.1 GCA_025350625.1 Bryobacterales bacterium | reverse complement strand
CGTTGGTCTCGGTCTGGGCGCCGGAAGGAAGCTCGCCGCCGGCAACGATGGGGGCGTCAGTAGAAACGTTCCGGGTTGCGGCCGGTTCGATGACCGCACTCATTTGAGGAATCCGCGCTCTCGCAGGTTTAGGGGCTGGCTTCGCTTTAGCCTGTGAACTGGCTTGCGGTGGAGATTGCGCCGGCTCCTGCCGCACGAATCCATTCGACGACCGGAGCGGGTGGACCAGATCGCTATCTACCAGCCAGATCGCGACTCCGGCGACTATAACTACGCACAGCAGGAGCAGACTTAAACCATCTTTCATGCGGACCTCCTGTCCAACTTTCCGCGCGAAACGACACCGGCAGTCCTGTGGCCGTTGACGGCTAGCTCACATTGTATACCGAATCGGAAAACCCAGTCGGCGAGCGCTCCCGTTCGCCAGGCCTTCCACCGTTTTCAGTGGCACAGTCACGTCGCGCCCAAAATTTGTACTTGCGAACTGCTGGATCATCGGTTGCAACGGGGCAACATCCAAATCGGTGCACGACGTAGCACCTAATGGTGAGCACTCCACGTGAGGCTCTCTCTGCCATCCATATAACATCTGAAATCATGTCCCGAGGCGGTGGGCGAATAGCCGCCCTTCCCGTTCCGCAGGCCTCCGTGAGACAGGCAATCGCGCTTGCATTTTTTTAGCGATATTGGTAACGTCGGAGCGCTGTACTCAGTTCCGAGTGCCGCCGACTCCGGCGGGAACATTCCATATGAAGGCGAGACCATGCGAAAATCGACTGCGATCTGTTTAACTTTTCTGGCGCTATTGGCGGGCGCAACGCGAGCCCAGGTACCCGGACCCTTGAAGCTGATTCAAACCATTCCCCTCCCAGGGCTCAAGGACGGCGATTTTGATCACTTTCAGGTGGATCTGCCGGGCAACCGGTTATTCGTGGCCGCCGAGGGTAATTCCGCGGTTGAAGTTATCGATCTGAAGACCAACAAAGTGATCCACAAGATAGCGGGGCCGAAGGCGCCCCATTCGATGGCTTACAATCCCGACTCAAAGAAGCTCTTTGTCGTCGATGATGGAGGACCCAACCAAGTTGAGATCTACGACGGAACTTCTTTCGAGCTCTTGGGAACCATTCCCATGGGCGCCCATGCCGACCCCAGCATTTACGACCCCGTCAGCAAATTAATGTATGTCGGGAACGGCGGCAAACAAGCAAAACAAGATTTTTGTATGCTCAGCATCGTCGACACAGCCACCGGAAAGAAGGTGGGCGATATCAAGATTGAAGGCGCGGACCGCGTTGAGGCCATGGCACTGGAGCGCTCCGGGCCGCGGATGTTCGTGAACTTATACAATAATGCTGCCGTGGCGGTGATTGACCGCGAGAAGCGAACTGTGATCGATACCTGGTCGATCGCCAAGGAAGGCCGCAATAATGGCTCGATGGCATTTGACGAAGCGGACCATCGGCTGTTTATTCACGCCCGCGACCCCGGAAAACTGATCGTCCTCGATTCGAATTCCGGAAAAATTATCACCACCGTACAGGCCGGAGGAATGGTCGATGACGCGGTTTATGATCCCACCCTGAAAAGGATTTACGTTACCGGAGTTCCTTTCATTAACGTATTTCAAAAAATTGAAGATGGCGATCGCTATGATCTGCTTGGCCAAATTCCGACCGGTTTTCACGCCGCTACCGCAATTCTTGTCCCACAATTGAATCGCTACTATATTGCGGTGAATCACCATGGCCAGACGGACGCAGTGGTGCAGGTCTACGAGGTGGTGCCATGAAAATCTTTCTCGCGATTTTCGTGACGTTGTCGACAATTTTTGTTTCGCCGGCGCAGGGTCAAAAGTCACTGAGTCAGCAGTTGCCCATGATGCATATGTCAGGACTGCTGAATCTGCTGGAGACCATTCCGTTGCCCGGCAATGGCTACATGGACCATCTAGCCGTTGACGTCAAAGGCCAGCGCATGTTCATTTCTGGCGAGGCCGAAAAATCCCTGATTGCTGTCGACCTGCGCGCGGGCAAAGTAATCCATGTGACGCAAGGGCTCGCGGCCATGCCCAAGAAGGCATTCTATATTCCCGAGACCAACGAAATTTGGGTCACCCTGACCGACAGCAGTGTGGTGGCGATCAGCGGGACCACGTATGAAGTAACCAAGACCGTGAAATTGTCCGGTTATGGCGATCCGAATAAGGGAGCGGATAACGCCGCTTACGATCCCGCAGCCCATTTGATTTACGCCGGCGTTGAGGTCTTCGAAGACTTCGGCGGCAGTGGCCAGCACGGGGCCAATAGCGCCTCGATCGATGTCGTGGACACGAAAACGGCCAAGTTAGTCGACAGCATTAAACTCCCCGGCGGTGATCCCGCGGGCATCACAATCGAGCCATCAGGGAGCCGGCTCTACGTCACTATGGGAGACATTGTGGACGGCGAAAGCCATGTGGCGGTCATCGATTGCAAAAAACGCGCCGTGGTCGCGCAGTGGCCCATTACCGGAGGGCAAGTGCCCCATACCGCTGGCCTGGACGTGGCCCATCATCGCCTGTTTATTGGCAGCCGGCTGATCGCACACACCGGTGATGTGGGAGGCGGGCACCAGCATGAGCCTGGCAGGTTGACTGTCATCGATACGGACAGCGGGAAAGTAGTGCAAGGGCTGGACAGCGTGGGCGGCGCCGACGACCTCCAATATGATGCGACCACCGGCCGCATTTATTTCGTAGGGACCACTGGCACCGTGGCCGTGTTTAAAGAGATAGACCCGGACCACTTCCAGCTTCTTGGAAAAGTTCCTACCGGAGCAATCGCAAAGACGGGGCTGTGGGTGCCTGAACTGAGGAGATTCTACTCGGCCGTTCCCCGGCATTACGTCGTGACCGCGCGCCACGGGACGCAGGACTTCTACGCGGACCTGCTTAAGGAATTGAACATCGCGCAAGGTTTGACCAAGCGCGACAAGAACGCCGGCTGGGAAACCTCCATGCTTTCCGACTTAGTAATCGAAGAAGCCCATCTCATGGTCTTCGATTACATGCCGTAATTGAGGAGCTGTGGCGGCGCCTGTCCCAACGCCACCATTTTTTCTGCCGTTGGTCTGCGGCCGGATCCGTCTAGCGTCGACGGGAACAACTGAGCGGCCCCGCACGTATCCTGAGTATATGGGCGTCCCGCTAATGGAAGCCGTGCGGCTGGCCTTCGAGTCGCTGCGCGCGAGCAAGCTGCGGAGCGCACTCACCCTGTTGGGCGTGATCCTGTCCACCGCCACTCTGATCGCAGTAATGTCCATCATCCACGGCATGGATGTATACGTGGCGACAAGCGCATCCACCATGGGCAACGACGGGTTCCGCGTGGCGCGTGCGGTGTTCGGAGGGTTTCAAGACGTCAAGAAGTTCTACGAAGCGGTCCAAAAAAATCCCCAGTTGACGCGCGAAGAGTATGAGTTCATCGCGCCCCGGCTGACACTGGTGCGCGAAGCCGGAATTTCGGGGACGCGCCTCGGCACCGTCAGCTATGGGTCCGACGTGGTGCCGGGAGTGGCGCTCCAAGGCGTAGCGCCGAACGGAGCGGTGATGAGCAATACGCAGATCGACCTGGGGCGCTTCTTTAACGACATCGACAACCGGCGGCACCTGGCCATGGCGTTCATCGGCTCCGATCTCAAGGAACGCTTTTTCCCCGGCGTCGATCCCATCGGTAAGTTCATCGCAATCGAGGGCGTGCCTTTTCAAGTGATCGGAACCTCG
>JANXXL010000078.1 GCA_025350625.1 Bryobacterales bacterium | reverse complement strand
GCCGACCTCGCCCGCCGCGTCATATTGGGAATAGGTTCTCTGCCCGGCACGATGCGCGTTCCCTGATGCACTGCCGGCAGAAAATCCGAACCCCAAACCTGCCCACCCGCATAAGGCAGATACGGAGCCAGCACCATGAACGACGGCAGATTCTGGTTCACCGTCCCCAGGCCGTAGCTGACCCAGGAACCGATACTCGGCCGGGAGAAGTTGGTCGAGCCGGCGTGAATGCCCATTGTTGCCCCGAAATGATCGTTGTCGTCATTCTTCATGGAGCGAATCACGCACATGTCGTCGACGCACCCGCCCACGTGTGGGAACAGTTCGGAAACTTCAATGCCGCTCTGCCCATAGTGTTTAAAGGTGAAGGGCGTGCGCACAAGCGAGCGGTTTTTCACCACTTTCTTTCCATGATCGAGCGTCAGCTGTGGCTTGGGATCGAACGAATCCACCTGGGAAACACCGCCAGTCATATAGAGAAAGATGACACGCTTAGCTTTGGCTGGAAAATGTGGCGCCTTGGGAGCCATCGGATCGTCCGCCGCCATCAGACTGGAGAGCATACCCGGCATGAGGAGCGAGCTGCCGAAAAGCGACCGGATTACTTCGCGGCGCGTTCCATTGAAATCGGATGGTTTCATAAGATTTTCCTCAATCGACGAACGAAAATTCGTTGCCTGCAAGCAGCGCCCGCAGATAACTTGCCAACGCTTCCGGCACCTGCTCGCCGGCTTCCCCGCCGGAAGTTTGCAGCTCCTGGCGGGCGCCGGTAATGTATTGCCTGCCGCGCGCAAGTTCTTCTTTCGACGCCGTTCGGCCCAACGCCGTGCGATATGCGCTCTCGAGCCGCCGTTGCTCGTTCGGTTGCGACGCAATCAATCGTTTCGCCCATGCGCCCGCAGTTTCGTAAACCAGTTCGCTGTTCATGAAGGACAGAGCCTGAATAGGTGTGATGGTCAGCGGTCGCACAGCCGTGCTGATGGCAGCGTCGGCACCGTCAAACATCCCCAGGCACGGATGCCGTTGGATACGCTGCGTCATCAGATAAACGCTGCGCCGCTGCGACGGATAGACCGCGTTAAACGGGCCGTGCTGCATGAACATCCAGGTACCCATGTGCGGGAACGGATGCGGACCACCCGGACCGGGCTCGAGTTCGCCGCTAATGAAAAGCAGCGAGTCACGTAGAGATTCCGCGTCAAGCCGCTGGCGGTTGAACCTCCACAGGAAGTTGTTGTCGGCGTCAATGTTCTCGTTGGCGGCGCTTTCGGCACTCGCCATCTGGTACGTTTCCGACAACATAATCATCCGCTGCATCGCCTTGACGGACCACCCGCTTTCGATGAACTTCGTCGCAAGATAATCCAACAGTTCGGGATGCGTCGGGGCTGTTCCACGCTTACCGAAATCGCTCGGCGTGGCGACCAGGCCTTTTCCGAAATGATGATGCCAGATGCGATTGACCATCACCCGCGCTGGTAGCGGATTGGCCGGATCGGTGACCCACTGCGCGAGTTCCAGGCGCCCGCTGCCCTGGAACTTCGGGGTCTCCTTCGAGTAGAGGATCTTCAGGAATCCGCGCGGCGCTTCATCCCCGAGGTCTTTCGGCTCCCCGCGTTTCTGGATGCGGGCATTGCCGGGACTTCCTTCGGTAACCGCGTAAGCCATATCGATCTTCGGCATGCGCGCCAGAATGGGTTCGCGCTTTGCCTCAAGTTCCTTGATCTCCGCCAGGATGTCCTTCATAGTGCGGCCCGGCTCGCCCCGCGGATTGGTGGCGCCTTCGACAAACGCGCGCTTTTCCCCTTCCACCTTTCCCAGCCGGCCGGTGACTTTGTACAGCTCTTCGAGGTACGGCTTCATCACCGTATCGAACTCCGCCTGGTTGCGGGGAATCAAATCTGCCGGGCGATGATTCTTTTCGGAGCCGGGGAATGGGTACTTGGTGCTCTGAAAGATTCCGTAGAGCGCGTAGTAGTCGGAATTCGGGATGGGGTCGAACTTGTGGTCATGGCGCCGAGCGCAGGCTATGCTGAGGCCGAGCACCGTCTTCCCCAGATTATCGACGGTGTCGTCAACGGTGAGGTGCATATTCTGCAGCGGGTTAACGTTAAATCGGCGGGCCAGGCCGAGATAGCCGGTGGCGATGATGTGCTCCCATTTTTCGGGTTCAGTCGCGGCGGGCAGAAGGTCGCCCGCGATCTGCTCGCGCAGGAACTTATCGTACGGTACATCGGCGTTGATCGCTCGGATGACCCAGTCGCGGTAGCGCCAGGCTGCCGAGCGGACGTAGTCGGCGTCCAGGATTCCCTCGCTGTCGGCGTACCCGGCCACGTCCAGCCAGTGTCGGCCCCAGCGCTCG
>JANXXL010000372.1 GCA_025350625.1 Bryobacterales bacterium | reverse complement strand
GTTCGCGAACGCCGTATCACTGGTACAGGCCCAAAAGACAAAGCCGCCGTGATGGGAATCTTGGAACGCGGCGGCGCGGTTCGCGCGGTAGTGGTCCCCAGCCGCAAGAAGAAAGTTCTTCAGGCGGAAGTCAAGAAACACGTTGAGGCTGGTTCCGCGTTGTATAGCGACGCCCTGAAGTCCTACGACGGCCTGTCGCAGGAATACGCCCATCAAGTAATCGATCGTGCGGTAGCTTATGTGGACGGCAAGATTCATACAAACGGACTAGAAAATTTTTGGAGCCTGTTCAAACGAGGTATCAACGGAACGTAATTGATTAGCGACCCCGTACTCAACATCTGCCGGAAGCAGTGGATAGCAAAACACGCACCAGGATGTCACCGTCTTTAAAAGGGCTGGTATTCGAGGATCCTTTGATGCATTCTACAGAGTGGCAGACGCTGATTCCCCGAACTCCCTGACGCGGGAGGAACTGCTCAAACTCGTTATCCAGCAACAACGGCTGATCGAGAAACTGCGAGCCGAGATCGAGCAGTTGAAACGCAGGAGGTCGGCTGCGCCATTCTCGAAAGGCTCCCCCAAGGTGAACCCAAACCGTCCCGGCCGAAGACGTGGCCAAGGTGTGTTCCGGCGGAGAAGTGCACCAGCGGCGGGGAGTGATCATCCAATCACACAGGTGAAGGTGACGGCGAGCCAGTGTCCGGAATGTGGAGGAGATTTGGGCGAGGTCGAAGAGGAAGTCGCTTCCACGACCGACATCCCGGAACAACCGCAAGCGGAGGTAAAGGTGTACGCGGTGGAAGTACGGCGATGCCGGCGTTGCGGCAAACCTGTGCGGGGACACGATCCGGGAGTAGCGCCGGGGCAGCAGGGTGCGACAGCACACCGGATGGGTGCACGAGTGAAGGCCCTGGCGCACGTGCTGCACTATGGCCATGGAGTGCCGGTACGAAAGCTGCCCGCCATCATCCGGGAATTTAGCGGCATTCAGATCACGCAGAGCGCGCTGACGCAGGATGCGCTGAAGCAGTCGGGCGGAGCGGTAGGAGCCGCCTACCAGAGAATGCGTGAGAAGGTGGGGAAGAGCGAGGTGGTACACACCGACGATACGGGTTGGCGTGTCGGCGGCAAGGGCGCCTTCCTGATGGTGTTCACCAACGCGGAACAATCGGTGTACCAGATACGGGACCGGCATCGCAATGAAGAGGTGCGGGAGTTGATTCCAGGCGATTTTGGGGGCGTGCTGGTTAGCGATCGCGGCAAGAGCTACGAGGCCGAGGAGTTGAGCGGGATCCGGCAGCAAAAATGTTTGGCGCACCTGATCCGGAACGCGGCCGACGTGAGTGCGGGCAAGAAGGGGCAAGCAAACCAGTTCAGCCAGCGGCTGAAAGATCTACTGCAAGGTGCGGTGGCATTGGGCAAGGACTACGGCCAAACGCCGCGGGATGAGTACGAGCGGCGGGTGGAGAAGGTGGAGGTGCAGATTACGCATCATCTGCGCAACCGGATTCTACGGGATGATGATAACCAGAGACTGTTGAACGGAGTCGGCACCCAGCATGACCGTGGGCACTTGTTGCGGTTTCTTAGGGACCCGCGCATTGAGGCAACAAACAACCGGGCCGAGAGAGCGTTGCGTCCGGCGGTGATCGCACGGAAAGTCTCGCATTGCTCTAAGAACAGCCGGGGAGCACGAGCGCTGGAGGCATTCGTGAGTGTCGTAGAGACCGCGAAGAAGACCCCCGGGGCATCGGTCACCGCGTCGCTAAGCGCAATCATTCGTGGTGGCTCACCTCCCTCTCCGCCGTGATTTCCACTTCGCAGACTGAACTTCCGCCAAACCACACTGCCAGCGCCAACAGCGATCATCGCTCCAAGGGATCCTGGCGGCAGGCCGCGTCGCAATCAATCACCGGCAGATGTTGAGTACGGGGTCGCTAATCAATTACAACGGAACCTACGTTTCGGTCGAGCCATTCCACCTATTCCGCTACCTCGATGAGCAGTGTTTTCGGTTCAACAATCGCAAACTGACAGACGGTGAGCGTTTTAGCATAGCGGTGTCTGGGATCGTAGGAAAACGCGTTATGTACAACGAGCTAATCGGCAAGGATGAGACCTCCCAACGTGAGCAGTTGCCCTAACAAATCTAGGCAAAATCGCGGGATTCGCAAGACTAAGGCCAAGAGGGATGTATCACGCGGATGCAGCTAAACTTGAGCGCGTGCCAAGCGCACCTGAACAGAGACCCAGTCAGTAATACATACAACCAACTTCGCTTGAGGACTAATTCCTTTTTACCATATGTTCTACCGAGGGCTGCCAAGATAGGCGATGGGTCACCCTCTATGCACTGCAAATTGGAATGCACGATGTCCTCCATGATTCCACATTTACTTAACCAGCCACGACCTAAGAGATGCTGGCGCGCCATG
>JANXXL010000369.1 GCA_025350625.1 Bryobacterales bacterium | reverse complement strand
GATCTTGCGGAACTCCGATAGTTGACTCGTGGAGTCGCCATTAAAAAACGCTAGCCTTTCATGGATGGTTGGCAGCTTGATCCTGCACGCGCCGGTCGCCGCCTCCAATTCTGGAATTACACGTCCGTCTACGATGGCCCTAGTCATGTTTGGCGCAACAGTCAGAATGAACCAAATACCACTGTATGCTTGGCTGTCAGGTGTCCTCTGTAGAAGAGCTTGCTGAATGGTGCGCTGTAGCAGATGCTGTCCAATTCGATCGGCAAGTTGAATATCGTCAATAATTACAGTTGCCTTGCACGATGGGTTTAACTTCCCATTTTTCCAAATTCGGTTACGCTCAAAAACCTCGCGAATAGCCCACGCGTCACCCTGGAGTTCCGCCCCACTAATTATCGTAGGTTTTTCAGAGCCGCTAGACTGCCGTTGATGCGGTCCTGTCGTAGCGTTCACGGCTTTTTTCCATACCTCGTGCACATGCAAAGCAGCGGCAAGCTTGCCTGTTCCTCGTTCACCTTCAATTAGAAATGGAAGCCGCCCGATCAAAGCTGGGGTGAATTGCCGCAGACGGTCTTTAGTCGAATCTGGCAAAATAACAACGTCCGGCGCTTCCATATACTTGCGGATGTTCGTCGCCAACAGATTCCATTGTTCTTGCACTTGGCGTTCATATACCCGAAGTACGTGATCCACCATGAGATTTTGCAAATACCGTGCGATATCGTTCCTCCTCGATTCCGCTAGCGGTTTGCGAAATACGGCATAGATGGCTGAGTTAATCAGTTTCGCCGTTCCTTTCAAACGGTGGGGTTGCGTTAACCAGAACGTTGCACCATCTGAGAGGTATTTGTTGGCTAGGCAGTCCTTCCAAATAACAACGCGTTGTGCCACGGTAGGCGGTGGAACAGCAGTGACTTTTTCGATTTTCCCAAAATCCAATTCTTCCGAAAGAGGTAGCCCGTCGCGCTTCCGCGCTTGGCTTGTTAACTGATGCCATTCCTCGTACCAGTACCAACTCTCGAGCCACGCCTCGTCTGCTAGCGTCATCCGAACGCTATGTTTCTCATCATCGTGCTCGGTAAAATGTTGAATTGCATCCTTGTATTCGGCGAGCGAGTGGCTTACCAAGAACCATTTGACAGTTGTAGTATTGTTGGGGTCGACACCAAGCAGTTGGATCGTATCAAGACTCGGCTCCAGCGTCGCGAGTATCTTGAAGCGCTCGACGAGTTCCGCAAGAAATTCAGGACAAGGGTTTGCGAGAGGCATACACTTGTTTTAGAGGCTCGAGATCGAGCACTTGATCAATACCCAAGTCTTGACTGATCGAATTAGTGTCACGAAGCGTTCGTATCATATCTCCCCAAGTTTGAGGATCGCTCATCAGTACCTGATGCCCCTTTGGGACGAAGAATACAATTCCCCGCTTAAGCAGTTCTCGCTCGCGTTTTAGATCCGCACTCGGCGCAATCTTGTGAAGGGCTGCAATTGCGGATTCTGGATCGGATGCAACCTTCGTCCATCCATCCAACTCCGCGCTGAGAAAGTTTCGAACCAAATTCGGATTGTTGTGAATTGTAGAAGTCGTGGTGAAGTACGCTTGGCCCTTAAAATGTACACCATAATCCCTTGGGTCAACAATGCTGTACTTTATGTGTTGCTCGTCAAGTGTCACCGGCTCGTCGTAAATGAAGATCGGCTGAACGTCGTTCACTTTGCCAGCGATGAACGGCCGAATATCCGGAGATACAACAACTTCAGTAACCTTGCTACGATCAACGCCAGCGTTTTTACAAAGCGCTGCATATATGAGGCCGGTAGCTCCAAAACCAAGAAGCCCGACGCGCTTGCCCTCGAAGTCTTTAGGTTTTGAAATCCCCGACGAAGCCAAGGCAGCGAATGCTGCGGGGTGCTGGTCTTGCGCTACGCCGATGATCCGAACGTCGACTCCCTTGTCGATAGCCCTGATGATCTCGTCAGCTGAGGCAACGCCGAAATCATTGTTTCGGACCAGTTTCAGCGGATCACTCCCTTCCCCCCCTGGTTCAAGTTGGATTGAGATCCCGTATTTCTTGGCATATTGACCGGCTGCCACAATGTCCCCCGAGAAGGTGGCGGTGAATATCCAGTTTAGGTACAACCTTGTAGCGGTAGTCCCTGGGACCGGCGATCTGGGAAGTTTCTCGAAAAGCCAGACCCCAAACGACACCACCACGAGCGTGGCGGAAAAAATCTTTATTTTCGTGCGGCGGGTCACGCGAATCCTCCCTTGTATCGATAAGACATTACACCATACATTGGTTCAAAAGCCGCACGAATAGTGGGCAGCATAGTGGAACATCTCGCCGCAGCGTTCCGAATAGGTCGATGGAGACCATCCAGCCGGGATTATCAAGAGAATCGATCTTGACGCCGTATTGATGTTCCCAGTCGTTATCGCACTGTGCCTGGTACCAGGTTTGAAGCCATTGAACGGAGTCCATAGTTAACTCTTCAGCCAGCGGTCGAACCAGGCGAACGCCTCCTTCTGCATGTCGCGATCGAACTTATGCGGACCGTCATAGAAGCTTCCGCGGTAGTGGTCGGGCGCACCGGCCTTCTTGTAGACTTCAGTCAGGATGCGGTCCGCGCGTTCCATCTCCGGCATGGTGAAAAGAGCGTCCTGGCGGTTGTTCAGCACCAGCACCGGATTGGGCGCGCCGAGTCCGAGCACTTCAGGATAGTCCAGATCCCGCGGCAATCCGGGCACGTAACACATCCCCGTGTGCGTGTGGCTCTTGTTCAGCAGGTAGTCGCGCCAGGTGGTCATCATGCCCACGCAACACGAACAGCGGATGCGCTCATCGGCGCCCGTCAGCATCACCGTTCGCAATCCGCCGCCGGATAGTCCCGCGCAGCCGATTCTGGTGGCGTCCACATCAGGCCGCGAGGCGAGGTAATCCAGCGCGCGTTGATCGTCGAACACGAACACACCCGGCCAGGTCATGCCGGCGCTGAACAGGCTCTTCGCAATGAGATGCTCATGACCTCCCGCGAACTGATTGTAGCGTTGGATTTCGTCTTCGGCCTCCGGGTTTGCCTCCACCATGTTATTGCGAATGTTCCCCGGCAAATCGGAAAGCCGCATGCGCCGGCTTCCGAAAGTAAACGTGTCATGCACCACCACAACGTAACCGCGGCGCGCCAATTCATTGGCCCACGCCAGACCGCCGTAGTATTGCTGTTGATGGCGAAGCATCGCAGGA
>JANXXL010000211.1 GCA_025350625.1 Bryobacterales bacterium | reverse complement strand
ACTGGGCCGAAGCCCCGTCTTGTCCTGTTCGATCTCGCCCAGGATCAGACCGCGGATCAGCTCCCCCTGCGTCTGCTTCCGCTTCGCCGACAGCGCTTCCAGCTCGTGCAGCTCCGCCTCGTTCAGCTTCGTCCCCACGTGATGCACCCGGAACCGCGCCCGCTTGGCCGCCTCCCCTGCAAGGTTCTTCTCATCCAGCAGCGCCATCGCTCCTACCTCCCGGCACCCCCGTTTACGCAGGTATACGCGGGTTTCCTTACGGAACCCCAACCCACGCTATCTATTGGATGCGACGATGGTTGCTCCAGAAAGATGTCAGGTTTCCCTACAGTTCCCTACAAGGGGTGGAGTGTCACCCTCACACCCGATGCCGTAGGCAGCGCGCCTTTCACTTTCCCTTGTAGCACTCACCTGGGACGGAAAAACAGACCGCCGGGGACGGCGGCGTAGGGCTGGAGCTAGCCGCAGGTCACCGGAATATCCACCAAGCAGCCACTAGGACAACCACCAGGGCGATCGAGAAACCGATCCATTCGGCCCTACCTTCAGGAACGAGGTCCCAATCCCAGTTACCCCGCACGGCCGGTCACCTCGGTCTAGCACTCCCGGCCAGTGTCGCGCCAGCAATGCTGTTTGGAGCAGTTCCATTCCTATCTCGCACGGACCTTGCGCAGTAGTGAGCGGCTATCAGTCCAAGCGCTAGGTACACAGCGTCTAGCGCGATGTCTCCCCCGAGACACGCCTTGCAGGCCTGTTGCCAGTTCAGGTGGAAGAGGTCGAGAAGAATCCACGGCGTAAGACCCAACCCCGCTGAGAACTTTGGTCGCACCCTGTCCACAAAGCCTACGAGAAGGCCGACTACAACCGCGATCATTGGACCGAACACGAACTTCTGAAGTCGTTGCGTTGAACGCGCCAGTTCGAATGGATCGCCGCCGTATTTTTGAGCAAGCGCGCTGTCCGTCGCGTTCTTACTGAAAAGTGCGTCTTGCGTGACCTGCCCGCCTTTCGTGAAGTTGAAGACGAAAAAGCCTTCTGCGACGAACAAGATCATACTAAGCACCACACCGAGGGCGATGGCCAAGAAAGTGCGCATGGGAACTCCTCTCACGGTTGAGTCGGCGGGGGAGCCGGTTGCGTTGAACTGGGCTGCGAAAAATAATTCATCAAGTCTTTCATCCAAGACGGCGGAGGAAAGGGATTTGTAAGCCCCAGCTTCACGCAGTTTTCCAATGCCTTCTTGCAGTTGTCGTCTTGTGAAAGACCGCATTTCAATCTTTGATTGCTGTAGCTTCCCTGGTTGCCGGTCGCGTCAGACGTGTTCGTCACCGCCTGGTCGGTCATTTGGTCAAGGCTGTCACGCGTCTCTTGCAGGTTTTTTGTGCAGTAGACCAGGTATATCGCGCATTTGATTCTGCTGCCCCACGACCGCGTCTTCTCGTAAGACTTATACGGTCCTAACCCAGCGGGATCGAGGAACACCGTGGGCCGGTTCAGCACGTAGTCGTAGAAATTCACTCCGGCATGAAACCCGATCGGGTCTTCACTGACGAACCTTCCCAGAGATGGATCGTAATAACGTGCCCGGAAATTAAACAGCCCGGTTTCTGGATCGAGCTCGCGACTCGTGTACCGGAACGGGTTCACCACCGTTCCCGTCGAGGCCGTCAGCTTTCCAAACGAATCGTAGGTATATGTGTTTGCCAATGCCCCCGCTGAGTTGCTGAGCGAAGAAACCGCATTGATGCCGTCTTGTTCGTAATAGCTGGTCGTTCCAGATCGCAGTTCGGATAACGGCTCGTCGATTAGGCCGCTCTGCGTATACCTGGCCAGCACGTTTCCACTCGAATCCACTTCTTCCAGGAGGTTCATCCCGTCATAGAGGTATACAGTTGGGCCTGCCGCAGTTTCGCCGTTAATCTGCCAGCTACCCCATTGTGTTTTCTGGGACTTAAGCGCCGCGAAGCCTAGCGCCAACGCGCGATTTTTTCGCTCGGACCCCGGATGCGAGTTTGCGGCTAACTGCGGATTGGCAGCTAAAGAAAAAACTCCCTCTATCTCTGGAGTGGAAGCGTAGCGCGTTCCCTGGCTGCCTGGGGACTGCATCACTGCTGATTGTAGTCAGCGGGAAGGGCGCAAAGAAGTGACTTTGGAGATGTTACCCCGTGGGCTGTTTAGTCTTCATCTTCTTCAGCGAGTGCGGCCAGCAGTTCGTCGCGCTCGTGTTCCTGGGCCGCGCCTGGCGCTGTGTGCAGTTGGGCGGGATGGGTTGAGTCATGCACCTGCTTCAGACGCCGGATGGAAACGTGCGTGTAGATTTGTGTGGTCGAGATTTTTTCGTGGCCGAGGATCTCCTGGATGAAGCGCAGACCTGCGCCGTTCTCCAGCATCAGCGTAGCCATGGTGTGACGCAGCAGATGCGGTCCGCCGCCCTTGCCGATGTTCGCCGCCAACAGGTAATCGTGCACCATGCCGCTGAGATGGTCGCGGCTGATCGCCTCGCCGTACTGTGAGAGGAACAGCGTCATGTCGTCCGGTTCGACCGCCAGCTCCGGCCTCACCTCGCGTAGATATTTTTCGATCCACTTGATGGCCCGCTCACCGATGGGCACCACGCGATCCTTCTTGCCCTTGCCCTGGCGGATGAACAGAGTTCCGCCGCGCAGGTCGGTGTCGTAGAGTTTGAGTTGGATCAGTTCGCCGCGTCGTATGCCGGTCGAGTAGAGCGTCTCCAGGATGGCGCGGTCGCGCAATCCCATCGGATCGGTGATGTTGGCCTGCTGCAACACCAGTTCGACTTCTTCCACGGTCAGAACGTGCTTGGGAAGATGATGGCCCAGGCGCGGCAGTTCCAGCTCTGAGGCCGGGTTGTGCAAGATGTGGTTCTGCCGTGTCATCCAGCGGAACCAGCCACGCAAGGGCACCAGCATGCCGTGCTGTGTGCGGAAGCTCAACGGGCAGCCATTGCGCTGACGATAGTGAAACAGATAACGCTGGTAGCGCTCCAGCACGGGCCGCGTGATCTCGTGCGGATTCTCCAGCCCGCGCTCGTTGCACCAGCGCAAGAACACACCTAACTGGTTGCGTCGGGTCTCGACCGTGTTTTCCGAGTACTGCCGCACCTGCATCCATTCGAGATAAGGCGGCAACATCGCTTGCAGCGGATTCTCGGGAAGCGGCGCGGCCTTCTTCGGCTTCCCCTTGCGCGATCTGAGGCGGGCCATCACTTCACTCCAGCTGCGGCTGTGCCGTTCGCTTTGCCAGCGAGTACAGGTACGGCTACGACACCGCTTTCCTCGATCTCTCTAGAAGTGTTTTTCTGAGGATTTTGGTAAAATTCGCTTATCAGCCGCGTCATTGCTGGCGATTCCTCACCCCGACCAGCCCCCGACATCCCCCCGGCTTGGGGCCGACTTGACCCCGGCTTCTCCTCTTTTA
This sequence comes from Bryobacterales bacterium, assembly GCA_025350625.1. GTDB lineage: Bacteria > Acidobacteriota > Terriglobia > Bryobacterales > Bryobacteraceae > Palsa-187. The sequence continues at coordinate 3,717 of JANXXL010000211.1, read as the reverse complement.
CCCCCGACTTCTTTGTGTCGTAGTTCGAGATTTTCAGCTTCTCGATCCCGGCCAGCCCCGGCAAGAACGGCTGCTGCTTGTCGCCTTCCGGCATCTCGATCAGTTCGTACACGAAGCTCTGGCCGCGTCCGCCACGATGCACGATCAGGTATTCCAGTTCCTCCAGCCGATGCAGATGGATTTTCAGCTGCGTGTCACCCCAGCGCGTCGACGTGCGCACGTCGCGGCGCGAGAAGTGATATTCCTGGCGCTCGATCTTCTGTTCCGCACACACGCGACTCACCATCTCCTCGATCAGCAGCAGCAAGCGCCGCGTCTGTGGCGGCAGTTCGTCGAGCGAGCGCCCCAGCACGGGCTTAATCAGTTCCTCGGCCAGCTTGATGTCTTCCAGCGTGGACTCGATGTACTCCAGAGTTTTCTCGCCTTCGGTCTCGCGTTGGATCGGACGCTGATATTGGAAGAGCAGCGTGACCGTGCGGATCAGAGTCAGATACTTCATGTGGTCGCGGCGTGTGCGCGTCAGGCTGTCGGGGAAGGTCAGATCGTCGGCGTGCGGATTCACCACGTGGATGGGCTTGAGCAACCGTTGCGCATTGCGATGCAGCTTGAGGATGGCCGTGCGCTGGGTTTTGCGCCGCAAGCCTGCGAGCGTCTGCGCCTCGCGCTGCATCCGGTGGATCGCCTGCGTCTGTGCGCGGTCCTCGTCCACGGTCAGCACCAGACAACGATTCAGCAGCTCTTCATCAATGTCGATGGCCGTGGTCGTGAGGAAGATCATCACCGGACCTTCGACGCGGTACTCGTGCGTCACCAGCCTTCCGCTGGTCGGGTCTTTGCCCGTGCTCGCTATCGTGAGCGCGCCTTCGCTCTGCAGCAGCTTCAGCGCATAGGCTGCGCGCTGCGCGCCTTCCTCTTCCACCAGGGCCAGTACTTTATTCTTAAGATCAGTCTGGCCCATGTAGAAGAGCGACTGCCCGGTCATCGCCGAGTATTGGACTCTGTGTTCCTCTGGCATCAGCGCCAGCACCGCCTCCATCAGCGCGGTTTTTCCCGCTGCCGATGCCGATTGCACCATCACCGCCAGCGGCGTATCGAGCAAGCGCGAAACGGCGGCGAGATATCCGATTTTCTTGTTCGTCTCCTCGCCTACCACGCCGCACCGCTCGAAGTCCCCCAGGATGCGGTCCATCAGGCGCGGATCACGCAACAGGTCCAGTGCCGCCGCTTTCTCTTCGGCGCTCATCTCCACCTGCTTTTTCTCCGGCTCCAGCGCTTTCTGGATTTGCTCGTCTTGCAGTTCCTCCAGTTTCAGCCACACTCGGCCCAGATCGTGCCGGATGATTTCTTCCTTGATGCCCAGCTCTTCGGCTGCTTGCTTTACAAACACCGTGCGCTGCCGAGCCAGATTCAGATCGAACGTGTCTCCGTGATAGACGAACTCGCCGCGAGCGTTCGTGCTCGCCACTAAGATGTTCACCTTCAGCAGTCCGTGGCTCATGTTTTTGCTGAGGCTTCGGACACGATAGCGGCGGTTGCCCTGCGTGATGATGATTTCTTCGCCCTTGATCTCCGTGGGGACTTCGATAGTGGTAGCCAGGGCAGACGGCAGTGGCTCGGTTGAACCGGGTTCAGCAGAGATTTTTTCTTTAGCGGCTTCAGCAACTAAGGAAGGAACTGGCTCGGGGGTTTTTTCTTCGGAGAGAACAGGATTTGTCTCTGGGGCCTCCTCTTTAGCTGCTGGCTCGCTTTGTTCTTCGTGCGTTGATGGTTGCACTTCCTCGATGGCTGGCGGTTGCGGTTCTTCGTTCATCGTCTGTTCGATCACCGTGGTTGTGGGTCGCTTGCCTTTGCCCAGCCACTCGGCGCGGTTCAGCAGCACCCCGAGACTCTTCGGCGCGGGCTGCACCTTGAGCGCGTATTCGTTGGCGTCCATGCTCTTCGGAAACTGCACCCGGAAACACTCGATGCCCATGCTCATCAGTTCTTCTGCGTGTTCACGGGCCGCATCTTCTCCGGCTTCGTCGCGGTCGTAAGCGATATAGATTTTCTTCGTGGCGTGTTTGCGGAATGCGGCTTTGATCTCCTCGGTGAAGCCGTTCACGCCGTAGCTGGTGGTCACGTGGCGATATCCGGCACACCAGAAGGTCAGCGCGTCGATCAGTGCCTCGCACAAGATGATTTCTTTCGAGGCCGCTACTGCTTCCTCGTTCCACACGCCACGATGCGGGCCTGGCAGGTAGAGATGAGCCGGTGTTCCATCGCGCAGCGCCGTGATCCGTGTGATCTTGCGCCCGTACATCTGCACCACGTCGCCTTCCAGATTGAAGATCGGAATCACCACCGAGCCGTTGAAGTGTTCGTGTCCGGTCTCGCGGTACAGGCCCAGCTTTTGCAATCGCCCGCGCAACTCTGCACCGGCGGCGCGGTTCGACGCTGGCAAACGATAGCCGATAGTGCGGTTGGCATAACCCAGCCGGAAGTGCGCGATCATCTCCGAGGATTCCAGGCCGCGCGCGGCGAGATACTTCAGCGCATCCGGCGTTTGCTTCAGCGTTTCGTGGTAGAAGCTCACTACCTGCAACAGCAGCGCACGGTCGTCGGCATCGCGCTCCAACGGCGCTGGCAGCTTCGGAACTGTGGATCGCTGTCCGCCTGGCCGCGCGCTTGGTCCCAGCGGCAGGTCCTCTTTCAGAAGCTCGACGGCATGACGGAAGCTCACGCCTTCCGAGCGCATCACCCACGCGATTGCGTCCCCACCGCGGCGGCACGCGCCCAGACAGTTCCACAGGTTTTTGCTGGGCGTGATCACCAGCGACGGCTCATGATCGTCGTGGAAGGGGCACAGGCCGATCAGGTCCGCCCCGTGCCGTTTCAGTTTCACCCCGCGCGCCTCCGCCAGCCGTTGTACCGAGATTTCACGCTTCAGCCGCTCGATCTCGCTCTCCGCGATGCGCGCCATCGGCATCTCCCTCCGTTCGTTTTCCGGGGTTTTTGCAAAAACCCTGTCAAGACCTTTTTGCAAAACTTTTGGTTCCTGAAGCTGGACGGAAGATATACCATTTATGTATATACTGTCAAAGAGTTTTAATGGAGTCGTAAAGTGCCCCTTACAATCGCCTCCGACATGCCAGCCAAAAAACCACCCAAGACCTCTTTCGGGGAGCGCCTTTTTGCGCTGAGAACGGAGCGCGGCTTCACTCAGGTTGATTTGGCGAAAGCCCTGGGAACCACTCAGCGAGTCATTTCCTATTACGAAACGAAAGGGGAGCTGCCGACTCCCGATATTCTCGTTGCCCTTGTTCGCATCCTAGGAGTCACTGCCGATGAGCTGCTCGGCATCAAACCTGCCAAGCTAGGACCGGATAACTCCCCAAAGCAGCGGCGATTATGGAAGAGATTTCAACGCATGGAGTCACTGCCGGAGCGGGATCAGCGCGCGGTCATTCGCCTGATTAACTCTCTCGTCGCTTCCAGCGACAACGGTTACCCGCGCAGCAGCGCGCAGCAGTAGATCGGCGTTGCGCTCCCTCTCCCATTTTTTCTTCTCATTTTTTCCTAGCTGGAAGCAACACAGGAGCGGAGAGGGAGGTTAGTCAAGGCCGCGTTCTTTGCGCCGCGTAGCGGTCGCAGAGCCTTGACTGGCCTCCCGCGCTCCGTACACTCCCTGCGGAAAAAATGGGAGATCGTCCGTTCCCGCGGCCGCCGATTTTTCCTCGC
>JANXXL010000338.1 GCA_025350625.1 Bryobacterales bacterium | reverse complement strand
CTCGGTATCAGCTTGGCCGATGCCGAGCCGGCGAGCGCGATCACAAATAGAACCGTCGAAAGCTTCACATTTTTCATATCCGAGTACCTCCTGCATGGGCAAGACGTAAAAACCGAGTCAATCATTACAGCCAGATCAAATTCAACGTATAGTACTAGTCTTATCTGCCGCAGACTGAGCCTGAAGATCGGGTGGCGGATGCGAGGGATTGACCACGCAAGGGACAACGCTGAGCGTGCCGGCCGGAGCGCAAGAAAAATGCTTCGGTGTCTACCTGAGAGCGCGCGCGGTTGCGGAGCCGCCATCGTCGGGCACCAGCACGCGGATCATGCCGTCCTGCCTAGAAGTGAGGAACAACTCGCCGTCGCGGCTGTGGCTGATATGCAGATCGGCTCGAGGAGGCGCCTTGCCCATGGCCTTCTCGATCAGGTCTCGAAACGACACGTCCACGCGCTTGCCGCTGGCGTCGCGGATATAAAGCTGGACCTCTTCGATCGGCGCCACCGTCTGCGGAATCCCGTCGTCGGCCTTTTTCATCGCGGCCAGGTCGGAAGCAAACACGCGTCCCGACTGAATGTCGCCGAAGACGAACTTGCCTTTCAGCGCCGCAATGCGCCCGTGATAGGCGAAGCCGTCGGTGACCGAGCGGCCCTCGTCGTGATCGTAGACCAAAACGGGGTAGGTAAATCCGTCCTTCACTTTCCCGCTCAGAATCTCCTCCGGCAGCGGATACAGCTCATTCAACTTTCCGCCCCGCACCCGGCCGTTCTCGAAGTAGCCCTCGCGCTTCATCCAGCCATAATTCTCGCCGTTGCGGACGATGTTGACCTCTTCGATGTTGTCCATGCCGATGTCGGAGGCGAACATGGTGCCATCGGTATCCCACGAAAGCCGGTGAGCGTTGCGGAACCCGTAGGCGTAGATTTCGCCCAGCGTGTTGGGGTTGCCGTCGGCCGCGAACTTGTTCGCCATCGAAATGGTGTAGTCGCCGAGCCCCTTCTGTCCATGCGTCACCGACGGACTGCGCGGATCGAAGCGCAGAATGGCGCCGATGATGGAATCGAGCCGCTGCGTCTGCGCGGGATTGCTCGCGTTCGGCCCGCCGCCATTGCTGAAGCCATGATCGCTGCCGCTGGTGTAAAGCAGACCGTAATCCGCATCGCCGGGTTTCGCCGTCGGGTTGAATTCCACCGCGCCCATCGGATGGGTAAGGTTTTCGACCACGTGAGCCTCGCGCAGGATTTCCCGCCGCGTGCCCGTGAAAGTATTCGCCGCCGGGTTCGTCGCATGCCATTCCGTGATGACGTTGTGGTAGGTCACGTCTTTCAAGCCATAGCCGATTGGAATGAAGTCCGGTGTTTTCGGATTGCCCGCCCCGGTCTCGCAATGCACGGTGTAGAACAAGCCGTTGGTCGCGAATTCAGGGTGAAAGACGAAGCCGACAAAGCCGCTTTCCAGGCGCTTATAAGTTGAATTGGGGAACGCCGCGCCTACGTCGGCATATACATGCGGCTGGTTGTTCGCGTCGATCCAGTACAGCAATCCTCGCGAGTCATTGGCGAAGCGGCGGCCATCCGGGAGATCGCGCACGTAACTCACCCGCGCCCAGGCGGCCGGCGCCACGTCCTGATCGGAAGGACGCAACTCGCGGGTATCGGGCAGGCGAATGAGATCCTTGACCTCCACGGCGAGCCCGCGTTTCACGATTGGTTCCGGAATCGGGTTCTTGGTAATCTGCGCCTCGGCAGCGCCGGCCGCCCAGATGGCGAGGAGCGGGATGATAGCGAGCGGAGTTCGTGTAGTCATAAATGTTCCACTTCTGTGTTCGTAGGTGATCATATCAGAAGTGCCGCTGGCCGAAATAGCGATAGTTCCCACCCTTCGCTCATTGACACCGAAATGATTCGTATATACCCTAGCCACAGGAGCCTTCCATGAGAAATCGAAGTTTCGCTGTCATGGGCGCTGTCCAGGCCCTCATTACCGTAGGGTTGCTCGCGCCGTCGGCTGCGGTGGGCCAGAACCCGACCGCCGCCAAAGCGAAGGCTGCGCCCGTGGCGAAGTCCGGAGCCACGCGACGCACCGCTGACGGCCAGCCCGACCTCCAGGGAATTTGGTCCTACTCCACCATGACGCCCCTCGAAAGGCCCAGCGACCTGGCTGGCAAAGAGTTTTTCACTGAAAAAGAGGTGGCAGACTACGAAAAAAGTCTCCTCGAAAAAGGGAATCGGGATCGCCGCGATGGCGGCGTCGAAGCCGACCTCAGTCGCGCTTATAACGAGCTTTGGTACGACTCTGGGTCGCACATCGTCAAGACCCACCGGACCTCGCTCGTTATCGACCCTCCGGATGGCAGAATACCCGCGTTCACGCCCGAGGCGCAAAAGCGGATGGCCGCCCGCGCGGAAGACCGGCGCAGACGCGGCGGCGATCCCGCCGATTCCTGGGAGGACCGGAACCTGGGCGAGCGTTGTATTACGCGCGGCGCGCCCAAACTTTCCGGCGGCTATAACAACAACGTGCAGATCTACCAGGCTCCCGGATACGTGGCCATCCAGCAGGAGATGATCCACGAAACCCGCATTATTCCACTCGACGGGCGCCCGCACCTCCCCGCCAACATTCACCTGTGGCTGGGCGATTCGCGCGGCCATTGGGAGGGGAATACCCTGGTGGTCGACACCACTAACTACAGCGACAAGATTATTTCCAATTCATTTAATTGCTGCCGGGGGTCCGGTGAGAACCTGCATGTGATCGAGCGCTTCACGAGGGTGGATGCAGAGACCATCGACTACCAATTCACAGTCGACGATCCTACCACCTATACCAAACCCTGGACCGTGTCGCTTCCCATGTCGAGGGCCGAGGGTCCGCTTTACGAGTACGCGTGTCATGAGGGCAATTACGGAATGACGAACCTGCTCAGCGGAGCTCGCGCGCTCGAAAAGGCCGCGGCGGATGCCAAAAAGCCATGAGTGCCAAGATTCTTCACGTTGTCGCGCTTGGCGCTGCTTGGGTTTGGTCCGCAACGCTACCAGTGTTGGCTCAAGTCGGCGGCGCTGCGCCGGTCTCTAAGCAGATTCCAAGGACACCGCAAGGCAAGCCCGATTTCAACGGGTTTTTCGATATTCCATACGTCCCTAACATGGCTGCCGGTGCTCAGCCGAGCGGATCGGGCACAACCGGCACAGTAGACAAAGTTGCTTCCGGAGAGAGCACTGTGCCCTACACGCCCGCCGGGAAAACGGCTTACGTAAATCACGATGCCAAAGACGATCCGACAGCCAATTGCTGGCTCCCTGGCGTGCCGCGCATCATGCAATCGCCTTATCCGGCGCAGTTCGTCCAGAACGCGGATTACTTTCTGATTCTCTTTGAGTACATGCACACGTTCCGCGCCATTCCTTTGAACGCGCGGCCCCATCCGAAGAATATGGAGCCGGCTTTTATGGGGGACTCGACCGGCCATTGGGAGGGCGATGACTTGGTCGTCGATACGGTGGGCCTGAAGGGTCCGCCATGGACCTGGCTCGATACCGCGGGTCATCAACACAGCGATCAATTGCATGTAACCGAGCGATTCCACCGGACTCCCCAGAACATCGAGTACGAATACACGGTTGACGATCCTAAGATGTACTCGAAGCCTTGGAGCCAGAAGAGAATCCTGAAGCCGCTGCAGTTGACTGCGGAGTTGCCGGAAATAATTGAATATTCCTGCAGCGAGAACAATCAGGACATCCAGCATCTGGTCACGACCAAGCCCGCGTTAGGTCAGAAATAGCGGCCGAGCGGGGCGCTAGTCGCTAACGGCTTTGACTTTCCGGTCATGGGGCGATACGCTCCATTGGTAGAGTATTCATTCATTTAGCTAGAACCCGAGGACTCAAATATGGAGAAAGCGCCAGAAACCCCGGACGTTCCGCGGTCCCTAACGCGGCGGCAGTTGATTCAAGGCGTAATCGCAGCCGGCGTCACGGCTTCGGCGGCCACTTACCTTTACCGGGGCTCCGCTGCGGTTCTTAGCAAGTCGTCGCTCGCGGGGTCGGTCGAACGATTGATCACGTTGAACGTCAATGGGCAGCTTCGGCATGTGGATGTCATGAAGCAGGAGACTTTGGCTATGACCCTGCGCTACAAGCTGGGCCTGACGGGGACGAAACTGGGGTGCGATCGCTCGGAGTGCGGGGCCTGCACGGTGTTGATTGACGATGTGCCGCGCTACTCGTGCTCGGTTCTCACTCACACGGTGCGCGGCGGCAAAGTGGTGACGATCGAGGGGCTGGCGGCGCCCGACGGGACTCTTCATCCCGTGCAGCAGGCGGTGGTCGATGAACAGGCCTTTCAGTGCGCGTTCTGTATGTCGGGATTCATCATGGCGACAGCGGGATATTTGAAGGAGAACCCGAATCCGACGCGCGCGGAACTGGCGCATGGGATCTCGGGGAACTTGTGCCGGTGCGCGGACTACAACAAAATTCTGAACGCCATGATGCACGCGGGCGACCTGATGCGGAGGGCTTGAGATGGCTTACAAGCTGATCGGACATAACTATCAGACACCGGATATGATCGCGAAGGTCACCGGGCGCTCGAAATACGCTGAGGATTACCGCGCTGACGGCATGCTGTTCGCAAAACTGCTATTGAGCCCGATGCCGCACGCGCGGGTCCGCCACATCGATGCGAGTGAGGCGCTCAAGATGCCGGGCGTGCACGCCATCCTGACCGCCGATGAGCTGCCGGTGGTCGCGCCTGTTATCCGTGGCGCGGCGGCGGCGGAAGAAGAAGGGCCGGCTTCCAAAGGAGGACGCGGTTTTCCTATAAAGGCCGAGCCGGGGCTGACGAATGAGCCGATGTTTCACGGTCAGCCGATTCTGGCAGTGGCGGCGGTGGACGAGTTGACGGCGGCGGACGCGATCGAGCGGATCAAGATAGACTTGGAACCGCTTCCGTTCTGTGTCGATCCGCTGCAGAGTTTGCGTCCTGGCGGACCCAATGCCCGCACGGAAGGTAACGTTTACTACGGCGCCGTCGCGAAGACGCTCAAGTGGACCGCAGAGGACTGGAAGGAAGTCGAAGCCGGGCGGCTCCCGATGCGCGAGGCGCCGGATACCTGGAAGGTCGGCGATGTGGACGCGGCTTTCAAAGAGGCGGCGGTCATTATTGACGAGACGGTGGTCTGCCAATCGACATCGCACCAGTGCATGGAGCCTCGCACTTCGATGGCTTACTGGCAGAACGGCAAGCTTTTCCTGCATGCTTCGGCGCAATCGACGGCTCACGTAAGGCAAACGGTTGGAAATTGGTCCAACGCTGACTGGAAGGATGTCGTCTTGCTGGGCGAGTACGTCGGCGGCGGGTTTGGCGGCAAGAATCCGGAAACTCACATGCACACCGCCATTCCGGCGCTGCTGGCCAAGAAAACCGGCCGCCCGGTGATGATGCGGATTTCGCGCGAAGAGGACCACTTCATCGGACGCGCGCGCGCCGGGTTGATCATGCGGGCGCGGATGGGCTTTAGCAAAGAAGGCCGGATGGTGGCGCTCGATATGTTCGTGGTGCAGGCCAACGGCCCTTACGCGAGGGGAGGCGATTACGGGACTTGCGCGGTGGTAGCCTCCGCCAACTACACGCCTCTGAACATGCGGTTTCGCGGAACGGCGGTGTTCACCAACACGCCGCCGCACGGTCCTCAGCGCGGCCCTGGCGGAGCGCAATCGACGGTCATGTTTGAACCGCTGATCTGCCAGGCGGCGCGTAAGCTGGGAATCGACGAGGTGGAAATACGCAAGATCAACGCGCCAACTACCGGAATGGCGTACGGCGCTCCTGAAAAGAACGGAGAGCGGACCCACTTCACCAGCGCGTTCGCGCGCGAGGCCCTGGAGCGCGGCGCTGAGAAGTTCAACTGGGCGGAGCGGAAGAAGCGAAACGGTGAGGTGCGCGGGAACAAAGTTTCGGGCGTCGGAGTATCGCTCGCGAACTTCTCGGCGGGCACGATCGGATTTGACGGCATGATCGCGCTCACGCCCGAAGGCAAGCTGAACATCTACTCGGGCGTCGGTAACATGGGGACCCTCTCTGTGTACGATACGGCCCGCGTCGCCGCCGAATTTCTCGATATGCCTTGGGAAAAGTGTGAGGTCATTTGGGGAGACACTTCGAAGCATCTTCCCTGGAGCTCGCGGCAGGGCGGCAGTCAGACGATACACGCGACTTCACGCGCCAATCACGCGGCTGCTATGGACGCCAAACAGAAAATGCAGGAGATCGCTGCTAAGGATCTCGGCGGCCAGGCCGAGGATTACACCATCGGCAACGAGCGCGTGTTCCGCAAGGGGAATCCCGCGAGCGGAATGAGCTATGCCCAAGCCGCAAAGCGCGCGATTGCGTTGGGAAGCAAGTACGACGGACACGAAGTAGCCAAAGACCTCAACGCCATGACCAAAGAGTCGGCTGCTGCGCTTGCAGGGATTGGATTGATGGGCGTAGCCAAGGACAACTACGGACGCAAAGGAAGCAACCAGGCCTTCGTGGCCAGCTTCGCCGAGGTCGAGGTGGATTTGGAGACGGGCGAGTACAAAATTCTCGACTATCTGTGCGTCGCCGACTGCGGCACCGTGGTTAACCCGCGAGGCCTGGAGGGACAACTGCACGGCGGCGCGATCCAGGGTATTGGGTACACGCGCAGCCAAAAATGGGTTTACGACCAGCAATACGGCGTGGCGCTCGCCAAGCGTTTCCATTACAACAGGCCGCCGAGTATTCTCGACATCCCGGAGAAGATGGATTGGGATGCTGTGAATCTTCCCGATCCGCAAACGCCAGTGGGGGCGAAAGGGATGGCTGAGGCGGCGGTAGGAGCGGGCGCGGCGGCGGTCCGTTGCGCATTGGCCGCAGCCATCGGAGACGACTTCGTTCGCCGGACACCTGTGGGAATCGACATGATTCTTGCCTCGCTCGAGGCCAAGAAGCGCGTCGACCGCGGGTTGACTTCGAACGTTTAGGAAGAGAGGCCAAACATGGCACTGATACACGATGTAATGCCTGCTTTCGAGCTGTTTCAGCCGTCGACTATCGACGATACGCTGGCGCTGCTTGACAGATATAAAACCTCTGCGTGGGTGCTGGCGGGCGGACTCGATACCTTTGATTGGTTGAAGGATCGCAATAAGCGCGTGGGCGTGGTCGTCGATATCAGCGGCGTTGCGGAGCTTAAGGGCGTGGCGGCGTCGCCCGATGGCGGCATTGAGATCGGCGCGGCCACCATATTGAGCGATATCGTGCGGCATTCTCTGGTGAAAGAGAAATATCCGATTCTGGCGCAGGCAGCCGAACTGGTGGCTTCGCCGCAGATTCGTTCGCAGGGAACGCTTGGCGGGAACGTTTCGCAAGACACGCGGTGTTGGTATTACCGCGGGGGCTGGTCCTGTTACCGCGCCGGCGGCAACGCTTGCTTCGCGGACACTCCGACGGCCATCAACCGCGAGCACGCGATTTTCGACGCGAATCGGTGTGTCGCGGTGAATCCTTCGGACACGGCACCGGCTCTGGTGGCTCTCGACGCCAAGATGGTGATTCGTTCGTCGAAAGGCGTGCGAGTGGTCGACGCCGAGAAATTCTTCATTGGCCCGGCACTCGATATTACGCGGATGACTGTGCTTGAGCCGGGGGATCTGCTGACAACCATCCGCATACCGGCAACCTGGGCCGGGGCGCAGTTCTATTTTGAAAAAGTGCGCGAACGCCAAGTATGGGACTTCCCCATCGTCAACGTGGCGGCGGTTTTTGCGCTCGCGGACGGAAAGATCGAGCGATCCCGCATCGTCGTAAACGCTGTTGCCGCGCACCCCGTGCGCCTGGCCTCGGTTGAAAACGCAATATCCGGTAAGCCTAGAAACGAAGAGACGGCCAATTTAGGGGGCGAACTTGCGATCGAGGGTGCGCAGCCACTGGCCCACAACGGATACAAGATTCCCTTGATGCGAAACCTGGTGAGACGGGCCATCCGCGGCGCCACCGCCTAGCGCGCGGACGGCGGAATTAACTCTAAAAACATCGCGGTCTTTTCCCGACGGAAGGTGGCGAATCCAAGCCTTCTGAAAAATGAGCTTTGGCTGGTCACGGCGAACAATTCTTTGATTCCTCGCTCCCGCGCTCGTTGCGTGCAGCGCTCGACCAGCATGGAAGCAACCCCATGATCCTGGAAATCCGGATGAACGGCCAAGCTGCGGACTTCTGCCAATCGCTTCGAGTAAATCTGGAGGGCGCAACAGCCTACGAGCTTGCCGCTCGCGCTGGCAACTAAAAATGATGGTATGCGCGGGAGATTTTGCTGGACTAACTGTTGGGGAAATAGCCGCACCAGGCCGCGAATCGCCGCCATATCGGCTTTTTCCGCGGGACGAATCACAACGCCGACTGTCGCTTTCACCGGCAGACGTCGCCCAAGTAACCCGCGCCGCCGCAATAGGTCGAATCCTGGAGTTGAAGCAGGATCCCGTCGGGGTCGGAGAAGTACAGCTCGGGAGTTCCTCCCTTGGCGCCGCCTGCTTCTTCACCACGCATTCTCACGTATGACGTCAGGGGGCTCACAGGGCCGGTCGCGTCTCCTCGCGCCTTTACGCCAACGTCCGCAAGGGCCTTGAGCACCTTATCCACGTTAAAGCCGTCCATGAGCAGACAGGCATGGGCGGGTCCCAAGTTTCGGGGGCCGCCGCGTCCCGATAACGCGAGGAACTGCGGGCCGGAACCGACCGCTAAAATCGGCGAAGGTCCCTGATGCGCTTGGACCGGCATCTGGAAAAGTTCCTGATAGAAAGCGATGGAGCGCGCCTGGTCTGAAACGTTGAGCGTCATGTGGCTGAGATCGCGCACTGCCAGCAGTCCTTTGCGGGGCGCAGGCTCAGGCTTGGTCAGGCACACGTTGCCCAGTGGACCGGCTCCGCCGCAATAGCTGACATCCTGAAGCTGGAGCAGAATGCCGTCCTGATCGGTGAAGTAAAGCTCCGGGGAGCCTTCTTTGCCACCGCCCTCGGCTTCATGGCGCATTCTGACATAGGACTTCAGCGGACCGGCGGCGCCGGCGGCTTCTCCTCTGGGCGTGACGCCGTGATCGGCTAGAATTTTCAGCACTCGATCGACTTGGAAACCGTCGGCTGTCATGCAGAAGTGGTGGATGCCGATTTTTTCGTTGGCTGCGGCTACGCTCATGCCGATGTGTTGCGGGCCTGGGCCAATCCGGAGACCGACGGTCGAGCCTTGACGGCTCTGAATTGCCATGCCGAAGAGGCTTTGGTAGAAATCCAGGGAACGCTTGAGGTCGGAAACTCTGACGGTAACGTGGTTGATCTTTCGCAGCCGGATGGCCGGGTTACCGGATTGCGCCATCGCGGCGGACGCGGCTGCCATTGCCGGCAGGGAACGGAGGAGGTTCCTGCGTGTAATCGTCACCGTTCGATTTTATCAGTTCGTCGTCCGGGCGAATTCGGGGAACTTTGCCTTGCCCGGCGTCGTATCCTTTACTAAGAAGGAGATGGCAATGTATTGCAGAAACTGTGGGATTCAGATTGGAACCGAGGATAAGTTCTGCCGGGAGTGCGGTCAACAGACAACGGTCGGGTCTGAGTCCCGCGGGCAAAGTGCTTCCGGGTATGTTGACCCGAGGCGCCTGACTCGCGTGGTGGACGGGAAGAAAATCGCGGGGGTATGCGCCGGTCTTGCCCACTATTTCGACGTGGACGTGACGCTGGTTCGGCTCCTCGTCGTCCTCGGCATTTTCTTCAGCTGCGGACTGGTTCTGCTGGCATACATCATCGCTTGGGTTATCATGCCGCTCGACAGCCGTATTCCGCCGTTTCGCCCCGCAGCCACTGCCGGGACGCAAACGGTTGCCTAGGCCGGCCGCTCGCCATACCCGTTTGCCGCCGCAGGCGGAGTGTGGTACAAACATGGCGTTCGGGAGTTGGTTCGATGTCTATTCGTGCCTCTGCCGCTGCGCCTGCTACGGCGCAGGATTTTGAAATTATTCCCCGCCGTAAGGGCGGCCGCGAATGGCTCGCGCAGGCAGACGCTTACTCCGTAGGACAAGCGTTTGTGCAGGGCGATATCGAGGTGCGTGGGGATTTTGTCGCCGCTGTCCGCTTCCAATTGCATCGTTCCGAAATTACCGTGCGGCGCCGGTTTTTCGACGCTATTTGCCGCTGGAATCCGTGGAGGCTCACGAAACGCTGGGTTAGCCGGGACGCTGCAGCGCGTGATATTCGATTCCACTACGACCGTTCGAACGATTTCTACAAGCAATTTTTAGATTCTCAGATGGTGTACTCGTGCGCCTACTTTGAACGCCCGGATGTTTCGCTCGATCAGGCGCAGGCGGCTAAGCTCGACCACATTTGCCGCAAACTGAGCCTTCGTCCAAGGGAACACTTCCTCGATATTGGATGCGGCTGGGGAGCGCTAGTCTTCAACGCGGCACGAAAATTCGGGGCTTACGCGGAGGGTTGCACTTTGAGCCACCGGCAATTTGAGTACGCTAACCATCGGATTCAAGCGGAAGGACTCCCGGAAAAAGTGACGGCCCGGGAGATGGACTATCGAGATGTTACCGGACAATTCGACAAGATCTCATCGGTGGGCATGTTCGAGCACGTGGGGCGGGCGCAACTGGAAGATTACTTCCGGAAGGTCGAAAATCTGCTGGCTCCGGGCGGATTATTTCTGAATCACGGAATTACGCGGCCCGCTCCGCTGCATAGCGACGCGCAAAGCCTGTTCATCGCGCGCACGGTTTTCCCGGGTGGCCAGATTGTATATTTGCATGACGTGATCTGCGCGGCCGAAAACGCGGGGTTCGAGGTGTTGGATGTCGAGAACCTGCGGAGGCATTACGCGCTCACTTGCCGCGCGTGGGTCGATCGTCTTAGGGCGCAACGGGAAGCGTGTCTCGAAACTGTGGATCAGGCGACGTGGCGCACCTGGTGCTTATACCTGGCCGGTTCGTCGGTGGCTTTTGAGCAAGGTGGATTGGGTCTTCACCAAATCCTGCTGGCGAAGCGGGGTGCGAATGGAGCGGCACCCATGACGCGCGACCATATGTATCCCAAATAGACAGTTTATTGGGGAGGGTGCTCTTTGGTAACGTCTTCGGGCAATGCGTCAGGCACGTCGCCGAATTGGATGTTGGTTTCAGCGCCGAAGCGGTTATAAAGCCGGAATTCCACCTCGTTCTTCACCATGAACTTGCCTTCACGCGAGCGGATCTCGGATTTCAGCGGCAGCAGATATTCCTGCCCCGAGATTTTGGTGAAATCGTAGTTCATGTCGAGGTCGACGCTCTGAACTGGAAAATCAACCGGCAAGCCTTCCACTTCCATTTTTATCCGCATCACCATGTTGGTATTGCGGTCGGCATAAATTAAGCCGTGGTAACCCGCGATGACGGTTCGCTTGACGGCTTCCGCATAAATGCTGTATTTGGAATTCAATTGGCGCACGTGAAAACTAAACACGTACATGCGTTTTCCGCGCAGCGTGGCCCAGCGTTCCCAAGCGAATTCCGTCTTGGTTTCAGGGTCGAAGATTTCTTTCAGGATGGAGCCGAATTCACCGGATGAACTTGCTCCATTTTTTTGCTCGTGCTTGAAACCTGTGACGGGCACGCCGTTGACGGAAACTACCTTGTAGTCCTCTTTCTGTTCGAAATAGCTGAGGCGCTCGGCGATGGTGTCGATCAG
>JANXXL010000336.1 GCA_025350625.1 Bryobacterales bacterium | reverse complement strand
CGAGTCTGCAGCAGGCGTCCAGCGCGGCGGCGGAAACCTCACCGGAGGGCCGGGGGTCAAATCAATGTTAAACGCTCAATGGCAAGCCCCGCGGGCAGTCCGAGCGAAAGAGTTGCTCGATTCAATTCCAGGGGATGACGCCGACGCGGCAACAAGACGGGCAATGGCGATGCTGCAATTCAATGTGGCCAATCCGGCGCGACAACGGACGCATGAGCCGATGGAATTCGAGGACCGCGAGGCCAGCCTGCGCCTGTTCTAAATCCCCCTCTCTAATCATTCGCACCGTTTGGTTCAAAGCGTTTGTGATCCCGGCATCGGTGAGTATCACTTTTGAGTCCTCCTGTCCGCGCGGGCTTCGTGCGCCAATGATACACCTTGGAAAGGAAACACGAGAGGCTTGGTGCAGAACGCGAATGCGGGACCTAGCAGGCATGTCGCGTTTTCAATAACATCACGAAATCGCTTTCGCTGCGGTAAAACAATGGCGCCGGCATAATGGCGCCGGCATATTGACATCGGAATTTCATCGGAGTAAGGTTGAGCCCGGTCCAAGATGGAGGTAATCGTCATGGCCCAGTGCGCTTACTGCAAAACAGAAACCGAGTTGTATGGCAACGGTATGCCCGTTTGCGTCAACTGCTCGAATGAACGCAATGTCAAACGTTAAACCGCGCACGACTGAGGATCAGGTTCGCAGTGCTCTGATTCAGGAAATCGTTGAGGCGACTGCGCTAAAGAACCAAGCCTCCGGAGCTTTCGAAATAGTAATGGGTCAATTCCCGAGTGGCTTACCTCATCCTAATGGATCCTTACGCATAAAAAACGCTTCTGTTAAACTCTCGATCGCTAGCAAGGGGATATTCAAGGCCCACAACCGCCTGAACGACTTCCTTAGGTGCGGGATCGTTCCGGAAGATCTAAAGCGGAGCGGGTGACGCGCAAGTGCCTCCGGCGAAAGCTTCATAATGAGGCGCCAAAACCGGACGGAACGGAATTACGCCAATTGGTTAGCTCTCGACCCGGACGTTCGCATTTTCCAATCTTACTTTACGGGCACTAATGCCGCCCCAGCGGGCACCCATCTACCATTCTGCTTTACAAATATCCGGAGCACCGTCGCCTGGTCCCGGACGTGTATCTTGCCGCTGTCGTCAGCGACTTTGAAAACCGTGCGATCCGTGGCCAGCGCGACATTCCCGTAAACTGCCATTAACTTGAAGTCTTGCGGATTAGGGCCAGCATCCCCAGGAGAAACCGGGTGAGCCGTTGCGGTGGCAGTCTGTCTCTTTACCATTTCTTGTTTATCTGTCACTTCCCCCTGCATGCTGATCTCAAAGAATGTACTGGGCCAAATTTGATTCTTGAAGTCCACGCAATCTTGCGCGTGATTCTTATGATGCTTATGGGCGCATACCCACTGGTCGTTAATGTCCGCAAGCTGCTTCTCCAAATCCGTCCAGCTTTTATCCCCCTTCTTTATGGAATCTTGAGCGAAGGTCGGCAACGAAACGGCTATCCATGCCGCTGCAAAAAACGCGCAGATGTTTCTCATTAAGCGTTCTCCTCCCTGGAGTGGCTAATCATACCACTAGGTGGGACATTCTGGCCGCCGCGAAGGCGTAGGCCTCTTCCTGGATCACGGCGTATCCGTCCATTACTTTTGCGCTCGCAAGGGGGCGGCGCACCCGGCGGGACGGTCTTCAGCATCCTCACTTGGCCGCATTCACTGGACAGGATTAACTTCACCGGGTAACTCCTGGGAAACGCCGGTCAAGGTAGTGGCCACGAACAATCTGTCCATATTTAGGCGTAGTCGGCGACGCGTAGAAGTGGCTGCGATGCCGGACTCCCAACAAACGGCGTCTTGCCCTTCGCGAGTACTGCGTCAAGCAGAGCTGGGAGATCGCTGAAGAATACGTGGACCAGGAAACAGGCGGAACATCCAAGCGCCCCCCACTTCCAGCGGATGTTCGCTGATGCGCGTGGCGCGAAAGTTTGATCTGGTGCTGTTCTGGAGCCTGGACCGACTTTCACGCGAAGGTGTCTCGGCAACGCTGGCCCATCTGGAGCGGCTGATGGCAGCGGGCGTTAACTGGCGCAGCTACACCGAGGAGTACCTGGACTCAACGGGCTTGTTCAAGGATGCAGTAATTGCGATTCTCGCTGTGATCGCCAAGCAAGAGCGCGTCCGCCGCTCCGAGCGCGCCTTAGCTGCGATCGCGAGGCTACGTCGCCAGGGAAGACGGAGCACTTGAGACGGCCCGGCTAGTGCTGGACCGCGTCAAAGTAACACTTTTGCGCCATCAAGGACATAGTGTCCGGCAGATCGCTAACGAACTGGGTGTTTCCACGATGACTGTGCGGCGCATCATCAAGTCACCGACCGCGTGATTCAGGATATTTTCGCTGCGCCTCTTTATGATTCAGCCGACACCTTTTCTAATTACTCATGGTTCCGTCTGATTTCTATTGCCGGATCGTGCTGTGCCTAAGGCCCGCTCCGAGAGCACGCCGCTCTAATTCCTTTCCCATTATTTCGTGATTCTCTATCAGCTGAGCTTTGAGCGCATCAAGTTCTTCGCATCGGAGTCTGGGGATGAACCTGGCAAGTGCGGCATCCAGCGCCGCAATGCAGTCTGGTGAGCTCAGTTGGAAATTCAGGAACCGTTCCAGTATCTCTCGGGCGTCGTTCTTGTAAATTTCCATAAGAACCCGTGCCGGAATTAGATTCAGCTCTGGGCGGAATGGTTCACTTCCCTAGGGATCGTGCCGGAATCTGAATTGGGAGCGCGTTCGGGCCTCCACCGTCTTGGATTGGGTCACGTGACCGTACAGGCCCACTTGCGATCCCTGAAGGTAACGCAGGCCGTGCGCACGCATACAGGGTAGCGCGGCAAGGATGAACGATTTCACTGACTGATCGTTGGCAAGGTCGTATCTTTGATCAAGTAGTCCGTCGGCGGAATGAACAAGGCCGGGTTCGGCTCGACCAGACTGATGTCGGCAAGCTTGATGGTGGTGTCACCGGAGCGGGGATCGGATATTTTCCTCAAGACGAAGATTCGCAATTGCTTTGAATACCACGCCTCGTTCGTGGCGACGATATCTCGGTCGTTGCCCACAGATCCCACCGCCCAAGTGGTGATTGTACGTGTCCCCTCAGTGGTCAAACCTTCGATCAACTGCGACCCCAAGGGTTCAGATGTTGCCTTTACCGGCGGATTCCCTGGCGCTGCGCTCCCGGACGACCCACCATTTGGGGCACTCAAGAATTCAGCTGAGGGATAGAGTGCCGTGACAGCCGACGGGGCGGCTCCTGGCCTCGGTGGCGCCGCTTGGGGCTGCGCTATCGCCGGCCTAGGCACCTGCATCGCAAACCTCTGCGCAATTTTGCCTTTCGGGTCCAGTTGGTATCGAAAGCCCGCGACTGAATCGTAAATGGTGACTCTTGTGTCGCCCGGTTGGTCACTTCTTGGAGGCGCGGGAAAAGTGAATTCATTGCGCGTTCGCCCGGCCGAATCACGGTACATTACTACCTTTTGACCTGGCTGGGTTATGTGAGTGCCATCGGCGAGTGTCTGGGTGCGTTCCGTTATCTGAGTCGCGGAAAATGGAGCACCGGTGAAGTTTCCTCCGGGGATCTGCGCGAAGGCTTTAATCGCAATCGCGAGGGCGAAAACAACCAAGCGCCGAGCGTCCATATGCACAGTCTAAATGGTCCGGTTGAGCGTGGCAAGCGGCCAAAGCTTCGATGTGGAGTGACGACCATCCTCAAGTTCGATTGCCTGGTGTTTTGGAATGCGTGATGGTCCGTGTTGGGGAATGGTTCTCATTCTGGTTTAGGGTGCAAATATCGTATCGAGGGTTGTTGAAATTGCGCCGTAATTGGCATCTGGTGTGAGTGATTTGGTTTGTGCGCTCAGTCAGGAGTCGGCGGATCGAGAATGCCTCGAAGCCGCCGACTCGAACGCAAGTAAGCTATTGCGGCAGCGCGAAGACGTACATGGCGTTGCCGCCGCTATGCGTATCCGCCTCGGGAGTCAGCCCCAAGCCGGTGACAGCGATCGCGCCGCCGCCGCCGGCGACGGCAATGTATTGGCGGCCGTTGATTGAATACGTCACGGCGGCGCCGCCGACCTGTGAAGGAAGCCGCGCCTGCCACAAGATCTCGCCTTTGTCGGCATCAAGTGCCCGCAGATAACGGTCCATCGAGCCGTTGAATAGTAGCCCGCTGCCTGTGGCCAGGATCGGCGAGTAGTTCGTCACCCGCGTCTCCCAGCTCCACAGAGTTTTTCCCGTCTCCACCGAGATCGCATCGATGCGGCCGACCTTGTCCTTGCCAGTCGCGAACTTGCCGACATTGTTCGTGTTGTAAGCGAACTGTGGCGCGGCATTGCGATCGGTGCGAGCCGTCGAGTCGATGCACAGATTCGAAAGCGGTATATACATGACGTTGGATTTCGGATTGTAGGCGCCTTGCGGCCAGTCACGGCCTCCGTTATAGGTCGGGCATACGTGATAGGTCTTGTCGACCTCCTTCAGCACGACGTCCTCGTTTACTGTGACGAGCCCTTTGGGATCAATCCGGGCGACGATGTTCTGCTCCGTGGTCGGCTTCGCCCACAGGAACTCGCCGGTGGCCGCATCGAAGCTCCAGGCGATGCCGGTCTTGCAAGGAACGCCGGTCAGCGTTTTGCGCGGACCGCGGCGCGCATTCGGATTGACCGACAGCATGTCCGTGGCGGAGGGGTTGACCGGCGTATCGATGATCATCATTTCGAATGTGCATTCCTGGTCCCAGTTGTCGCGCGGAAGAACCTGGTGCTTCCAAACCACTTCGCCGGTCTTGGGACTTACGGCGAAGCGCGTGTTCGTGCCGGCCATGGTTGCGCCCGGCATCTTGCGTTGCGCTTCCGAGGCGGGGCCGACGCCGGTAGAGCCGTAGTAGACCAGGTCGAGTTCGGGATCATAGGTGATCTGACCCCAGACACCCGTCATCCAACGGCTCTCGAATGGCGAACCGGCCCAGGTTTCGTCACCAGGCTCACCAGGATGCGGGATCATCTCATTCCGCCAGAGCTCCCGGCCGGTTTTGGCATCGTGACCGGTGACATAACAACCGTGGCTCGAATATTGGCACGTGCTGCCCGCGATGACCACGCCATTAGCCACGATCGGACCGCTGGAGTTGCTGACGCCCACTCCGCCGCCGCGATTGGTCTTCCAGGCGACCTC
>JANXXL010000285.1 GCA_025350625.1 Bryobacterales bacterium | reverse complement strand
TCGTCCTTCCGTTCTTTGTGGTCGAACTTATGGATCGGGATTTGTCGCTCTTCCGCGAGCGCTTTCACCGTCTCGCGGAACTTCTCCGTCACTTGGCCCAGCACCACCGGACATGGAATGGGCTTGCCCAATTGCTCCCGCATGAAGTTCACTAAGCCACCGGAGGTCGCCAGCGGCCCGATGTACCCGTTCAGGTACAGCCGGTCCAGGCATTCCACTTCCAACGTCACATGTCCATTCAGCAGTTCCGGGATGCTCGCCATGAACGAGATTCTACACAAGTCGAGAATCCTGCGCTGGTCGGTTTGAGGTCGAAGACCTCGCTAGGAGTCTGTCGGAATGAACTTGGGGCTTTTGCGAGAGCAATGCTAGTGACACGAGAAAATTCCCTCCACTTTGCGTCGCAAAGTGCATTGGCTCGCAATCACGGCTCTATGGCCCTTTAATTATCGCCATATTATTGATTATGGGCACTTTATTAGCCGTTTCAGGCAGCCTGCAGACGCAGCTTGGCCAAGTGGAGCTTCAGAATGTTGTGGGTTAAGCAGATGATCTGCCATTCCGCCGAGACTTTCTCCACTCCCCGCATCAAGAATCCCCGTAAACCTCGCCGCTCTTTGATTTGCCCGAAGACCGGCTCAACCACTGCTTTGCGCATCTTGTAGATTGCCTGCCCGGCAGGTGTCTTCAGTTTTTCGCGCATCGTCTCGGCGACGGTCTTGGGTTCCGATATTACTGCGGCTGAGGCATTGGCATCCGGATTGGGTGGCGGAATTTCGTCCTTCTTGCCGCGCTTCTGGCGATCCGGCGCCACCAAAAGGTCGATCCCTTCTGTCTTGGGGTCAGTCACCGCGGCTTCGCTGAAATAGCCCGCATCCGCCGTTACCTGCTCCGGCTTCCGGCCCAGATTCTGCTGAACCTGCTGCAGCATCGGCAGCAGTTGCTTTTTGTCGTTAGCGTCTTGCGTTAGCACCGCCGCCACGATGATCTGCTCCTGGCTATCCACCGCCGCCTGTCCGTTATAGCCCTGCACGAAGCCCTTCGTCGCGCCATCCAGCATGATCCGCGATTCCGGATCGGTAAAGTTCCTTTGCGCCTTCGCCTCCGGTTTCGCCTGCTCAGGATCGGGTGCCTGCGGTGGACGGCCACCGAACTTCTTGCCCTGCTCTTCTTCTTGCCGGCGGCGCTCTTCCAGCTTCGCCTCCACCCTCTCCTTCTCGGCGACCGCACGTTCCCGGGCTTCCTGCTCCAAGGCAGCCTTGGCCTCCGCGATCTTCTTCAACCGGCTCTCACGTCGCGCCAACTCCTCCGGCAGTTCATCCCCGCGCTTGCCTTTGCCGTACTTGATGTCTTCCCCGGCGTCGGTCTGCGCCGCTTGCGCCAGCAAGTTTTTTACTTCCTCCTGCAACTGCTTCTCTTTTTCCACCATCCGGTCGTAGCTCATCGCCTTGTGCTTGCTGGCGTTGGCTTTCAGCTTGGTCCCATCGATCGCCACATGTCCCAACTTCACCAACCCCGCCTTATCGCACATCCGCAACGCCTGGATGAACAACCCGGCCAAGCTCTGTAGATGCGTTTGCCGAAAGTTGGCGATGGAATCGTGATCGGGATGCTGGTCGGCGGCCAAATGCCGGAACGCCAAATCCTCGAAAGTCGCACGTTCTATTTTGCGCGAACTCACGACGCCGCGGCAATAGCCGTACAATAACAGCCGCACCATCATCAGCGGATGATAGGCCGCCTTCCCGCGCCCATCCTTCCGCCCGTAGACTGCTAAGATCTCGGACAAATCCAGCTCGTCGGCTACATCAGCGACGAACCGTGCCAGATGGTTCTCCGGAAGCCATTGTTGTAGCGAGGGCGGGAGGAGAAATGGTTGATTTAAGTCACAGGTGCGGAATCGCTTGCTCACACAACCAGAATAACAGCTCTAGAACATTCTTGCATGGTTATGGTTTATTAACCAAGCCGGACACCGAAAATCTATCTCCGACAGACTCCTAGGCGTTCGTTTCACTAAACCATAAGCATAGTGACATGTTCCCTGCTACGCTGGGGCATGGCAGGTAAAACGAGGCTATGCAAGCTGGTTTTGACAGATGAAGACAAGACAGAATTGGAGCGGTTGGGCCGGTCGCGCACCGTGCCGTTTCGCGAGGCGCAGCGCTCGGCGATCCTGTTGGGGTTTCATGCCGGCGAGAGCGTCTCCGGCATCGGCCGCCGCCTCGGAATGACACGCCTGAGCGTTTCGAAATGGGTGGCGAAGGCATTGGCGATGGGGCCGATGGCGGCGCTGAAAGACGCCTACCACCGGCCCAAAGAACCGGTGATCGGCGACGATGCCAAAGCCTGGGTGGTGCATGTGGCCTGCTCGAAACCGAAGGATCTGGGCTATGCGGCCGAAGTCTGGAGCCGGCAGGCGCTGGCCCGGCATATCCGCGAGCATGCTATGGAAGCCGGTTTTCCGGCCTTGTCCCGTGCGGCCAAGGCGACCGTCCATCGAATTCTGGCCGCACAACCGCTACACCCGGAAAAGATTAAGTATTACCTGGAGCGGCGCGATCCGGATTTCGAAGCCAAAATGCGGAAGGTTCTCATCGTTTACCAGGATGTCGAGCTGCGGAACGCGAAACGGGCCGCCGGTGAGGCCGCTTCCGGAATCATCACGGTTTCGGTGGATGAGAAACCCGGCGTGCAGGCCATCGCCAATACCGCTCCCGACCTGCCGCCCGTGCCTGGCAAGTATCCAAAGATCGGCCGGGATCATGAGTATAAGAGGCTGGGCACCTGTTCGATACTGGCGGCGCTGGATCTCCAGGACGGCCACATCACGGCGCGCGTGGAGGATCGGCACCGCAGCGTGGAATTCATCGGCCTGCTGTCCGACCTCGACGCGCGGCATCCCCCAGAATGCACGATCCGAATCATCCTGGACAATCATTCCGCACACACTTCCAAAGAAACGCAAGCGTTTCTCGCCACGCGTCCCAACCGTTTTCAGTACGTCTTGACACCGAAGCATGGCTCGTGGCTCAACATCGTCGAGACTCTGTTTGGCAAAATGGCGCGAAGCTTTCTACGGCATATCCGAGTACAATCCCTCGACGAACTCAAAGCCCGGATACTCAAGGGCATTGCCGAAATCAATGCCGCTCCTGTCGTCCACCGGTGGAAGAATTTCAAGGCTCTCGAACAGGAATAATGCGTTTATGTTTTGATGAAACGAGATACTAGACAGGTTGTCCCCGTTCACCCGGAGGGTGAATGCCAAACCGCAGCAAGCGAGGCTGCACAAGCGG